>NZ_JBUDZG010000017.1:0-100329 GCF_054950075.1 Acidovorax sp. Q11 | reverse complement strand
GAGATCATGATCGCGCTCCTGTCGAAGAAAGAGGCCGATTGCCTCGCTCGCCAACATAGACAGGGGCGCGATGTGTAGTTACTGTCAGGGCCTTCGCGGCGGGCTACCGCGCGAGCGGTTTAGTCCTGTGGCCGTTGTCCGCCGTTGGTGTGTTGGTGGCCTTTAACCGTGCTTGGAGCCGCAAATTGTCTTGCGCCTTCAGTGCGACCCCGTCCCACCCGCACTCTCCGCCATCTCAAGCTGCATCATCACCATGTTGACCAGCGTGTGCACCGATGGCCGCCCGGTCTCGATCACGTAGTGGGCGGTTTCGCGGTACAGGTGGTCGCGCTGGGCGTAGAGGTCGCGCAGCTTGTCCATGGGGTTGCCGCCTTGCAGCAGGGGGCGGGTCTTGTCGTGTTTGACGCGCTTGAAGATTTCTTCGGGCGAGGCGCGCAGGTACAGCACGTTGCCGAATTGGCGCAGGACTTCGCGGTTCTCCGGGCGCAGCACGGCGCCGCCGCCGGTGGAGAGGACCATGCCGCCGGGCTGGCGGGCCACGTCGGCCAGCACCTGGGCTTCAAGGTCACGGAAGCGGGCTTCACCCTCGGCTTCGAAGAAGCTGCGGATGGTGGTGCCCAGGGTCTGTTCCAGCCGGTGGTCCAGGTCGATGAAGGGCACGCCCGCGCGGTGGGCCAGTTGCCGGCCGACGGTGGATTTGCCCGAGCCGGGCATGCCGACCAGTGCGCAGCGAATCTGCATAGGTTCAAAAAAGAGGTCTGGGGGACGGGCTTGCGTACTGCGGATGGGGCTGTGTTGCGTGCCGTGACTGGGCGTTGAGTGTAAGCCTGCCCCTCTGGCGTCGGGCGTAGAGCGTAGCCTTTGCAACTGGCGCTGCCCCCGCCAGGGACGCCGAGCAAGGGCCGCCCCGCAGCGAGGGCGTCGTCCCCCTGCCCGCGCGCAGCGCGAAGCGGGGGGCTGAGGGCCGCAGCTCAAAGCCTGCCTGCGCAGGCTTGGACAGCCTGAAGGGCTACCGCCTCTGGCGGCTGCACGTTGGCGTGCGCTTAGGGGGGTGTCCTAATCACAGTGCCGCATACACCAGCGCCGGGTACAGCTCGCACAGGTACCGCAACTGGCCCGGCGCCTGCGTGAGCAGGATGGCGAACAGGTCTTCCGCAGGGTCCACAAAAAAGAAGGTGCCGCCCAGGCCGCTCCAGCTGTAGTGTCCGGCCGATCCCGGGCGCGTGGCCTGGCCGGTGGCGGTGCGCACGGCCACGCCCAGGCCAAAGCCGTAGCCGGTGGGCAGGATGTCGCCCGCCACGGGCAGACTACCCAGGTGGTCGGCGGTCATGAAGTCCACCTTGGCGCGGCCCAGCAAGCGAACAGGGGCGCCAAGGCCATCGGGCCCGGGGGCCGTGCCCCGGCCCAGCATGAGCTGCAAGAAGCGCGCGTAGTCGCTGGCGGTGGACACCAGCCCGCCACCGGCCGACTCGAACACGGGGGGCGCGGTCACGTCGATCAGTGGCATGCCGAGCCCGGTCTGCGGGTCGCGCTCAAAGGCTTCGGCCAGGCGGTGCTGCTGCGCGGCGGGCACTGAGAAGCCGGTGTCGTGCATGCTCAGCGGGCCGAACACCCGGCGCTGCAGGATGGCGCCCAGGCTTTCGCCCTCGATCACCTCTAGCACCGCGCCCAGCACGTCGGTGGCGCGGCTGTATTCCCAGCGGGTGCCGGGCTGGTGGACCAGCGGTAAGGGGCCCAGTGCCGCGACCAGATCCGCATTGCTGTGGCGGCGCGAGCCGACGCGGGCGGCGCGGTAGGCGTCGGGCACGGTGCCCGCCTCCCACGCGTAGCTCAGGCCGGCGGTGTGGCGCAGCAGGTCGTGCACCGTGGCCTCGCGCTGCACGGGGGCGGTGGTGCCGGTGGCTTCGTCGTAAACGCGCTGGCCGGCAAACGCGGGCAGGTAGTGCGCCACGGGGTGCGAGAGCAGCAGGCGGCCTTCTTCCATGAGCATCATCGCCACCAGCGAGGCGATGGGCTTGGTCATGGAGTAGATGCGAAACACCGTGTCGGGCGCCATCGCGGGCACCGCCGATTCGGCGCTGGGCGGGCGCTGGTGGCCCACCGCCGTGTGCAGCACCGTGTGGCCTTGGTGGTGGATGAGCGCCACGGCACCGGGCAGCAGGCTCTGGTCCACATGGGTTTGCAGCACGGAGCGCAGGCGGGCGAGGGCGGTGGGATGCATGGGGTGGGGCAGTGAAATTTCAAAAGATTTTTGACCGTTTGCGCGCGACAGTCAGGCGCTTGTAGCTATCAAAACAGTAGCTATTGCTCGAAATGTCATGCGCCGCCGCTCAGGTCGCAGCCCCGGCAGTGCGGCTGCGCTCCTGCTCCTGCAGCTCGCGCCACTGCACCTTGCCCGTGCCGGACTTAGGCAGGCTGTCCACCAGTTGCACGATGCGCGGGCTTTTGTAGGCGGCCATGTGTTCGTGGCTCCAGTCGATGATGGACTGCTCGCTGACCTGGCCTTTGAAGGCGTCGCGCAGCACGACCAGGGCCTTCACCGTCTCGCCCCGGCGCGCGTCGCGCGCGGCGATCACGCACACCTCCTGGATGGCGGGGTGGCCGTACATCATGGCCTCGACCTCGGCGGGCCAGACCTTGAAGCCCGATGCATTGATCATGCGTTTGAGCCGGTCCACCATGAAGAAGTAGCCGTCCTCGTCCACCTGCGCCAGGTCGCCCGTGCGCAAGAAGCGCTTGCCGTCCAGCGTCACAAAGCTGTCGGCGCTGGCCTGCGGGTTGTTCCAGTAGCCCAGCATGACCTGCGGGCCGTGCACCACGATCTCGCCAATCTCGCCCGGGGGCAGCTCGGCGAACGTGGCCGGGTCCACCACGCGGGAGTCCACGTCGAACACCGGAATGCCCAGGCACTGTGGCTTGGGGCGGTGGGGCGGGTTGATGTGGGTGGCGGCCATGGTTTCGGACATGCCGTAGCCTTCCACGTAGTCGAGCCCGGTAAGGTCCTTCAGGCGCTGCGCCACGGCCTTGGGCATGGCGGCGCCGCCGCCGCGTATGGCCTGGATGCTGCGGATGTCGTAGTCGGCGATGCGCGGGTTGGCCAGAAAGTCCACCACCATGGTCGAGATGGCCTGCCAGATGGTGACCCGGTAGCGCTGGATGAGCTGGGCAGCCGCGTCACGGTCCCAGCGCGGCAGCACGACCACCGTGGCGCCCACAAACAGCGGCCCGTTCATGCTGCCCGACATGCCGGTGACGTGGAACAGCGGCAGCACCGTGAGGTAGATTGAATCCTGCGTGCGCGCAAACCACTGCACGCCGCCCACCAGCGTGCTCATGGCGCTGCGGTGCGTGTGCATGCAGCCCTTGGGGTGGCCCGTGGTGCCCGAGGTGTAGGGCATCACGCACAGGTCGTCCGGCCCGGTGGTGATGGGGCCGGGGGTGCGCTGCTGCGCCAGCATGTCGCTCCACAGCGTGACGCCCGGGGCATCAATGGCCTGGCGCGGCGCCGATACGAATGCGGGCACGGGCAGGTCGGTGGGCACCTGCAGGTAGTCGCTGTACGCGGCCACGATGAGGTGCTGAAGCTTGCCTTCGCCAGGCTCACCGCCCGCTACATCCACCAGCGGCTGGGCCTGCGAATGCAGGTCCTGCGGCACAAAGGCCACGGTGGCGCCGCTGTCTTGCACGTAGTGGCGCAACTCGTCAGTGAGGTTCATAGGGTTCACCGGCACCACCACCGCATTGGCGCGCAGGATGCCGTAAAACGCCAGAATCCACTGCGGGCTGTTCTGCATGTACAGCAGCACCCGGTTGCCCGCCTTCACGCCACACACCTGCTGCAAGAAGCCCGCGATGTGCTCCGCCTGCTGCTGGAACTGGCGGAAGGTCACCAGCGTGTCGTAGAACACCAGAAAAGGCTTGTCCGGGTAGCGCGCGGCCGACACCTCGGCGTTGTGGAACAGATGGGTCTGCGGCAGCGTGAGGTGGCAGGGCAGGCCGGGCGGCCAATGGGCGAGGTGGCGGTCGGACATGGGTTACGGAACTCTGGGTTGGTTCGTGCAGGGTACAGGCCGGGCAAAACAGGGCGCAACCCAGGCGAGGGACGGCCAGCAAGGGCCGCCCCGCAGCAAAGGCCGTCGTCCCCCTGAGGGGGAAGGCGCGCAGCGCCTCAGGGGGCTCAAATCAAACTGGCACCACCGTCCACCACGATGGACTCACCCGTGATGTGCCGCGAGGCGTTGGACGCCAGGAAAACCACCGCGCCCTTGAGGTCCTCTTCGCCGCCAATGCGGCGCAGGGGCGTGCGCTCGATCATCGCAGGGCCCAGCTTTTCAATCAGGCCGCTGGCCATTTTGCTCGGGAAGAAGCCGGGGCAGATCGCATTGACGCGAACGCCGTAGTGCCCCCATTCGGACGCCAGCGTGCGCGCAAAGTGCAGCGCGGCGGCCTTGGAGGTGTTGTAGGCAATGGTGTTCATGCCCGGGGGCGTGCCCTTGAGCGCGGCCACCGAGGCCGTGACGATGATCGAGCCCTTGCCGCGCGGGATCATGCAGCGCTTGCCCACTTCGCGCGACAGGAAGAACGGCGCGCTCACGTTCAGGTCCATCACCTTGTGCCAGGCGGCGTCGGGGTAGTCCTCGGCCTTGGCGCCCCAGGTGGCGCCCGCGTTGTTGACCAGGATGTCGATGGTGCCGAAGCGCTCGACCACCTGGTCCACCAGGCCGGGGATGTCCTCGGTCTTTTGCAGGTCGTTCACCACGGTCAGCACCTCGTAGCCCTGCGCCTCCAGATGCTTCTTGGCCTCGGCCAGCTCATCGGCCTTGCGCGCGGTGATGGCGAGTTTGGCGCCCATTTCGCCCAGGGCCTCGGCCATCTGCAGGCCCAGGCCGCGCGAGCCGCCGGTGACCAGGGCGACCTGGCCGGTGAGATCGAAGAGTTGCTTGACGCTCATGGGAATCGCTTTCGTGAAGAGAGAAAGAGAAAGAAAGGGGAATTGCCACGCGCCGCCGGAGCTGCTGCTCGGGTGCTGGGGAGGAGAAGAGCGGGCGCAGGTGTATGGTGCGGTGACGGGGCAGGCTGCCTGGCGCTGCACGGTGGCGGTGTGTCAGGCATCAGTGCTTCATGCTAGTCGCGGCCCGGTCCCCTGTAAAACCTGTGCTGTCACCTGCGAGATCGTGCGCCGGGTGGCGGATGCGGGTACCGGGTGGGGGCCGCCCGGTTGTAAACATTGGCAAGTCTGTGTGCGGTGGTGTGGCCCGGGCCCCGCGCGGCGGCGCGTGCGCTGGGCCCAGTAACGCGGCATCTGCGCCCCCAAAACAATGCAACAGGCGTTTACGGCTCTTTACAAAGCCGCAGCGTGGCGGGGGCACAGCCTGTGTACCTTCGGGCGCTTCGGGGCGTTGGTGGGGGATTGCTGCAGAGTCCACCACCCGCCACCCACCTGCAAGGACACCACCATGAACCTGACCGTACGACCCTCCACCCCCCTGGCCCCCGGTGCCGCCACCGCCCCTGCCGGGCCCGCCCTGAAATGGATGTGGGCCGCCATTGGCGTGCTGGGCGTGAGCGTGCTGGCGTTAGGCGCTACCCTCGTGTGGCAGCAACAACGCGCGCCCGCTGTAGCCACCGCCCCGGCCATGGCCCCCGCGCAGCTGGCCGCCGCGCCTCGTACGCCAGAGTCAGAAATTATTGAAGAAAAAAGGCCTTCTGCGCGCGACCAGTATGCCCAGTCAGCTATCAATAGAGTAGCAAATGGCCGGACGCCACAAGGCCAGGCTGCACAGCGCCCTGCAGAGATGCCGGGCGGCCAGGGCGCCCCCCTGGGTGCAGGCCCCGCGCAGCCCGTGCGGGCTGCCGCACCGGTGTGCCGCAGCTGCGGCCGGGTCGAATCGGTGCAGGCCGTGCAACAAGCCGCTCCCGCCACGGGCGTGGGCGCGGTGGCTGGTGGCGTGCTGGGCGCCGTGGTGGGCAACCAGATCGGCAAGGGCAGCGGCCGCACCGCTGCTACCGTGCTGGGCGCTGTGGGCGGCGGTTATGTGGGCCACAAGGTGGAAGAGCGCACGCGCACCACCACCGTGTACCAGGTCGCCGTGCGCATGGAGGATGGCTCGCTGCGCCACTTCCAGCGCGCAGAACCCACCGCTGTAGGCACGCCCGTGGTGCTGCAGGGCAAGGGCTTCCGCGTGGACCAGGGCGGCTCGGCCCGTGCTGCAGACCCCTATGCGCAGCCACAGCCCCAGCCGGGCACTGTGCGGGTGTCGGACACCTACTGAGCCAGGTAGGGAAAAAGCAAAGCCCGCTTTCGCGGGCTTTGCTTTTTGTGTGCGGCGCGGGCTACAGCACCACAGGGATTTCAGTGGCAGGCGGCGTATTGCGGCTGCGGCCACAGCGCACCAGGCCGTCGATCATCACCATGCCAATGCCCGGGATGTCGCCCAGCTGCACGCTCTCCAGCAGCGTGGCACCGGCGGTGTGCTGGGCACGGTCCATGAAAACGAAATCCGCCGCGCGACCCACCTCGATCAGGCCGCAGTTCAGGTTACGGATGCGCGCCGTATTGCCCGTGGCAAAGCAGAACACCAGTTCGGCGGGGATGTCGGCAAAGCTCGATATCAGCGCAATCATGCGCAGCATGCCCAGGGGTTGCACGCCCGAGCCGGCCGGGCCGTCGGTGCCCAGGATCACGCGGTGCGGGCACTTGAGTTCAATGGCCGCGCGCGCGGCATGGATGGCGATCTTCTCGTTGCCGTTGTGCACCAGCTCGATGGCGCGGGACGACTTCTCGCACAGCTCGCAGACATGCTTCCAGGGCAGGGAGGTGTGGCCGCCGTTGATGTGGCCGATCACGTCGGCGTCGGCCTCCAGCACCACGTCCTTGTCGATCAGGCCGGAGCCCGGGATGGACGGGCCGCCCGTGTGGATGGTGCTCTGGATGCCGTGCTTGCGCGCCCAGGCCACCATCTGCTGGGCCTCGTAGCCCGCCTTGACGGAGCCCAGGCCCACTTCGCCCAGCAGCGTCACGCCCGCGTCGGCCAGGTCCTTGAAGTCCTGCTCGGTCATGCCTTTCTCGATGACCGGGGCGCCTGCAATCACCTTCACGCCACCGGGGCGGAAGTTGTCGAACGAGCGCTGCGCGGTGATGGCCAGGGCCTTGAGGCCCACAATGTCCTTGGGTCGGCCGGGCAGGTGCACTTCACCGGCCGAGACCATGGTGGTCACGCCGCCGTTCATGGTCGAGTCGATCCAGCCGATCTGGTTCTGGCGCGGCGTCCAGTCGCCAAAGACCGGGTGCACGTGGCTATCGATCAGGCCCGGCGCCACGCAGGTCTGGCGCGCGTCGATCACGGTGTTGGCGTGGTCGGTGTCGCAGTCCTTGTAGCGGCCCACGGCCACGATGAGGCCGTCATTCACCACGATGGTGTCGGCGTCGAGGATGGGGCGGTCCAGGTCGCCCGACAACAAAAGACCGATGTTCTGGATGACGACCTTGCCCGATTTGCCGCTTGCTGCTGCTTCTGCCATGGATTCTCCTCGTGGGGTGGTGGGCGGGGCACCACGCGGCACCCCGCAGGGAAAAATCTCTTGTTGAATCAGGTCGCTGCGACCCTGCCCCTGGGCAGGCTGGGGCCGGGTGCCACGGTGCGCAGCACGCTGTCGATGACAAAGGACTCCCAGTGCGCCAGCGCCCCGGCCGTCTCCAGGTCTTCGCCCAGAAAAGCTGAGAGCGTGTGCCGGTTGGACATGTAGAAGTAGCCCGTGGCGGCGATCAGCAGGTACACATCGCGCGCCGACACGTCCTTGCGGAACAGGCCCTGCGCCTGGCCGCTTTCGAGCACGCGGCGGATCACCTCGATGGCGGGCGACGAGTATTCGCGGGCCCGCATCGACTTGGAGATGTGCTTGCCCTTGTGCAGGTTCTCGGTGTTGAGCAGCGTGATGAACTCGGGGTTCTTGCGGTAGTAGCCCACCACAAAGCGGATCACCGCCTGCAGCGCCTCCACCGGCTTGGCGGTGTCCAGGTCCAGTTTGGATTCCGCATCGTTCATGCGCCGGTAGGTTTCCTCCAGCACCTCGATGAACAGGCCTTCCTTGCTGCCGAAGTAGTAGTAGATCATCCGGTCGAAGGACTTGGCCGCCTTGGAGATCTTCTCCACGCTGCCGCCTTCGTAGCCATAGCGGGCGAACACCTTGGTCGCCGCCTTCAGGATGTTGTCGCGCGTGGTCTGTGCGGCCTGCTCGCGCACGCCCGTCTTGCGGGCAGAGGCTGCGCGGGGGGACGCGGTCCGGGTCTTGGTGGGGGTGGCAGACATGGCGGGTCCTGGTGGATGAGGCGGGCCCCCAGGGCGGGGCCGCCGGGGATCACTGCTCTGCGAACGCGCGTTCGATCACGAAGTCACCCGGCTTCGTGGTGTTGCCTTCCTTGAAGCCGCGCTCTTCCATCATGTGCTTCAGGTCGCGCAGCATCTCGGGGCTGCCGCAGATCATCACGCGGTCTTCCGCAGGGTTCAGCGCGGGCAGGCCCAGGTCGCGCGCCAGCTGGCCGTTTTCGATCACGGTGGTCACGCGGCCCTGGTTCTTGAAGGGCTCGCGCGTCACGGTGGGGTAGTACTTGAGCTGCTTGCTCACGATCTCGCCCAGGAACTCGTGCTTTGGCAGCTCCTCGGTGATGTAGTCGTGGTAGGCCAGTTCCTTCACCTCGCGCACGCCGTGCACCAGGATGACTTCCTCGAACTTTTCGTAGGTCTCGGGGTCGCGCATCAGGCTCAGGAACGGGGCCACGCCCGTGCCGGTGGAGAGCATGTACAGGCGCTTGGCGGGCAGCAGGTAGTCGATCAGCAGCGTGCCCGTGGGCTTCTTGCCCACCACGATGGTGTCGCCCACCTGGATGTGCTGCAGGCGCGAGGTCAGCGGGCCGTCGGGCACCTTGATCGACAGAAATTCGAGGTGTTCTTCGTAGTTGGCGCTGGCAATGCTGTAGGCGCGCAGCAGCGGTTTGCCGTTCTCGCCACGCAGGCCGATCATCGTGAAATGGCCATTGGAGAAGCGTAGCGCGGTGTCGCGCGTGGTGGTGAAGGAGAAAAGGCGGTCCGTCCAGTGGTGGACGGACAGGACGCGTTCTTCAAGAAAGGCGCTCATGGTGCGTTAGATGGAAAAGTTGGAAACAAATAAGAAATCTGGCTGAAGCTGGCTCAAATTCAGGGCCACAAGCGCTCTACAGCGCAATGTTCAGGCCTGAAAGCTTGTGGCTCACAACCCTCCATTGTTCCGCATCTGGCAAAGCCGCTTTTCTTTTGGTGATTGTGGGCAGCGTGGGCGCCAGCTTTTTGTTGAACTGCAGAAAGATTTCCATGCCTTCGGGCAGGTCGTCTTTTGCATAGATGGCGTTGGCCGGGCACTCCGGAATGCACACCGCGCAGTCGATGCATTCGTCCGGGTCAATGACCAGGTATTCCGGCCCTTCCTTGAAGCAATCGACAGGGCACACATCGACGCAGTCGGTGTACTTGCACCGAATGCAGGCGTCTGTCACAACGTGCGTCATTTTGGGGCTCCTCATGCACCATTTTTGGGGGCGCAAAAACACCATTGCAGAGTCTGGTTGATTCCGCTACATTGACATCGAATGTAGTGTTCACAACATTTAAGTTAAGTGAATGCTACACAAAATGCAATGCGCGTACAAGCACTTGCCACAATGCAATGAATGGGCCGCCACGATGACTGAACACACCAAGACCGACGGGCTACCTGGCATGGATGCGCCAGATCTGCCGCAGGTGCTCGAGCGCGCCCGGCCTCGCAACGAGCGCATGAACGCTGCCAAGGTCGAGTGCAATGCGTGCCCGGTGCTGTGCCAGATTTCCGAAGGCCGCGCAGGTGCTTGCGACCGCTACGCCAACCAGGCGGGTGTGCTCTTACGGCTGGACCCGGTGGTGCTGTTGCGCAAGACGCTGGAGGCGGGCGAGGCCACACTGGTGCCGTTTGCGGGCCGCGCCACGGCTGCACAAGACGCTGAGACCGCAGTGGCTTCAGAACCCGCATGGAACGGCGACCTGCTGCTGTCTGAAGAGGTGTTCGTGACGGGCGTGGGCTCGTCCACCACCTACCCAGACTACAAGCCGGCGCCCTTCATCGTGGGCTCCCAGACGGATGGCGTGGACATGGTCACCGTGGTCACCGAGGGCATCTTCAGCTACTGCAGCTTCAAGGTGAAGATCGACACCGACCGCTTCCTCGGCTCCGAGCAGGCCAACGTGCGCTGCAAGGGCGAGGTGGTGGGCCATGTGACCACGGCGGAATACGGCTCGCAGATGCTGTCGCTGGGCGGCGTACACCACCTCACGGGTGGCACCAAGAAGGAAGGCCGCATCACCGCCGAGATGATGCAGCTGCTGGGCAACAAGCAGGCCGTGGAGTTCACCATCGACGGCGGCTCGCAGCTCGTGATCCAGGCCGGGCGTGCGCCCATCGTCAACGGTGTGGCTGAGCAGCGCATGCGCGTGGGCTGCGGCTCGGCGGCCATTGGCATCTTTGCGCGCCAGTTCTTCGGCCATGCGGACGAGGTGGTGGTGGTGGACGACCACATCACCGGCGTGCTCACCGAGCACCAGGCGGGCCGTTGCCTGGACATGAAGCCCTCGGGCATCCAGATGCGCGGGCGCAAGTCCACACCGGGCCGTTACTTTCAGGTAGCCAACCCGGGCATCGGCTGGGGCGGCACCGACATTGCCGACCCGCTGTCCATCATCGAGGGCTGGGACGAATCCGTGGCCTGGCCGGGGCTGCGCTTGTTGATGACCTCCACCACCGGGGAGCATGCCTCCTGGTACGTGCTGGACGAGCAACTCCATCCGGTCGAGGCCGAGATGCCTGCCGAGGTGCGCCGTATCGTGGACCGCATCGGCGAAAACTGCGAGCCCTCGCTGGCGTCTGTGCTGTTCCTCGGCGGAGCCGGCGGTAGCCTGCGCGCAGGGGTTACCGAGAACCCGGTGCTGCTCACGCGCTCCATCAAGAATGCGCTGGTCAACGTGACCTGTGGCGGTGCCCCCGCCTATGTATGGCCGGGCGGCGGTATCACCGTGATGGCCGACGTGCTGCGCATGCCGGACAACAGCTTTGGCACTGTGCCCACGCCCGCCATCGTGGCGCCCATCGAGTTCAGCATGCGCCGTGCGGACTACGAAGCGCTGGGTGGCCACACCGAACAGATCCGCAGCCTGCGCGAAGTGCTGGAGCGCGGTGCGTGGCACAACGATGGTGCACCGCAGGCGCGCGTGTGGCAGACCTTGCCCGCCGCCAATCCGTGGCCGCTGGGTCGCCCACCTCTGCTGGGTTGATATGAAACACCCCCTGAGTCGCTTCGCGCCTTCCCCCTCCAGGGGGACGATACCCTCGCTGCGGGGCGGCCCTTGCTCGGCGTCTCTGGCGTGGGCCGCGCCGGTGTTTACGGCTGCGGGCGGTGCGCCCTGCGGTGAGTACTGAAACGCACATGCAAGCCGCTCGCAAGCTCCTGTCCGATGGCCGCTGGCATTTCCAGCATGGTCCGATGGACCTCATCCTCCAGGCCGAAGGGGTGCGCGACGCCGTGGCCCAGGCGCACGAACGCGCGTGGCAACGTTTTGAAGGGCTGCTGCAGGAGTTGGTGAATGAACTCCCCGGCCTGCGGGCGCCGGTGGGTGAGCGCTGCACGTTGCAGGGCGTGGTGGCGCGTCGCATGTGGGCCGCCTGCAGTCCCTACCGCGCAGGCTTCATCACGCCGATGGCGGCGGTGGCGGGTGCAGTGGCGCAGGAGATTCTGGCGTGCTACGAGCAGCCGGGCATAGACCGCGCCTGGGTCAACAACGGCGGCGACATTGCGCTGCACTTGGCGCCCAGCCAGTCGGTCACGGTGGGGGTGTACGCTGACATCGCCGCACTGAATGCTGCACAGTTGCGCAACGGTTTGGTGCTGGATGGGCAGATCCGCATCGACAGCGCCATGCCGGTGCGCGGTGTGGCCACCAGCGGCTGGCGCGGGCGCAGCCAGTCGCTGGGCATTGCCGACAGCGTGACGGTGCTGACGCGTACGGCGGCGCAGGCCGATGCGGCGGCAACCATCGTGGCCAACGCGGTGGATGTGGCCGATGCGCGGATTGTTCGCAGGCCCGCGTGGCAGGTGCGGGACGACAGTGACCTGGGTGCCATTCCTGTCACCGTGGATGTCCCTGCCTTGCCCAAGGAGCTGGTGGCCCGGGCATTGCACCAGGGGCTGCAAAAAGCGCAAGAATTGCAGTCCAGCGGCTTGCTGTGGTTTGCGCTGCTGGCGTGCCAGGGGCGGTTGGTGGCGACCTCGGCGCCCCAGGCGCTGGCGGATGCGGTATGGCCCCGGTATCCGGCGGTGGAATCGGAAGTTGGTTCAGTATTTGCTTAACGAAATGCACAGGTCTCCAGAATGATCCAGATACGACGCGTTTTCACCCATCTTGAGGAAATCCGGCACGAATTCGGGCCGGTGGCCGATGTGCCGCTGCTGCGTGGTGCCATCGGCGCGGTGCTGACCAACCCCTTTGCGGGGCGGTACGAGCCCGACATCCTCCCCATGATGGACGCGCTGCAGGACGTGGGGCTGGACATGGCCCAGCGCCTTCTGAAGGCCATGGCGGTGCCTGCCGAGCGCATCGAGACCTATGGCAAAGGCGCCATCGTGGGCGCGGCCGGTGAGCTGGAACACGGCGCGCTGTGGCATGTGCCCGGCGGCTACGCCATGCGCGAACTGCTGGGCTGGTATGGCGACCGCAACGCCTACGCCAAGGGCCAGGCCGAAGAGAAGACCGGGCAGCCCGCGAATGCGCTGTCCATCGTGCCCTCCACCAAGAAAGTGGGCGGCCCCGGTGCAGCGCTGGATGTGCCGCTCACCCACATCAACGCCAGCTACGTACGCAGCCATTTCGACGCGATCGAAGTGCGTGTTCCGGGCGCGCCATCCGCTGATGAGATCGTGTTCATACTTGCCATGACCACGGGCCCGCGCATCCACGCCCGCGTCGGAGGGCTCAAGGCGGCAGATATCAGCCAGTGGAACGGCCTGCGCTGAGCCGCCCGCCGACCCGCACACCATCGAACAAGACAAGATCCCAAGGAGCCAAAAAATGCCAGCCAAGATTCGAAAGATCATCGTCCAGACCGACGAGGTCCGCGTGGAAATGGGGCGTGACGTTCAGCCCCCGGTGCGCAAGGCGCTGGCCATGGCCGTGATCGAGAACCCCTTTGCCGGACGCTATGTGGAAAACCTCGACGAACTCATCGCCATCGGTGAGGAGCTGGGAGGCCTTCTGGGCGCCCGCTGCGTGCAGGCCCTGGGCATTGCCCCGGGCGATGCGCACAGCTACGGCAAGGCCGCCATCGTGGGCGAGGCGGGCGAGCTGGAGCACGCCGCCGCCATCCTCCACCCCAAGCTGGGCGCACCACTGCGTGTGGCTGTCGAGAAGGGTGCTGCATTGGTTCCATCCAGCAAGAAAATGGGCGGCCTCGGCACGGCCATTGACGTGCCCCTGGGCCACAAGGATGCGGCTTACGTGCGCAGCCATTTCGACGCCATGGAAGCCCGTGTAGCCGATGCCCCGCGGGCCAATGAAATCGTGGTGGCCGTTGTCGTGACCGACAGCGGGCGGCCGTTGCCACGTGTCGGCGGCCTCACGGCCTCTGAAATAAAAGGCGTTGACGGCCTGCGCTGAGCCCGGCGCGCTTACAACACACACCTGTCCTGTCTCCACCCCCGTTCGATCTCTCTCCAACCATCCTTCAGGAGTCTCCCCATGACGATGCGACGAAACCTCATGCGTGCCACGGCTGCGGCTGCATTGGCCCTTACCCTGGCCCCTGTGTTTGCCCAGGGCGTGATCAAGATTGGCGAGGTCAACAGCTACAAGGCGCAGCCCGCTTTCCTGGAGCCCTACAAGAAGGGCATGGAGCTGGCGGTCGATGAGATCAACGCTGCGGGCGGCGTCAATGGCAAGAAGATCGAACTGATCACGCGCGACGACAACGCCAACCCCGGCGACGCCGTTCGTGTGGCCGAAGAGCTGGTGTCGCGCGAGAAGGTCGATGTGCTGGCTGGCACCTTCCTGTCTAACACCGGTCTCGCAGTGGCCGACTTTGCCAAGCAGAAGAAGTTCTTCTTTCTCGCAGGCGAGCCGCTGACCGACAAGATGACCTGGCAGGGTGGCAACCAGTACACCTTCCGCCTGCGTCCCGGCACCTACATGCAGGCCGCCATGCTGGTACCCGAGGCCGCCAAGATGAAGAAAAAGCGCTGGGCCGTGGTCTACCCCAACTACGAATACGGGCAGTCTGCCGTGGCGGCGTTCAAGCAACTGCTCAAGGCCGCCCAGCCCGACGTGGAGTTTGTGGCCGAACAAGCCACGCCACTGGGCCGGGTGGACGCCGGCAGCGTGGTGCAAGCGCTGTCGGATGCCAAGCCCGACGCCATCTTCAACGTGCTGTTTGGCGCAGACTTGTCGAAGTTCGTGCGCGAAGGCAACACGCGCGGCCTCTTCAAGGGCATCGAGGTGGTCAGCGTGCTGACGGGCGAACCCGAATACCTGGACCCTCTGAAAGACGAGGCCCCCAACGGCTGGCTGGTGACCGGCTATCCCTGGTACGGCATCAACACCCCCGCACACAAGGCGTTCGAGCAGGCGTACCAGGCCAAGTTCAAGGACTACCCGCGCCTGGGTTCGGTGGTGGGCTACAGCATGATCAAGTCGGCTGCGGCCGGTATTGCCAAAGCCAAGAGCACCGACACCGACAAGCTGGTCGCTGCCTTCAAGGGACTGCAGGTGGACACCCCGTTCGGCAAGATCACCTACCGGCCTGAAGACCATCAGGCCACCATGGGCGCGTTTGTAGGTCGCACCAAGAACGAAGGCGGCAAGGGCGTGATGGTGGATTACGTCTACCTGGATGGTGCCGATGCCAAGTACCAGCCGTCCGCTGCCGACGTGAAGAAGTCACGAAGCGCTGATTGATTCCCTCTGAGGTCTGAGGCGCCTGCCGCGCCTCGGTCCCGGCAGACGCTACCGGCGGTCCGGCACAGCCGGATTTCTGGTGGCGCTGGCTGGGGCGTGTCTGGCTTCTTTCATGTGCTGCGAGTGATGCGCAACACGGGTGGTGATGACTTGAGGGTTTATCGAACATGAGTTTTTCGGGTTTCATCGTTCAGCTCATCAACGGGCTGGCGAGCGCGTCGTCGCTGTTCCTCGTGGCGGCGGGTCTGTCGCTGATCTTCGGCGTGACCCGCATCGTGAACTTTGCCCATGGCTCGTTCTTCATGGTGGGCATCTACGTCGCGTACTCGCTGGTCGAGCGCCTGAGCGGTGCCTTGGGCTTCTGGGTGGCCTTGCCGCTGGCCGCGCTGATCGTTGGTGTGCTGGGGGCGTTGATCGAGGTGGTGCTGCTGCGCCGCATCTACAAGGCGCCCGAGCTGTTCCAGCTGCTGGCCACGTTTGCCCTGGTGCTGGTCATCAAGGACGCGGTGCTGTGGCTCTGGGGCCCCGACGAACTGCTGGGCCCGCGCGCGCCGGGCCTTTCGGGTTCCGTGAACCTGCTGGGGCGGCAGTTCCCCAGCTACGACCTGTTCCTCATCGTGGTGGGCCCACTGGTGCTGGGCGCGGTCTGGCTGCTGCTCACGCGCACCCGGTTTGGCACGCTGGTGCGTGCCGCCACACAAGACCGCGAGATGGTGAGCGCCCTGGGCGTCAACCAGGCCTGGTTGTTCACGGCCGTGTTTGCGCTGGGCGCGATGCTGGCCGGGCTGGGTGGCGCACTGCAACTGCCGCGCGAGCCCGCGACGCTGGAGATGGACCTACACACCATCGGTGCCGCCTTCGTGGTGGTGGTGGTGGGTGGCATGGGCTCCATTCCGGGCGCGTACGCCGCCGCTCTGCTGATCTCCGAGATCAAGGCCATCTGCATCTGGCTGGGCGTGGTCGATGTGTTTGGCCTGAGTGTTTCGTTTTCCAAGCTGACCCTGGTGGTGGATTTTCTGGTGATGGCGGTGGTGCTGGTCTGGCGCCCTTGGGGCCTGTTCGGCAGGCCGCAGGCGCCCAGCCGCTACGTGGGCATGCAGGAGGAGCCGCTGCGTCGGCCTGGCAGGGCCTACCTGGTGGCGGCCGCCGTGCTGGGCCTGCTGCTGGCGGCAGCGCCGCTGCTGACCGCGCAGTCGCCGTACACCACGGTGTTGCTGATTGACCTGCTGATCGCAGCGCTGTTTGCGGCCAGTCTTCACTTCATCATGGGGCCTGCGGGCATGCACTCCTTCGGCCATGCCGCCTACTTCGGGCTGGGCGCCTATGGCGCGGCCCTGCTGGTGCGCTCGCTCGGGCTACCGATGGAGATCGCACTGGTGGTGGCGCCGCTGGTGGCGGCGGCCGGGGCGTTTGTCTACGGGTGGTTCGCAGTGCGGCTGTCGGGTGTGTACCTGGCCATGCTGACGCTGGCCTTCGCCCAGATCACCTGGGCCATCACCTACCAGTGGGACAGTTTCACGGGGGGCAGCAACGGCCTGACCGGTGTCTGGCCTGCGGCCTGGCTGGCAGACAAGCGCATGTATTACTGGCTCACGCTGGCACTGGTGGGGGCAGGGGTGTGGTGGCTGCGCCGCGTGCTGTTCTCGCCGTTTGGTTATGCGCTGCGCTCGGGGCGCGACTCTGTGCTGCGGGCCGACGCCATCGGCATCGACGTCAAGCGCATGCAGTGGGCGGCGTTTGTGGTGGCGGGCACGGCTGCAGGGCTGGCGGGGGCACTGTATGCGTTCTCCAAGGGCAGCATTTCGCCGGAGTCGCTGGCCGTGGGCAAATCGGTGGACGGGCTGGTGATGGTGCTGCTCGGCGGCATCCAGACGCTGGCGGGCCCCGTGGTGGGCGCGGTCACCTTCACTTGGCTGCACGACACCGTGGCGCGCAACACCGACTACTGGCGCGCCATGCTGGGCGCCATCATCCTCATCCTGGTGCTGCTGTTTCCGCAGGGTATCGCGGGCACCATCAAACAGATTTTTGACAACATGCGCGACGCCAAGAACACCAAGGAGGGCGCAGCATGAGCCTCCTCAAAGTCACCGGTCTGGGCAAATCGTTTGGCGGCGTCAAGGCGGTGGATGGCATCCACTTCGAACTCGCAGCGGGCGAGCTGCTGGCACTCATCGGCCCCAACGGCGCGGGCAAGTCCACCACGTTCAACATGGTCAACGGCCAGCTGCCTGCCGATGCAGGCTCCATCCAGCTCAACGGCCAGGAGCTGGTGGGCCGCAAGCCCCGCGACATCTGGCGCATGGGGGTGGGCCGCACCTTTCAGATCGCCGAAACCTTTGCATCGCTGACGGTGGTGGAGAACGTGCAGATGGCACTGATCTCCAACGACGGTCTGCTGTTCTCCATGTGGCGCAGGGCTGCCGACCACAAACGCGAAGAAGCCCTGGCGTTGCTCGACCAGGTGGGCATGAAGTCGCAGGCCGACCGGCCCTGTAGCGTGCTCGCCTATGGCGATGTGAAGCGCGTGGAGCTGGCGATTGCCATGGCCAACGCTCCCAAGCTGCTGCTCATGGACGAGCCCACCGCCGGCATGGCGCCCAAGGAGCGCAACGAACTCATGGCGCTGACCAAGCAGCTGGTGATCGACCGGAATATGGCGGTGTTGTTCACCGAGCACAGCATGGACGTGGTGTTTGCCTACGCGGACCGCATGATCGTGCTGGCGCGCGGGCGGCTGATTGCCGAGGGCAAGCCGCTGGAGCTGCGCGACCACCCCAAGGTGCAGGAGGTCTACTTCGGCACCGGAAAAACGTTTGAGAAGAAAGCCGCAGCCCATGCGGAGGCGGCATGACCATGACGACCCACAACCCCAAAGAACTGCTGCTCCAGGCCAAGGGCCTGCAGGCCTGGTACGGTGCCGCGCAAATCCTGTACGACGTGGATCTGGACGTGCGCCGGGGCGAAGTCGTGGCCTTGATGGGCCGCAACGGCGCAGGCAAATCCACCACGCTCAAGACGCTGATGGGCATGCTGGCCAAGCGCAAGGGCAGTATCCAGTTCATGGGGCGGGACATCTCCAGAACCGACCCGCACGACGCCGCGCGCCTGGGCCTGGGCTTTGTGCCCGAAGACCGCCGCGTGTTCACCGACCTCACGGTGATGGAGAACCTGGAGGTAGGCCGCCAGCCCGCGCGCCACTGGCCCGACGGCGCGGCCGCACCGGTGTGGACGCCCGAGCGCCTGTTCAAGCTCTTTCCCAACCTGGGCGAGATGCCCCAGCGCCCTGGCGGCCGCATGAGCGGTGGCGAGCAGCAGATGCTCACCGTGGCGCGCACGCTCATGGGCAACCCTTATCTGGTGCTGCTGGACGAGCCCTCCGAAGGTGTGGCGCCCGTCATCGTGGAGCAGATGGCGCACATGATCCTGGAGCTGAAAGAGCAGGGCGTGAGCATCCTGCTGTCCGAGCAGAACATGCACTTTGCCGAACTGGTCTCCGACCGCGCCTATGTGCTCGAAAAGGGCCAGATCCGTTACCAGGCCAGCATGGAAGAGCTGGCCGCCAACGAAGAGGTGCGGCGCGCCTACCTCAGCGTCTGAACCCGCTGTCAACGCGCGCGTGTGGTGTCTGGCCCACGTGTGCCGTTGGTTACAAAAAACACCTCTACAAGCACTTGCACGATGTTTGCCCTCGCACGGAAACTTTGGCTTTTGATGTAAGGAGCACTACATGAAGTGTCGAAAAGTGGAGGATGGATGCATCGACCGCCGCAGCGCCATGGTGGGCCTGGCGGCAGCAGGGATGGCCTGGGCAGGCACGGCGGTTGCCGAAACGGGTGTGACCGACTACCGCATCAAGGTGGGGCAGTCGGCCGTGTTCACCGGCCCGGCCAAGGATTTCGGGGTGGACTACAAGGCGGGCATTGCGCTGGCGTTCGACAAGGTGAACAAGACCGGCGGCGTGCAGGGGCGCACGCTGGAGCTGGTGTCGCACGATGACGCGTACGAGCCCAAGAAGACCGCCGAGAACACGGCCAAGCTCATTGACGAAGACAAGGTCTTCGCCCTGATCGGCTACGTGGCCACCGGCAACCTCATCGCCGCCATGCCCCTGGCAGAGAAGGCGGGTGTGCCCATGTTCGCGCCGCTGGTGGGCACCACGTCGTTTCGCACCACGCACAACCGCTACCTGTTCCACGTACGCGCCAGCTACGAGACCGAGCTGCGCAAGATCGTGGGCCACCTGGCCACGCTGGGCATCAACAACATCGCCGTCATCTACCAGAACAGCGCGTTTGGCAAATCCAACCTCGACACCTGCCTGCAGATCGCCCAGGGCCTGAAGGTCAAGGTGGTCGATTCCGTGCCCATGGAGATCGCCGCCACCGACGCCAAACCCCAGGTCGCGCAGCTCACCAAGGCCCAGCCGGGCGCGGTGGTGATGATCATGGCGGGCAAGATGGTGGAGGTGTTCTTGCGCGACTACCGGGCGGCGGGCGCTGCGTCGCCGCTGTACACCATCTCGGTGGGCATCACCGACGCACCGGGCTCTGCACAGCGCCTGAACGGCGGCCTCGAAGGGCTGGTCACGGCCAGCATCGTGCCCTCGCCGCAGGCCAGCCGCCTGGCCATCGTGGCCGACTACCGCAAGGACCGCGCGGACGCGGGCGAAAAGATCGACAGCTACACCATGCTGGAGGGCTATATCGCCGCGCGTGTGTTTGTGGAGGGCCTCAAGCGTGCGGGCAAAGCGCTCACGCGTGAAGGCTTCATCAAGGCCATGGAAGACATGGGCACCACCAAGATCGGCGACTTTCCGCTGGTGTACGGCCCGGGCAACCACAATGGCTCCAACTTTGTGGACCTGGAGATGTACACACGCAGCGGGTCGCTGCGACGTTGACTGAGAACAATCCACCGAGACATGCACGCGCCCGCTTCACCCTCCCCGGTCGTCGTTAATGGCCAGCCGTTTGCCCTGCCGCAGAGCACCTTGGCCAGCGCCACGTTGCTGCACGTGCTGCGCAACGACCTGTCGCTCAACGGCCCCAAGTACGGCTGTGGCCTGGGGCAGTGTGGTGCATGTACGGTGCTGGTGGATGGCATTGCCGCGCGGGCCTGCGTGATCCCGGCGCAGGGCGTGGCAGGCCGCGAGGTGACCACGCTGGAAGGCCTGCCCGGCCGCTGCAGCCGCACCGAAGGTCTTCACCCGGTGCAGCAGGCCTTTGTGGACGAGCAGGCCGCGCAGTGCGGCTACTGCCTGAACGGCATGGTGATGATGGCCGTGGCCTTGCTGGAGCGCGACCCAGACCCCGACGAAGCCGCCGTGCGCCGCGAGCTGTCGGGCAACCTGTGCCGCTGCGGCACGCATGTCGAAATCATCCGCGCTGTGCTGCGCGCGGCCCAGTTGATGCGCGAGGCCCAGGCATGAACACGCCTCCATCCCTGCGCGCCCACAGCCCGCTCACCCGCGCCGACTTCCATGCCGCCCAGGGCGTGCTGCTGGTGGTGCGCAACCCACCGCCCGCGCCACCGCCCGTCAAGGGCCAGCCCGCCCTGGTGGCGGGCAACCCGGCCGAGGGCGTGGAGATACTGATCGCCGTGTGGGACGACGGCAGCGTGACCGCACTCAACGGCCATGTGGACCTGGGCACCGGCATCCGCACCGCACTCGCGCAGATCGTGGCCGAAGAGCTGGACGCGCCCTTGGCCCAGGTGAACATGGTGCTGGGCGACACCACACGCGCGCCCAACCAGGGCGCCACCATTGCGAGTGCGTCCATCCAGATCCACGCCAAGCCCCTGCGCACCGCTGCCGCGCAGGCGCGCCACTGGCTGGTAGCGCAGGCCGCAGAGCGGCTGGGCGTGCCGGTGGATCAATTGCAGGTGCGTGCGGGGATCGTGCAGGTCACTGCAGACCCGTCGCACCAAGTGGCCTACGGCGCGCTGCTGGCGGGCGCGCACACCACGCTGGAGCTGGTGGACGCCACGACCACCAAGGCCGCCGCCGATTACACCGTGGTCGGCCAGTCCGTGCCGCGCGTGGACATCCCCGCCAAGGTCAGCGGCGAGCTGGTGTTTGTGCACGACATGCGCGTGCCCGGCATGCTGCACGGCCGCGTGGTGCGTCCGCCGTATGCGGGGGCGGACCATGGCGACTTCATCGGCAACACGCTCGAATCGGTGGACCAGCAATCCATCGCCCACATCCCCGGCATCCGCGCCGTGGTGGTGATCCGCGACTTTGTGGGCATCGTCGCCGAGCGCGAGGAGCAGGCCGAGCAGGCGCTGCGCGATTTGAAAGTGCACTGGAAGGACTGGCCTGGCTTCCCGCGCCAGGACAGCGCCGAGGCGCTGGAACAGGCCATCCGCGCCAACCCCGCCACGCAGCGCCGTCTGGTGGACGAAGGCGATGTGGAGGGCGCCCTGGCCGCGCTGTCCGCCGACGGCCAGCCCATGCCACGCACCTATGTGTGGCCCTACCAGATGCATGGCTCCATCGGCCCATCGTGCGCGGTGGCCGAATGGCGCAGTGATGACAGCACGGGCCGCCCGCGCATGGCGGTGTGGGCTGGCACGCAAAACCCCCATGTGCTGCGCGCCGACCTGGCCCGCCTGATGGGCCTGGCCGATGTGGACATCGACCTCATCCGCATGGAGGCGGCAGGCTGCTACGGCCGCAACGGTGCCGACGATGTGGCAGCCGATGCCGCGCTGCTCTCGCGCGCCGTGGGCGCCCCGGTGCGCGTGCAGCTCACGCGCGAGCAAGAGCATTTTTGGGAGCCCAAGGGCACGGCCCAGCTGATGCAGGTGCGCGGCGGGCTCAAGGCCGATGGCACCGTGGCGGCGTACGACTTTGAAACGTCCTACCCCTCCAACGGCGCGCCCACGCTGGCGCTGCTGCTCACCCGCACCATCGAGCCCGTGGCCCAGGCCTACGAGATGGGCGACCGCACCGCGCGCCCGCCCTACCAGTACGACAACCTGCGCGTGGCCGTCAACGACATGCCGCCCATCGTGCGCGCGTCGTGGCTGCGCGGCGTGTCGGCCCTGCCCAACTCGTTTGCGCACGAATCGTATGTGGACGAGCTGGCGACAGCGGCGGGTGTGGACCCGGTCGCTTTCCGCCTGCAATTGCTCAATGACCCGCGCGCCGCCGAGCTGGTGCAGGCCACCGCCGAAAAGGCGGGCTGGATTCGCCGCACCGGCCCGCAGCAGCGCGAGCTGGATGGTGACTGGGTGCAGGGCCAGGGCTTTGCCTATGCCCGCTATATCCACAGCAAATGGCCCGGCTTTGGCGCAGCCTGGGCGGCCTGGGTGGCCGATGTGGAGGTCAACAAGAAGACCGGCGAGGTGCATGTGCGCCGCGTGGTCGTGGGGCATGACGCGGGCCTGATGGTGAACCCCGCCGGTGTGGAGCAGCAGGTGCACGGCAACGTGCTGCAGACCACCAGCCGCGCGCTCAAGGAGCAGGTGACGTTCGAGCCCGTCAAGCAGGCCGTGGACAACCGCGAATGGGGCAGCTACCCCATCCTGAGCTTCCGCGAGGTGCCGGTCATCGAGGTCATGCACATGCCCCGGCAGGACGAGGCGCCGCTGGGCTCTGGCGAGTCGTCGTCCGTGCCGGGCACGGCAGCGATTGCCAATGCGATCTTTGATGCGACGGGTGTGCGCTTTCGCGCGCCGCCCTTCACGCCCGAGGTGGTGCGCGCAGGGCTCAACCCCTTGCCCGGTGGCGCAGGCGAGGCGGCTGCAGGCAGCACCGCACCCACTGAACAGGCCGAGGTATTGCCCACGCTGGAGCTGCCCGCACCCACCGTGCCAGCCAGCGCCACATGGCCCACCCAGCGCAGCCCCTGGGCGCGCGCCCTGGCCCTGGCCGCTGGTGGCATCGCCATGGGCGCCGCGCTGCTGGGCTGGCGCCCCTCCATCGCGCCCGTGGTGCAGACGGCGGGTGCCTCGGTCTACAACGCTGCCACCATCGAGCGGGGCCGCCTGCTGGCCGCTGCGGGCGACTGCGTGGTATGCCACACCGCCCCAGGCGGCACGCCCAACACGGGCGGCCGCGCCATGAAAACGCCATTCGGCAAGATCTACACCACCAACCTCACGCCCGACGCCGAGACCGGCATCGGCCAGTGGTCCTTCAGCGCCTTCCAGCGCGCCATGCGCGAGGGCATCTCGCGTGATGGCAAGCACCTGTACCCCGCGTTCCCGTACACGTCGTTCGCCAAGATGAGCGACGACGACCTGACCGCGCTGTACGCCTACCTCATGGCGCAGCCCGCCGTACGGGCCGAGGTGCCCAAGACCGCGTTGACCTTCCCGTTCAGCGTGCGCCCCCTCATGGCGGGCTGGAACGCGCTGTTCCACGACGCCACGCCGTTCAAGCCCGACCCGACCCGCCCCCCCGAGTGGAACCGCGGCGCCTACCTGGTGCAGGGCGTGGGCCACTGCGGCGCCTGCCACACGCCGCGCAACGCGCTGGGGGCAGAGTTGGGCGGGGCTGCGTTCCTCTCGGGCGCCATGGTGGATGGCTGGGAGGCGCCTGCGCTCACCGGCCTGTCGAAGGCGCCCGTGCCCTGGACGGCCGATGCGCTGTATGGCTACCTGCGTCACGGCCACAGTCCGCAGCATGGCAGTGCCTCCGGCCCCATGGCGCCGGTGGTGCGCGAGCTGGCGCATTTGCCCGATGAAGACATCCGCGCCATGGCGGGCTACCTGGCCTCGTTCACCGCTACGGAAGCGGCTACCCAGCCAGCCACCCTGCCAGTGTCTGACCCGCAGCAGCGCACCCAAACCGCTGTGGCCCAGGCCGCTGCGCTGGCCCCGCAGCCCGGCCAGGCCCAGCGTTTGTTCGACGGTGCCTGCGCCGCCTGCCACCACGACGGCGACGGCCCGCGCCTGCTGGGCGTGAACGTGCTCCTTGCGCTCAACAGCAACCTGCACAGCGACCGGCCCGACAACCTGCTGCAGGTCATCGTGCACGGCATCCGCGAGCCCGCCGCGCGGGACATCGGCTTCATGCCCGGCTTCGGCCACGCGCTCAGCGACGCGCAGATCACCGAGCTGGCGGGCTACATGCGCCAGCGCTACGCACCGGGCCGCCCGGCGTGGCGCGATGTGCCCGAGGCGCTGGCCCGTGTGAGGGCGGGGCCTGCGCACCCTTAGAACAGTTTCTTAGAGATTTTTAGGGCTCTTGCGCCTGTGGGATATGTATAAGCAGCTATCAAAAATGCAGCAAATGCAGGCCCGGTGTTCAGCCCGACAATCGGGCTGCACCACCGCCCAGACACCATGACGCCAGCCGTCCCCTCGCCATCGTCCAGCGCCCTGCGCACCCCGCACCGGCGTGTGCAGCGCATAGGCGGGGCCGCAACGTTGGCCCTGTGTTGCCTGGCCCTCACGGCCTGCGGGCCGGATGTGCAGGGGTCGCCCAAGCCGCCCCCGGCGTTTGGCCCCGTGCAGAGCAGCTGGTTCGGCTGCCCGTCCCTGCAAGGGGTGTACGCCTGGCCGCCGGTGGAGCCCGGTGGTGTGCGGGGTAGCCTGCCGTTTTTCACCGGCTCGCCGGAGATGCAGGTCTGGGTGCAGCAGCAGCGCGGCGAAACCACGCTGCGCACGCGCACCGTCAACCGCGCGCGCAACGTGCGCACCTCGCTCACCCGGCAGTGGAGCCTGGTCACCTACGGTGGCGCGCAGGCCCGCTGCAGCTCCGGCATGCTCGACCTGGTCCCGCAGACCGTGTCGCCGGACAAGGAGCCTGGGGCCTCGGGCGTGCTGCAGGGGTTCAGGCTGGCGCTGCTCAAGGATGGCGGGCTGGCCGTGGGCAAGCGCACCCTCAGCACGGGCAACAAGGGCTCGTACTTCTCGTGGGGCGGGCAGTCCTACGGCAGCTACAACGCGCCCGATGTGGAGACCTGGACCTGGCTCAAGCTGGCCCGCACCGCTGCGGGGGACAGTGAGCCGCCGGTCATCGACGCCTACGTGCCCGGGGCCACCGTGCCCTAGGGACCCTCTGCACGAACCAGCGCGCCGTGTGCATCAGCGGGCTCGGGCGGTCTGCCGCGTTGCAAATACTCGCAATAGCTATGGCTATTGCTGCGTTTTGCGCCTTGCAGCCCCTCCCGATCCGCTGCGCTCACTTGGCCTGCGAGATTCGTGCAGAGGGTCCCTAGGCTTTTTGGCTGCAGAGCGGCGCGCAAAAAAAGCCGCGAACTTCCCCTTTTATCGCCCCACCGCCTGCGCCGCCACCTCGGCACAGTGGCATCGGGGCTTGGTCCATGGTGGGGCAGGCCCGGGTACCCGCCTCTTGGTTGCGGCAGGCGCTCACGTCATCGGCTTGCCACAGCGGCGGCCGCCCACTGTCGTCCAAGGAGAAGACCATGCCCGCTAGCGAACTGGAAGTCCACGAGATCGTGCTGCGACTGCTGCGCGAAGGCTATGCCGCCCTGACCGCCGCCCAACGCCGGGTGGTGGACACGCTGATGGCGGTGTGCTGACGCCCGCCTGCGGGTTGTTCGTGGGCACCACGGGGCTGATTTGAAGCCTTTTTGGCCGCCTGCGCGCGCGCCTATTGCCCAAGGTGCTATCAAAAATGTAGTAATTGCAGCTCGGCCTGCATCGCCTGCGCAATCAGACGCATGTCGTGGTCGCTCACGGCCAACAGCCCAAACCGAAACTTGCTGCCCCAGCGCTGGCGGTCGTCCACAAACTCCAGCGCGTCCAGCAGCGGCGCAATCGCCGCCTCACGCGCAGGCACATAGGCCACGTCCCGCCGCGACGGCACAAACCCGCCACCCATGTCAAACGCATACGGCGCGCCCGGCAACACGATGCCGATGGAGACAAACGCCTGCAGCCGGTCCTTGCCACCCATCGTGATGGTGGGCGCGTAGTACGCCACGCGGTCGCCGGGCCGTATGCGCTGCAGCGGCGCAACCTTGCCATGGCACACCTGCATGTAGCCCGCGCCAGGCGTGGCGCAGCCCCGGCGGGCGTGCTGGGCGCAGGCCACGGCGATCCAGTTGCGGCGCGTGGCGGCCGCAGAGGTCGCTGCCGGCACAGGCATGTCGTTGCGCGCAGGCTCGGCATCCGGCCAAAGGGGGTGTTGCAGCACGGCGTCGGTCATGAGAAAAACTCCGGGTCAAAGAAGCCACCGATGGTGCGGGCGTGCTGCTGACACCGCAGTGTCAGTACCTTTGCAGCATCCCTGTCAGCGCCGCTTGAGCCATCAGACCAGCTGCCCCCACTGCCACAGTGCAAACCCGCCCAGCAGCAGGGCCGACGACCGGTTGATGCGCTGGCGCCAGGCGGGCGTAAAGCGCTGCCGTTGGTAGGCAATCGCTCCGGTCAGCAGCAGCCACCAGGCGGCGGAGCCCGCCAGCACGCCCGCCATCATCCACAGCGGCGACGGCAGGCTGGGCCGGCCGCCGCCCAGCGAGCCAAACACCGCAATGAACGACACGATGGTGGCCGGGTTGGCCAGCGTCAGCGCAAACGTGCCGGCCGCCAGGCCCAGCAGCCCCCGCGCATCGCGGGCCGGGGCTGCGGTGTGGGCCACAGGCGCGTGCCAGGTGCGCCAGGCCAGCACCAGCAGCAGTGCGCCGCCGCCCAGCGCCAGCGGCGTCTTGGCCTGGGTCAGCCCATCGATGAGCCAGCGCACGCTGAAGGCGCCCACGGCGCCATACACCGCATCGGCCGCAGCCGCGCCCAGGCCGGTGGCCAGCCCGGCTGCCAGGCCCCGCTCCAGGGTGCGTTGCATCGTCAGCAGGCCAATGGGGCCCACAGGGGCCGCGATGAGCACGCCGATGACGGCGGCTTGCAGAAACACGGTGAGTGAGGTGAAGTCCATGCACCGATGCTAGGGCGGCTGCGGGCGGTGGAGAATGCAGAAAATTCGGCGAATCCAGAAATTGGTTTCGGTTTTTTCTGTGCCAATCGATAAAGGCTTTTATGGAAGTCGATGACAAAGCCTGGCGCCTGATCAGCGCGCTGCAGGCCGATGGCCGCGCCTCGCTCAAGGAACTGGCCGAGGCCGTGGGCCTGTCGGTGCCCGCCACGCTGGAGCGCCTGCGCCGCCTGCAAGAGGCGGGCGTGGTGCGCGGCGTGCATGCCGACATCGACCCCGCCAAGGTCGGCTACGGCGTGCGGGCGGTGGTGGGCATCAACGTGCCGCAGTCCGGTAAGAAGGCGCTGATCGACAAGCTGCGCCAGTTGCCCCAGGTGCTTGAATGCCACCATGTCAGCGGCAACGACTCGTATGTGATGCAGGTCGTGGCGCGCGACCTGCCTGATCTGGAGCGCTTTCTGGGCGACATCAACGGCTATGGAGAAACACGCACATCCATCGTGTTCTCCACGCCCATCCCGCTGCGCGGCCTGGCCCGCCCGGAGGCGGGATGAATCACACGTTCAGAACGTGATCTTCACCGACGCCGCACTGCGCTGCGCGTCGCCATGGAACACGGCCTCGATGTTGTTGCCATCCGGGTCCAGCACAAACGCGGCGTAGTAGCCGGGGTGGTAGGGGCGTTCGCCCGGTGCGCCGTTGTCGGTGCCGCCGTGGGCCAGTGCTGCTCGGTAGAAGGCATCCACCATCGCCCGGTCCCGGGCTTGAAACGCTAGGTGCGCGCGGCCTGTCAGGTGGCCCTGAGCGGCAGGGCTGTCGGCCGACGACACAAACAGTTCGTCCGCCCAGAAGTAGCCTTCGTCCGCCCCGCCCATGGGCACCTGCAGGGCCTCCAGCACCGCCGTGTAGAAGGCCTGGCTGGCCGCCAGGTCGCGCACGACGAGCTGCACATGGTCAAACAGCCTGCCCCGGTGGATTTCTTGCGCTTCCATGCTGTGCTCCTTTCGTAGACCGTTAATGCGTTCTGGCTTCAAGACAGTGCGTGAAGACCCACGCGGTTGCCATCCAAGTCGTGGATGTGTGCAAAAAACCCCATGCCCGGCGGCAGGGCCTGGCGGGGCAGTGCTACCTGGCCGCCCTGGGCTACGGCGCGCTCCAGCGCGGCGTCGAGCGAGGGCGAGGCATCCAGGTACACCAGTGTGCCGCTGCCCGATACCTGCGGTGCCGTAGGGCCCATCATCAGCGCGCCGCCCACGCCGTCTGCAGCGCCGTCGTAGGCAAACACGGCGCCTTCGCTCGGGCCCATGTTCTCGCGGCGCATGGGCTGGCCCAGCACGGTTTCATAAAAGGCCTGGGCGCGGTCGAGTTGGGTGGTGGGGATTTCAAACCAGGCGATGGCGTTTTTCATGGAGGCTCCTTGTGTGTGAAAGAAAGAAGCCTCGATGGTGTGCGGGGGCTACTGACAGCGGAGTGTCAGCAGCGTGTCACCGGGCTCACGTGCTGCGGCCCGGGCTCGATGCCGCAACCTGCGCGCGAAAGCTGCGGGGCGACAAGCCTGCATCGCGCGTGAAGGCGCGGGTGAAGTACGCCGGGTCGGCATAGCCCAGCGTGTAGGCAATGGTGGCCACGCCCAGGTGGGTGTAGGCCAGGTTGCGCCGCGCTTCGCGCATCAGGCGCGCCTCCACCAGTCGCTGGGCAGACACGCCCGTGGCAGCGCGCGCCACGCGGCTCAGGTGCGTGGGCGACACGGCCAGCGCGAGCGCATAGTCCGCCACCTGCCAGTGCTCCAGAAAATGCGCCTCAATCAGCGCCTCCAGCCGCTGCACCAGGCTGGACTCTGGTGCAGCGGTGTCGCCCGGGCTGTGGTCTTCAATGGCCCGTGCCACCCAGCCCAGCAGCGTGGCGCTCAGGCCCCGCAGCACCAGCGCACGCGCCTTGGCGCGGCCCGAGAACTCCTGCCAGACCTGGCCCATGGCCTGGCTGATGTGTGGGCTGGCGGTGACCACGGCGGGCCGTGCCAGGTCGCGCCGCACATCGCCCACGCGCACAAAAATCTCGTCCATCAATTCATCGGCCAGCGTGGCCACCCAGCCCTGCGTGTGCTGTGTGAACCGAAACGCGTGCACATGGCCCGGCGGCACGTTGATGAGCGCACCGGCGGCCAGCGCGTGCTGCTCGCCATCCAGGTGCGCCACGCCGCCGCCCGATTCGATCAGCAGCACCTGGTGCAGCCGTGTGTGCCGGTGCGGGGCCAGCTCCCAGTCGTGCAGCACCGATCGCGCGGCAATCGTCTCGCAGTGCAGCACGTCGGGCAGGTGCTGCGACTCGCCGAACAGGCTGTACGACTGAATGCTGCTGTGGTTCGCGGCCATGTTCGAAAAGTGCATGTTCTGGCTCCATCCGTCCATTCAACGCGGCGACTGTGCCACGTATCTTTGGGTGGTCCGTTTGACCCATGTCATGAACACACCAACCACACCAGGAGACACCATGAAAACCCAGGTTTGCATCATCGGCGGAGGCCCCTCGGGTCTCATGCTCTCGCAGCTCTTGCACCTCAAGGGCATCGACACCATCGTGCTGGAGCGCCAAAGCCGCGAATACGTGCTCGGCCGCATCCGCGCCGGCGTGCTGGAGCACGGCTTTGCCGCGCTCATGCGCGAGGCCCAGTGCGGCGAGCGCATGGACAAGGAAGGCGAGATCCACGACGGCTTCATCATCGCCCACGAAGGCAAGATGGACCGGGTCGATTTGCACAAGTACAGCGGCGGCAGCTCGGTGGTGGTGTACGGCCAGACCGAGCTGACGCGCGACCTGTACGAAGCACGCGACCGCATGAAGGGCATCGTCATCCACAACGCCGAAGACGTGCAGCCGCACGACCTCAAAAGCGCCAACCCGTATGTCACCTACCGCAGCGGCGACGAAGTGGTGCGCATTGACTGCGACTTCGTCATCGGCGCCGACGGCTTCCACGGCGTGAGCCGCAAGTCCATCCCGCGCGATGTGCTCAAAGAGTATGAAAAGGTCTACCCCTTCGGCTGGCTGGGCGTGCTCTCGCGCACCAAGCCCGTCTCGCCCGAGCTGATCTACGCCAAGCACGAACGCGGCTTTGCGCTGTGCTCGCTGCGCTCGCAGGTGCTGAGCCGCTACTACATCCAGGTGCCGCTGACCGACACGGTAGAAGACTGGTCTGACGAAGCCTTCTGGGCAGAATTGAAACGCCGCCTGCCCGCCGAGGTGGCCGCCCAGCTCATCACCGGCGCATCCATCGAGAAGTCCATCGCCCCCCTGCGCTCCTTTGTGGCCGAGCCCATGCGCTACGGCAACCTGTTCCTGGCGGGCGACGCCGCCCACATCGTGCCACCCACCGGCGCCCGTGGCCTGAACAGCGCGGCATCCGACATCTACTACCTGTACCACGCCATGGTGGCGCACTACCAAAATGGCGACAGCACCGGCCTCGACAAATACTCCGAAAAGGCCCTGGCCCGCGTGTGGAAGGCCCAGCGCTTCTCGTGGTGGATGACGACCATGCTGCACACCTTCCCGGATTCGATTGCCTACGACCAGAAGCTGCAGGACACGGACCTGGCGTATCTGTTCTCGTCGGAGAAGGCGCTGGGGTCGCTGGCGGAGAACTATGTGGGGTTGCCGTTCTGAGCACTCGGCATTAACACGCCACCCAATCAAAGGCTTGCATGGGGTTTCCTCCTGCAAGCCTTTTTTGCGCCCAGATCGGCATTCAGTGCAGGTAGTCGCGTTGGGCAGCGGTCTCCATCTGCTACGGGAAATTTATGCAGAACTGATGCTTACGCCCGCACAGCAGGCCCGATAGCATCGCACCAAGTTTTCAGATCATTTGCCCAGTGCTGTCGATGTGAGGTTCGACGATGGCTTGAACACGATGAAGCTGCCGATGCAGCGTTTTAAGGCAGTGCACTTCACATCCGATGGTGCCAATCAACAGCCAGGAAAATCTCAAAAATGGATTGGGTCCCGATCGTCTTCATTGTGTTCAAGGTGGCCGTGTTCGGCACCGGCATGTTCTTCGCCATCAAGTGGCATTACGACCAAGGGAAGAAGGCGAAGAACGAAGCCAGCAAATCGCCAATTCCGACTGAACGCATGCCGGGCGCGACGGAATAGGCGGTTGATGCATAGCGATGGTCTGCGGGGCGTCAGGCCAGACTTCTGCCTACCAGCACCACGCCATGGTGGCTCACTACCAAAACGGCGACAGCACTGGCCTTAACCAGTATTCACAGAAGACCCTGGCCCGTATGTGGAAGGCCCAGCGCTTTTCGTGGTGGATGACGGCCATGCTGCACACCTTCCCCGAGTCGCTGGCCCACGACCAGAAGCGGCAGGAAACGGACTTGGCGTATCTGTTCTCGTCGGAGAAGGCACTGGGGTCGTTGGCGGAGAACTATGAGGGATGGACGTTTTCAGCGTTGGGGAAGGGCTTGCAGCCTCGCCTGCTTGGGGTCGGCGTTGTTAAGCCCGAGGCAAAAGCGCGTCGGAATTTGAAGGCTTGCATGGGCTTCACCCTTGCAAGTCTTTTCCATTTGACCGTATCGGTCCCCTATGTACCCTGCTAGCGTCCGATCAGTCGGGCAGCTCGGCTAGGACTCTCTTGGCTTAGCATCGAAGACTAGACGAAATGGTGTGTTGAGCTGAGTGCCCGAAACTAGGCTAAGCGCGTTTGGACTGCTCTGTGGGACGTGCGACACCCTCTCGCGTGGACACAGCGGGGCGAACAACAAGGGGAAGATATGGCGACGAAAACCAAGATGAGGTCGGTTGCGGCGACAGGATCGCTATTCGAGGAGAACTATCTGGTCCGCACACTCGGACGCATAGCCCAAGACCCCGAGGTCGCGCTCACCGAACTGGTTGCCAATGCGTGGGACGCAGGCGCCTCTCTTGTTGATTTGACGATTCCGCCGACTAACGCGCTTGTCTTGACGGTCGAGGACGATGGGCATGGCATGACCGCGTCTCAGTTCAAGGGCCGTTGGATGAAGCTGGGCTACGACCGCATCAAGCATCAAAGCACGATGGTCGAGTTCCCGCCAGAGCGCAAGGGCTGGCGCCGGAAAGCCTACGGCCGCAATGGCGTGGGGCGACACGGGCTGCTGTGTTTTGCCGACCAGTATTCGGTGGAGACCTGGCGCGAGGACAAAGGGGCAAGTTTCGACATTGGCACCAATAGCGAGGAGAACCCCTTCAAGATCGAAAAGGAAGGGGCTTTCATCAAAAAAGGCCACGGGACGAAAGTCTCTGTCATCGTTGTGCGCCATTTGCCCGACCCAGACGCCATCCGCGCGATTCTGGCTGCGCGCTTCGTCCATGATCCGCAGTTCGTCGTTAGGGTCAATGGAGAGTCAGTTGCCTTGGCCGACCAGACGGGCCTCATCGAACAGACTCCATTACTGATCGACGGTTGCCCAGGAGCGGAGGCCTATGTTGTGGACTCGACGCGGTCCAACAAGTCAACGCTCTATCAAGGTATCGCTTTCTGGGTCAATGGCCGTCTAGTCGGTATGCCGAGCTGGGTAGTCGGCTCCGAGGCCGTGATCGATGGCCGCGCGCGCTTCGCTAAGCGCTATTCGATCGTCATTAAGGCCGACGATGGCTGGATGACAGAGGTTGAGCAAGACTGGGTTCGATTCAAAAGTAACAAGAAAGTCGATGCTCTTTTCGAGGCTGCTCGCGAATACGCAAAGAGAGTCTTCGCGCAGCTCTCGGCGACGTTGGTGGAGGAAAGTTCCGAAGAGGCCCTCGTCAGAAACCGTGAAGACTTTAAGGAACTCTCGCCGTTGGGCCGCGCCGAGGTCGCCAGCTTCGCTCGTGATTTGGTGAAGTCCACGCCCACCGTTTCACAGGACGTTCTTTCCGCGGCGGTGCAGGCATTGATTAATATCGAGAAGGCTCGCGGCGGCGCAGCTCTACTCGAAAAACTCACGAAGCTTGATGAGTCAGATATCGAAGGGCTTGATCGGCTGTTGAGCCAGTGGACAGTCCGCGACGCGCTTTCGGTACTTGACGAAATCGATCATCGCCTAGCGGTGATTGTGGCTATCGAGAAACTTGCTGGCGATGAAACGTCCGACGAGCTACACACCTTGCACCCGCTGGTGACGCAAGCCCGATGGCTGTTTGGCCCCGAGTTCGACAGCAGTGAATACTCGTCCAACGTGAGCTTGCGAACGGCCGCCGAGAAAATCTTCAAGAAGCGATTGTCCAGCGAAGCGTTTATAAACGCTAAGCAGCGCCCCGACATCATGACCCTTGCCGATGCGACTTGTTCGATCGTTGGCACGGAAGGTTTCGATGCGGCCGACCCCACGCTCACACGGATTCAAAACGTCCTGATCATCGAGTTGAAGAAGGGGCACTCCGCGATCGGCCGGGAGGAGATGAACCAGGGCAACGGCTATGTGCAGGACTTTCTCGGCAGCGGCGCGCTCGATGGCACGCCGATGTTCCGCGCTTTCGTTGTGGGCCACGAGATCACTGCGAAGACCACCCGTGAAATAGAGCTCAAGGAAGAGGGCGTCCTGCGCGGGCGGGTGCAGGCAGTTACCTATGGCCAGCTCACACGGTCGGCTCATCAACGGCTGTTCCGCTTGAAGGAACGCATTCCCGCTCGGTATGAAGACGTGTCTGGCGCAGATCTGTCCGCGAAGGTCATGCAGACCCCGTCGCAGGCGAATCTTTAGTAGCCAGCGCCTGTCCAAGAATGAGAGAGGGGGGTGCTGGCTCATCGATTGGGTTTGTCACGCAGTGGTAGACAACCCTGGCCGAAAGCTATGAACGTCTGCGACCCCAGCAAGCAGTCTTTTATCCGCCCCCCGCACAAAGAAAAGAGCCCGGCACAAGCCGGGCTTCTCACTTTCAATTACCCGTCACTTGCAGCTAAAACTCCCCGCAATCTCCACATCCCCCGTCCCGTTGTACCGCGCCACCTTGGGGTACACGCACAACGGCCGTGTCCGGTTGGCAGACCAGCTGGCAGGCAGTTCGGCGTTTACCACCTTGGCTCCCGCACCGCGCGCGTTCGCCGTCACGCTGTCGGGCGCCTTGCCTTGCTCCACCCAGGCCACCAGCGGGGCCAGCATGTCGAACTGGTCGGTGGCGGGGCCGCCGGAGCAGTGGTTCATGCCGGGCACCAGGTACAGGCGGGCAAAGTCGTCGGCCTTGCCGCCGTGGCTTGCTTGCACGCGGTCCATCCAGTTCGCGGTGTCGATGGGCGAGAACACGCCGTCGGCCACGCCGTGGTAGACCATCATCTTGGCGCCCCGGTTGCGCAAGGTGCCCAGGTCGGCGGGGTTGGGCGGCGTCATGTACGACCACGATGACTCGGTGTAGACCGGTGTGGTGGCGAACATCTTGGGGTAGTCCGTCTCCATGCTGAAGTTCATTGCGTACTGCAGGCCGGTGGTGGCCTTGAAGGCGTCCAGGGTGGACGGCGGTGTGGTGAACAAGAAGGCCACGGCGCCCGCGTCGCGCGTGGTGGGGGCGTTGAAGTGCCAGAACGCAAAGTTGCTGCCTGCCACGCCGGGGTCGAACCAGGTGCCGGTGTACAGGGCTTCGCCCTTGCTGTTCTTGGGCCCGGCAAAGATGCTGGCCAGCACGTTCTTTTGCTCGGCAGAGATGCACGAGCCATCCCGCGCAGTATTGGCAGCGGTACAGGTGGGCACGTCGCGTTGCAGGTTGAATGCGGCCTGGCAGGCCTGCACGTCGTTCACCTGGCCGTCGGTGGCGCCGTCCAGCGCGTCGCAGCGCTCCACGATCTTGCGGCCGATGAGCTGGAATTCGGCGGGGCTCACGGCCTTGGTCAGGTCGGGCTGGCCGTTGGTGTCCTTGGTGGCCACCTTGGCGTACTGCTGGGCCTTCCACAGCTGGGTGGTGGCAGCCTTGGGCAGGCTGAAGCCGGGGTTGCCCGCCAGCACGCCGTCGTACTGGTCGGCATAGCGCGATGCGGCCACCATGGCGTGGCGCCCGCCGTTGGAGCAGCCTGCGATGTACGAGCGGTCGGGGCCCTTGCCGTAGGCGCCCTTGATCAGGTCTTTGGCCATGGGCGTGAGGGTGCCCACGGCCTGGTAGCCGTAGTCGCGCCGGGCCTGGGGGTCCAGCCCGAAGAAGGGTGTGGGGGCGCCGTGGCCTGCGTCAGAGCTGAGCACCGCAAAGCCTTGCACCAGGCCGGGGGCCACGGGCGCCGCACCGCTCACTGCACCGAGCGCGGCCACCACGCTGCCGTCCAGCCCACCATTGGCCTAGTGCAGAAAGCGGCCGTTCCAGTGGACGGGCAGGCGGATCTCAAAACCGATGGCGTAGCTGGCACCGTCCGCGGGGCCGGTGCGTTCTTTCATCTTGCCTTTGACCAGGCAGTGCGCAGGCGCCTGGGTGGTGTTGCCCTGCAGGGTGATCGGGCCTTCGGCGACCATCTCTGCCGAGGTGATGCGCGTGTCGGGCAGCGCGAGGCTCTGGGCCAGCGCGGTGCAGTTTTTCAGCGTGGCGGGTGTGGCGGCGCCGAGTTGCGGTGGGGGCGTGGTGCGCGGTGCGCTGGCGCAGCCCGCCAGCAGCGTGGCGGTGCCCAGGGCCAGGGCCATGGCCAGGGCCGACAGGGGGAGGGGGCGCGTGAGAGGTTGTGGCATGCGATGTCTCCAGGTGGGCGGGGGAAGGGCGCAGTCAAAAAAGGCCCTGGCCGCAGTGGCCAGGGCCGGGGCACTACTTGCAGCTGAAGCTGCTGGCGCTTTCGATGTCACCCGTGCCGTTGTAGCGCGCCACCTTGGGGTAGGCGCACAGCGGGCGGGTGCGGTTGGCGGACCAGCTGGCGGGCAGGTCGGGGTTGGCGCCAGCCACATTGCCGGCTGCTCTCACCCCGGCAACCACGCTGTCTGGGGCCTGGCCTTTTTCCACCCAGTTGACCAGCGGGGTCAGCATGTCGAACTGGTCGGTGGCCGGGCCCACGGTGCAGTGCGACATGCCGGGCACGGGGTAGTACCGCGCGAAGTTCGATGCGTCGCCGCTGTTGTTGGTGCGCAGGCCCTCGTACCAGCTGGCCGTGTCGTTGGCCGAGAAGATCGGGTCGCTCACACCGTGGTAGACCATGACCTTGGCGCCGCGTTGCTTGAGTGTGGCCAGGTTCGTGGGGTTGACGGGCTGCATGAACGACAGGCCCGACTCGGTGTAGACACCGCTGGTGGCTGCCACCGATGCAAGCATGGTGTCGATAGAGGTACTCAGCGCATACGCCGCGCCGCTGAAGCCCGTAGAGGACACCGGTGGCGAACCCCAGGTCATGGCCGTCATCGCGGGGTCGATGTTGGTCGATACAAAGAACTCCCAGAACGACGAGTCCGCCGCGTTGTGACCGCTGTCAAACGGGAAGCTTGCATAGAACTTGTTGCCCTTGCTGTCCACCGCACCCGAGAAGATGGGCGCGATGGCTGTCTTCTGGGCGGGCGTCAGGCAGCTGCCGTCCCGCGCGCCGGAGCACGACGGGATGTCGCGCTGGAAGTCGAAGCTGGCCTGGCAGGCGGCCGTGTCTTGCACGCTGCCGTCCTTCACTCCGTCGAGCGCATCGCATTTCTCCAGTACCTTGGCCGAGACCAAGGCCCGTTCGGCGCCCGTGAAGGCGGTCGAAAGATCGGCCGGGTCGGTGGCAATGGTGGCGTATTGCTTGGCGCCGAACTGGTTGGCGATGGCGGCCAGGGGCAGGCGGTAGCCGGGCGCTCCGGCCAGGTAGCCGTCGTATTCACCCGGCATGCGGGTCATGGCCACAAAGGTGTGGCGGCCGCCATTGGAGCAACCGCCGATGTAGGAGCGGTCGGGCTTTTTTCCGTAGGCCGAAGCAATCAAGTCCTTGGCCATCGGAGTCAGCTTGGCCACCGCCTGGTAGCCGTAGTCGAGCCGGGCCTGCGCATCGATGCCGAAGACCAGATCCCGCCCGCCCGCATGCCCGGCGTCGGAGCTGATGACGGCGAAGCCTTGCTGCAGCGCCGTGGTGGGCATGGGGCCGCCACCGCCGAACGCGGTCAGCACTTCGCCGTCGGAGCCGCCGTTGGCCTGGTAGAAGAACCGGCCGTTCCAGGCCAGCGGCATGCGCATCTCAAAGCCGATGGCGTAGCGTCGGCCGTCCTGAGGGCTGGTGCGGGCAAACATCTCGCCGCGCACCAGGCAGTGGGCGGCCACGGGGACTTCGCCCCGCTTCAGCACGCCTGCGGCCACCGGCTCGGCCAGGCTGATCTGTGTGTTGGGGTGGGTGAACTTGCTGGCCAGTTCGGCGCAAGTGGCCAGCGTGCCCGGTGTGGCCGCGCCCAGTTGCGGCAACCCCGCGTCCGACGATCCCCCTCCGCAACCGATCAGCAGCGCCACCGGCAGGGCCGACAGGGCGAGAGGGTGCAAGCGCATTCTTCTTTTCGTACGGTTCATGCTGTTGTCTCCATTTTTTTGAGGCGCAAGGAAACCCGCAGCGTGGCCTCAACACGCTGTAGGAGATGGGGTGGTGGGGTAACTTTCTTTGCTACAAATTCAGTAGCTAATGGTGCTTATCCATCAGGCGGTAGCGGCCATTTTTGGCTTGATTTCCAGCGCCTGGGCAATGCGCTGGCGCAGCATGGCGGCACGCATCTCGAACTCGGGCAGCACCCACTGGGCCAGTGCCTGGGCCGGGGTGCTCCAGCGTTCGGGAGCCTGGGTCGGCTCGCTCCCCCGCTCGCCTTGGGCCACCGCGCCGATCTCGCCCCAGGCCCAGTCCAGCAGCACCAGCGCCACGGCGCGCAGGTAGTCGTCGGCCACCCAATAGGGCAGCTCGGGGTCGGTCTGCGCGGCAATCGCCAGCGTTTGTGTGATCTCCACCAGCGCATGGCGGCGTGCGCTGGCGGCCGGGCTGGGCGCTGCGCCGGGCAGCGTGGCCAGCAGCGCGGCCAGGCCCTGGCCGCCGTCGGCCAGCACCTTGCGCACCAGCAGGTCAATCGCCTGGATCTCGTTCGTGCCTTCGTAGATCATGGCCACGCGCGCGTCGCGCACGATCTGCTCGATGCCCCATTCGCTCACGTAGCCATGGCCGCCAAACACCTGCAGGCAGGCACTGGCGCCGTGGAAGCCCTGGTCGGTGAGTGCGGCCTTGAGCACGGGCGTGACCAGTGCACACCAGCGCTGGGCGGCGGCGCGCTCGCCCGCGTCGGTGCTGTGTTTGGCCACATCGAGCTGCAGTGCCGTGTGGTAGGCCAGCACACGGCCGCCGTCGATCCAGGCGCGCTGGGTTTGCAGCGTGCGGCGGATGGCGGGGTGGTCCTGGATGAGGCTGGTGTCTTTGGCGCCGGGCGCGCGCATCTGGCGGCGCTCTGCCGCGTAGGCGCTGGCCTTTTGCCATGCGGCTTCCAGCAGGCCGATGCCTTGCAGGCCCATCTTTTTGTTCGATGCGCTCGCAGACCACGGCGTTGCGGCTGCCGTCGGGCAAGACTTTGGGCACAAGGAACAGCGACAGCCCCTTGGGGCCCGCCGGTGCATCGGGCAGGCGCGCCAGCACCAGGTGCACGATGTTGTCGGTCAGGTCGTGCTCGCCGCCGGAGATAAAAATCTTGCTGCCGTTCACCCGCGCGCTGCCGTCGGGCTGCGGCACACCGCGTGTGCGCACCAGTCCCAGGTCGCTGCCCGCGTGGGCTTCGGTCAGGCACATGGTGGCCAGCCATTCGCCGGTGGCGACCTTCTCCAGGTACTGCGCCTTGAGTTCGTCGCTGGCGTGGTGCTTGATGCATTCGTAGGCGCCATGCAGCAGGCCGGGCGCCATGGTCCAGCCGTGGTTGGCACCGGCCAGCCATTCAAACAGCACGCATTCGAGCACCGCAGGCAGGCCCTGGCCGCCGTCTTCGGGCGCGCAGGCCAGCGCGGGCCAGCCGCCTTGCCAGAAGGCCTGGTAGGCGTCGCGGAAGCCGGGCGGCGTGTGTACCTGGCCTGCGTCAAACCGGCAACCCACCTCGTCGCCCGTGCGCTGCAGCGGCGCCACGGCGCTGTCCACAAACTTGGCGGCTTCTTCCAGCACCTGCGCCGCCAGCTCGCCATCGGTGTCGGCAAACGGCGCCAGAGCCTGCCACCGCGCAGGGGCCTGCAGCACCTCGGTCAGCAGGAACTGGATGTCGGTGAGGGCCTGGCGTGCTTGCATGAATTGCTCTTAATTTGATAGCTATTAACGTTTGATGGACGCGCGGTAACGGCTGTTTTCTTTCAAATTTCGCCGGAAGAAACCGGGTGGCTGTGTGCGCCCTGGCTTCGCCAGGCTCAGCCCGAACGGGTGGGGGGCACGGCGATGAACGACCGCTGCGCTCACGCCCGCCGACACTGGCGCGGCCCGTGCCAGCGCCGCCGCGCAAGGGCCGCCCCGCCGCGCTGGCGGCGTCCCCCTTCAGGGGGGAAGGCGCGCCAGCGCCTCAGGGGGGAGCTCAAGAATCTGCGGTAAAGCCAATCTTCTTGATCAGCGGGCCCCAGGTGTCGTACTCGGCCTTCTGCCAGCGCGCTTGTTCCTCGGGCGTGGAGCCGTGGGGCATCAGGCCCACGATGGCCAGGCTGTCGATGACCGACTTTTCCTTCAGCGCAGCGTTGATGGCAGCGTTGGCAGCGGCAATCACGGGCTTGGGCGTGGCGGCCGGGGCGTAGAAGCCAAACCATTCTTCGGTGGTCAGCTCGGGGAAGCCTTGCTCGGCAAACGTGGGCACGTCGGGCACGTAGATGGAGCGCTTGGGGCCCGAGGTGGCCAGGATGCGCAGCTTGCCCGCCTTGTAGTTGGCGATGAAGTCACCATGTGGCGTGACCATGGCAGCCACCTGGCCGCCCACCACGTCCGTCACGCCGGGGATGGAGCCACGGTAGGGCACATGGCGCAGGTCCACGCCGCTGTTGATGCCCAGCAGCGCACCCAAAAAGTGGGGCGTGGAGCCCGCGCCGGGCGAGCCGTAGCTGGCATCCTTGGGGTTGGCCTTGGCCCAGGCCAGGAAGTCCTTCACGTTCTTCACGCTGGCGGGCACCATGGGGCCTACGGCCAGGCCGTGGTGCATCACGGCGGCAATCGACACGGGCGCGAAGTCCTTGTCGGTGTAGTTCATCTTGCTGTAGATGTGCGGGTAGTTGGCAATGGCCGACACCTGCGCCAGCGCCAGCACCGAGCCGTCGGCGGGCGCTGCCTTCAGCGTCTCCAGCGCAATGCGGCCGCCCGCGCCGGGCTTGTTTTCCACCACACCCGCGTTCTTGCTGAAGGCGCTGCCGCCCCATTTTTCTGCTACGCGGCGGGCCACGGTGTCGCCCGAGCTGCCAGCGGGGAAGCCGAAGTACACCTTCACCTGGTCTACCTGGGCATGGGCAGCAAAGGGATGCAGGGCGCCCAGCGCGGCGCTGGCGCCAAAGGCCTGGACGAGTTGTCGGCGGGTGATGGTCATGGTGTTGTCTCCTGTGTGTCGTTGAAAGCTCTGGGGGCGGGGGAAGGAATGGATCAGCGTGGCGCCATGCGCAGTGCGCCATCGAGGCGGATGACTTCGCCGTTGAGATGGCCGTTGGTCACGATGTGGCAAGCCAGCTCGGCAAACTCCTCGGGCTTGCCCAGGCGCGGCGGGAAAGGGATGCTGGCGGCCAGCGACTGTTGCACGGCTTCGGGCAGTTCCTTCATCAGCGGCGTGGCAAACAGTCCGGGCGCCACGGTGCACACGCGTATGGCGTGCTGTGCCAGGTCGCGTGCCATGGGCAGCGTCATGCCCGCCAGGCCCGCCTTGGAGGCGCTGTAGGCCTGCTGGCCCACCTGGCCGTCAAAGGCGGCGACGGAGGCGGTGAACATCATCACGCCGCGCTCGCCGTTGTCGAGCACGTCGAGCTTGCTGCAGGCGGCGGCAAACAGACGGCTCACGTTGTAAGTGCCGATCAGGTTGATGTTGACCACGCGCACAAAGTCTTCCAGCGGCGCGGCACTGCCGTCGCGCTGCACCACGCGCTTGGCGCTGCCGATGCCAGCCACGTTCATCAGGATGCGCGCGGGGCCGTGGGCGGCGGCGGCCTTGTCGATGGCGGCCTGCACGCTGGCGGGGTCGGTGATGTCGCAGGGGCAGGCCACGCCACCGATTTCGCTGGCCACTTTCTCGGCCAGTTCGGCATTGCGGTCCAGCACCGCGACCTTGGCGCCCTGGGCGGCCAGTGCGCGCGCGGTGGCTTCACCGAGGCCCGATGCGCCGCCGGTCACGAGGGCGGCTTGTCCTTGAATCTGCATGGTGGTGTCCTTGTTGCTTCGGTTCAATGTTGGGGAACGATGGTGAACGGCAGGCTGCCGTCGTGCAGCGCGTTCACCAGGTCGGCGCGGTGCTTGAGCACGGCGCGCTGGTTGATGGAGCCCTTGTCAGTGATCTCGCCCTTGTCGAGCGAAGGCGGCTCGGCCATCAGGTGTGCGCGGGCCACGCGCGTGGCGCTGCCGGTGGCCTGCGCGGCCAGCTGGTTGATCACTTTCTGGAAGTGCTGTTGCACGGGCGCGCTCTCCAGCACCTGCTGCAGGCTGGCGCCGTCCGGCAGGCCCGCCAGCGTGCGGATGGTGGGCGTGGGGATCAGCAGCGCGCCCACTTCCTTGAGGTTGATGCCGGTGATGACCGCGTCCTGCACATAGGGCGCACAAGCGGCAATGACCTTGGCGCGCATGGGGCCCACGCTCACGAAGGTGCCGGTGGAGAGCTTGAAGTCTTCCGCAATGCGGCCGTCGAACTTCAGGCCCTTGTTCAGGTCGTTCTCGTCGATCCACTTCACGGCGTCGCCCGAGCAGTAGAAGCCTTCTTCGTCGAACGCCTCGTGCGTGGCCTCGGCGTTGCGCCAGTAGCCCTGCGTTATGTTGGGGCCGCGATAACGCACCTCGACCTTGCCATCCACGGGCACCAGCTTCAGCTCCAGCCCCGGCGTGGGCACGCCGATGTCGCCTGCCTGCACGTTGGGGCTGTTCACGGCCACGCAGAAGGGGCAGCCCTCGGTCATGCCCAGGCCGGTGTTCATCACAATGCGCTCGCCCACTTCGCGCTCGGCGCTTTCAAACAGCGAGTCCCAGATGGGTTGCGACAGCGCGGCGGCGGCAAAGAAGAACATCTGCACCCGGCTGAGCAGGTTCTTGCGCAGCTGGTCGTCGGTCTTCATGGTGTGCGCGATCACCTCGAAGCCCGTGGGCACGTTGAAGTACACCGTGGGCGCGATCTCGCGCAGGTTGCGGATGGTCTCGACCATGCCGGCGGGTGTGGGCTTGCCTTCGTCCAGGTACAGCGTGCCGCCGTTGTAGATGACGATGCCGAAGTTGTGGTTGCCGCCAAAGGTGTGGTTCCACGGCAGCCAGTCCACCAGCACCAGGTCCTGCTCCACCAGCACGGGCATGGACTGGTTCATCTGCTGCAGGTTGGCGGCCCACATGCCGTGCGTGATGATCACCGCCTTGGGCGCCTTGGTGGAGCCCGAGGTGAACATGAACTTGGCGATGCTTTCGCCCGTGATGGCGGCGTGTGCGGCGTCCACAGCGGGTGTCGCCTCGGTGGTCAGCAGCGCGCTGAAGGGCGTGGTGCTGCGGCCCGGCAGCGTGCCCTGGCCCAGCACCACATGCACGTCGGTGCCCACCGTGGCGTTGATGGCGGCGGCATAGCGCTCGGCATTGCTCGCAAACACCAGGCCGGGCGTGAGGGTGTCGATGGCGTGGCGCAGCTTGTCGTAGTCCTTGCTCACGGTGGAGTAGGCCGACGACACCGTGCACTGCGGCACACCGGCCACCAGGCAACCCAGCGACAGCAGGGCGTGGTCCAGGTCGTTTTCGCTCAGGATGGCCACGGGGCGGTCGGAGCTGAGCTTGCGGTCCAGCAGGGCCTGCGCAATGCGGCGTGCGCTGTCCCATGCCTCGCGGTAGCTGATGTGGCGCCAGTCGCCCAGGCTGCCGTCGGCGTTTTTCACGCGCTGGGCCATCCAGGTGCGGTCTGGCGTCGTCTGCGCCCAGTGCGCCAGGCGGTCGGTCAGGCGCACGGGGTGGGGTTGCAGGTCTTGGGTGGCGCGCACATAGACCACGCCGTTGTCGCCCTGGCGGGTGGTGACCTCGGTCACGCCAAAGCGCAGCGGCCGGTAGCGGGGGGAGGGGAGGTTTGCCGTCATGGAGCTTGTCTCGGGGCTGGTGCTGGCGCGTGAACGGAAGGCGTTCTGCTCAGTCTTGTTTCTTGACCTTGGCGGCCTTGCCGTCCAGGAAGGCGCGCACGCGGGCCTTGGCCTCGGGCGCGCTCTGGGCAATGGCGGCCATCATGGCTTCGGCCATCAGGCCCTGGTCGGCGGGCTGCTCGGCAATGCGGGGCAGGGCGTGCATCAGCGCGTAGTTGGTCAGCGGCGCGTTCTGCGCAATGCGCTGGGCCAGCTCGAAGGCCTTGTCGAACGCCGTGCCGGTGGGCACGAGGTATTGCGCAAAGCCCACCTTTTCGCCGTCCACCGCGTTGTAGACGCGGCCGGTCATCATCATGTCGGTCATCCGGGCCGTGCCGATCAGGCGGGGGATGCGCACCGCGCCGCCACCGCCCACAAAGATGCCGCGCGAGCCTTCGGGCAGTGCGTAGAACGTGGTCTCGTCGGCCACGCGGATGTGGCAGGCGCTGGCCAGCTCCAGCCCGCCGCCCACCACAGCGCCGTGCAGCGCGGCGACCACGGGCACGGGGCCAAATTGCACGCGGTCCAGCGCGGCGTGCCACATGCGCGAGTGGTGCAGGCCCTGGCCCGCATCGCGCTCTTTCAGCTCCGAGAGGTCCAGGCCCGAACAGAAGTGCTCGCCCTCGCCGTCGATCACGGCAGCGCCCACGCTGGCGGGCAGGGTTTCCATCACGTCGCGCAGCGCCAGGATCAGGCCGTCGTTGAGCGCGTTGCGCTTGGCGGGGCGGGTGAGCCGGATGACCGCGACTTCCTCGCGGTCGCCACGGATTTCAAGGGAGATGTCGTAGGTCTTGGTCATGGTTTTGTGAGTGAGTTGGAGAAATTGTGGTTATTAAAAATAACTAAAACAAGGCCGTGGCGCTGGTCTTTGCTAGGTGGTTTCCCTAGCTTTTGCGGGCCGTCATTTAATTATTATAAATAACTAAATTGCCACTCCATAGCTGCAAGGAACCGCCATGAACGCCTTCATCCCCTACGGTATCTACTGGTCGTCCCCGTTTGCCAAGTGGCAGGGCACGCTGGCCAACCTCAATGCACTGCCGCTGGCCGCCGCTGTGGGCAAGCGGGCGCTCACAGCGCGGGGCTACGACCTGTCGGCCGTGGACCTGGCCATCCTGGGTATCACCAACCCGCAAAAGGGCAGCTTCTATGGCCTGCCCTGGGTTACGGGCCTCATGGGCATCGACCGGGTGGCCGGCCCCACGGTGCAGCAGGCCTGCGCCACCAGCGTGCGTGCGCTGCAGATGGCCGCACAAGAGGTGGCCTGCGGCACGGCCACCAGCGCGCTGCTGGTGATGGCCGACCGCCAGTCCAACGGCCCCGTCGTCTACTACCCGGATTCGAGCGGCACGGGTGGCTATGGCATCACCGAGCACTGGGTGCCCGACAACATGGGCCACGATCCGTATGCCAAGAACCCCATGCTGCAGACCGGCGAGAACGTGGCCGCGCGCTATGGCATCAGCACCGAAGAGCAGCACGCGCTCAAGCTGCACCGCTACACGCAATACCAGGATGCGCTGGCCAACGACCGCGCCTTCCAGAAGCGCTACATGGCCGAGGTGCCTGTCACCGACTCGAAGTTTCGCAAGCAGACGGGCACGCTCAGCGCCGACGAAGGCATCTTCCCCACCACCGCCGAAGGCCTGGCCAAGCTCAAGCCGGTGAAGGAAGGCGGCACCGTGACCTTCGGCGGCCAGACGCACCCGGCCGACGGCAATGCGGGCGCCATCGTCACCACGCGTGACCGGGCGCGCGCTGCGGCCATCGACGCGGGCATCGAGATCGAGATCCTGGGCTTCGGCATGTCGCGGGTGGAGGCTGGCTTCATGCCCATGGCGCCGTCGCCTGCGGCGTTCAATGCTTTGAAGCACGCAGGCCTGTCCATCGCCGATGTGCACGCGATCAAGACCCACAACCCCTTCGCCGTGAACGACATCGCCCTGGCGCGCGACACCGGCTTTGCCTGGGAGCGCATGAACAACTACGGCAGCTCCATCATCTGGGGCCACCCCCAGGCACCCACCGGCATGCGCGCCATCATCGAACTGATCGAAGAGCTGGTGCTGCGCGGGGGCGGCGTGGGCCTGTTCACCGGCTGCGCTGCGGGCGACACCGGCTATGCCACCGTGCTGCGTGTGACCGACAGCAAAACCACTTCCAAGGCCTGACCATGACGACCGCTTCGACAAGCTCTTTCTCCGCCCCCCTGAACGCCTGGCTGGTGGACGGCGTGCGCACGCCCATGGTCGATTACTGCGGCCCGCTGGGCCATGTGTCGCCCACCGACATGGGCATCAAGGTGGCGCGTGCCGTGCTGGCGCGCAGCGGCGTGCCCGCTGCCGATGTGGGCTCGGTCATCACCGGCTCCATGGCGCAGGCCGATTTCGACGCCTTTGTGCTGCCGCGCTACATTGGCCTGTATGCAGGTGTGCCGCAGGCCGTGCCCGCCATCCTGGTGCAACGCATCTGCGGCACGGGCTTTGAGCTGTTCCGCCAGGCCGCCGACCAGATCGCGCTGGGCTACACCGACGTGGCGCTGGTGGTGGGCACTGAGTCCATGACGCGCAACCCGATTGCGGCCTACACACACCGCACCGGCTTCAAGCTGGGCGCGCCCGTGGAGTTCAAGGACTTCCTGATGGAGGCATTGATCGACACCGCAGGCCCGGTGACGATGATCGAGACGGCCGAGAACCTGGCCAAGAAATACGGCATCACCCGCGAGGATGTGGACGCCTATGCCTCGCAGTCCTTTGCCCGCGCGCTCAAGGCACAGGAGGATGGTTTTCTGGCGGGCGAGATCGTGCCAGTGAGCAGCGAGATGTTTGAACTGGAAGGCTACGCCACGCGCGGCATCACGCTGCCCCGCAAGGTGGCGCAGCTGGACCGCGACACCCACCCGCGCCCCTCGCCGGTGGAAGCCCTGGCGGGCCTGCGCACCGTGTACCCCGGCGGCGTGCAGACCGCTGGCAACAGCTCGGCCCTGGTCGATGGCGCCGTGGGCGCCGTGGTGGCCAGCGATGCCTATGTGCAGCAGCGTGGCCTCAAGCCCCTGGCGCGCCTGCGCGGTGTGGCCGCTGTGGGTGTGGCGCCCGAGTACATGGGTATCGGCCCGGCCCCAGCCATTCGCGCGCTGCTGGCACGTACCGGCCTCACGCTGGATGACATCGGCCTGTTCGAAATCAACGAAGCCCAGGGCGCACAGACCCTGGCCGTGGGCCGCGAGCTGGGGCTGGACCTCAACAAGCTCAACGTGAACGGCGGCGCCATTGCCCTGGGCCACCCGCTGGCCGCCACCGGCGTGCGCCTGACGGTGACCCTGGCGCGCGAACTGCGCCGCCGTGGGCTGCGCTACGGCATCTCCAGCGCCTGTGTGGGCGGCGGGCAAGGCATTGCTTTGCTGATCGAGAACACCGACGCGTAAATCCAGTCTTCACACCCATTTGCAAGAGCACAGCACCATGAAAATCATCACCGCAGCCCAGGCCGGGGCCCTGATCCCCGACAACGCCACCATCTTTCTGGGCGGTCTGGCCGTCTCCAGCCTGCCGGAGGAAGTGCTCAAGGGCATCGAGAAAAACTTCCTCGACCACGGCAGCCCGAAGAACGTGACCACCTGGGCCTGCGGCGCCATTGGCAACAGCAAGGACGCGGGCATGGTGCACTTTGCCCACCCCGGCATGATCAAGCGCACGGTGGCCGGCCACTTTGGCCAGACCGGCGCCGAGATGATGAAGATGGTGTTTGACGGCGAGGTCGAGGCCTACAACTTCCCGCAGGGCAGCCTGTCGCACCTCACGCGCCACATCGCCAGCCGCAGCCCCGGGCTGCTGACCAAGGTGGGCTTGGGCACGTTTGTAGACCCGCGCATCGAAGGCGGCAAGCTCAACAGCAAGTCCACCGAAGACCTGGTCAAGCTCGTCGAGTTCAACGGCGAGGAATGGCTGTTCTACCCCGCGCCCAAGGTTGATGTGGCCATCATCCGCGGCACGCTGGCCGACGAGAACGGCAACATCACGCTGGACAAGGAAGGTGTGCTGCTGGAGCAGATCAACATCGCCCACGCGGCCAAGGCCTGCGGCGGCATCGTGATCGCGCAGGTGGAGCGCATCGTCAAGGCGGGCAGCCTGCACCCCAAGTCGGTCAAGGTGCCGGGGGTGTCGGTGGACTACGTGGTGGTCAGCCAGCCCGAGAACCACATGCAGACCATCACCACGCAGTTCAACGCCGCGCTGTGTGGCGACGTGCGCGTGCCGGTGAACTCGCTGGCGCCCATGGCACTGGACGAACGCAAGGTCATCGCACGCCGCACCGCGCTGGAGCTGAAGCCGGGTGCCATCACCAACCTGGGCATCGGTATTCCGGCCGGTGTGCCGTCGGTGGCGGCGGAAGAGGGCGTGGCGGACCAGTTCACGCTGAGCGTGGAAAGTGGCATCACCGGCGGCATCCCGGCGCAGCTGGGTGACTTCGGCACGGCCTACAACGCCGACGCGATCATTGAGCAGTCGTTGCAGTTCGACTTTTACGACGGCGGCGGGCTGGACGCGAGCTTCCTGGGCCTGGCGCAGGCCGACAACCACGGCAACGTGAACGTGAGCAAGTTCAACGGCCGGCCCGTGGGCTGTGGCGGCTTTGTGAACATCACGCGCTCGACCAAGAACCTGGTGTTCTGCGGCACCTTCACGGCAGGTGGCCTGGAGGTGAAGGTGGCCGACGGCCAGCTCACCATCGCCCGGGAAGGCCGCTCGCGCAAGTTCATCGAGAAGGTCGAGCAGATCACCTTCAACGGGCTGGATGCTGCCCAGCGGGAGCAGAACGTGCTCTTCGTGACCGAACGCGCCGTGTTCCACCTGACCACCGAAGGCCTGGAGCTGACAGAGATTGCGCCCGGCATCGACCTGGAGCGCGACGTGCTGGCGCACATGGGCTTCAAGCCGATCATGCGCAATGTGAAGACCATGGACGCGGGCCTGTTCCACGAAAAGTGGGGCGGGCTGGCGGCGGCCATGGCGGCGAAGTCTGAGGCGGTGGCACCGGCGGCCGCAGGCCAATAAACGGGGCGCTGAAGCTGCCCGAAGCCGGGCACAAAACCAAAGACCAAGGGGCGCTGGCTGCAGCGCCCCATTTTTTTGTCAGGCCCCGTCGCGGGCGTAGACCTTTTGCAGCAGGCGTATCAGCGTCTTGCGTTCGGCGGCCGTGAGGCCGGCGGTGGCGTCCACCTCCAGCTGCGCGGCGGTCTGCTCGGCCTGGGCGGTCAGTTCCACACCGGCGGGCGTCAGGTGCAGGCCCATGGCGCGGCCGTCGCTGGGGTGGGGGCGGCGCTCGATCAGCCCGCGCCGCTCCAGCGCCGCAATCAGGCCCACCAGGTTGGGCGGCAACACGCCCAGCGTCACGCACAGCTGGCGCGAGGTCACGCCCGGGTTGTGCGCCACCAGCGACAGCACCGAAAAATCCACCACCTTGAGGCGGTACACCGCCATGCGTTCCATGAACACCTCGATCACGGCCAGCGACGCGCGCCGCGCGTTGTAGCCCACCAGGGTGCGCAGAAAACCGGTGTCCACCGATTCAGGCGCGGGCGTGGCAGGGGTGTCGAGCGTGGCGGCGGCGGTCTTTTTGGAAGTGCGGGGGCTGGGCATGGGGCGATTGTGGCGGCGCAATGTGGGGGTGGGTGCAAGACAGCAAGAAATTTGATTCAAATCAGCCGTTTGCGCCTGTCTGTATTGCCTGTTTAGCTATAAAAATAGTAGTAAATGATGCGTAAAAACCCGCAGTGGCAGGCGCCTGCCATGCGCGTCAGGCGGGGTGGCGCAGCACGCGGCGGTACTGCACGGCCTCGGCCACATGGCCCACCTCGGTGTCAGCGGCGCCTGCCAGGTCGGCAATGGTGCGGGCCACCTTGAGCGCACGGTGCGTGCTGCGCGCCGACCAGCCCAGGCGGGCGGCAGCGGTGTTCAGGAACTTCGCAGCCGCATCCTGCAGCTGCAGGTGGTTGTCGATCTCCTGGCCCTGCAGCGCCTGGTTGGCCTTGCCCTGGCGGGCGAGTGCGCGCTGGCGGGCCTGCTCCACGCGCGTGCGGATGGCGGTGGTGGATTCACCCGCCGGGGTCTGCACCAGCTGCTCGGCGGGCAGGGCGGGCACCTCCACATGCAGGTCGATGCGGTCCAGCAGCGGGCCGCTGAGCTTGGCCTGGTAGCGGTTCACCTGGTCGGGTGTGCAGCGGCACGCGCGCTGAGAGGAGCCCAGAAACCCGCAGGGGCAGGGGTTCATGGCCGCAATCATCTGAAAGCGCGCCGGAAACTCCGCGCGCTGGGCGGCGCGGGCGATGGTGATGTGGCCTGTCTCCAGCGGCTCTCGCAGGGCCTCCAGCGCGGCCCTGGGGAATTCAGGCAGTTCGTCCAAAAAAAGGACGCCTTGATGGGCCAGGGAGATTTCGCCCGGGCGCGGGGGCGAGCCGCCACCCACCAACGCCACTGCGCTGGCCGTGTGGTGCGGCTGGCCAGTCGGTCGCTGGCCCCAGGCCTCGGGGCGAAAGCGCCCGGCCAGGCTGGCAATGGCGGCGCTCTCCAGCGCTTCTTCCACCGTCATCGCGGGCAGCAGGCCCGCAAAACGCTGAGCCAGCATCGATTTGCCCGAGCCCGGTGGTCCGGCCATCAGTACGCTGTGGCCACCCGCAGCGGCAATCTCCAGCGCGCGTTTGGCGCCGGCCTGGCCCTTCACGTCGGCCATGTCGGGGCCGGTGGTGCGGGTGGCCATGGGGGTGGCCGCCAGGCGGGTCCAGCCGTCGTTGGCCACGTCGGCATCGTCGCCCGCCACGCAGCCCGGGGGCAGAAAGGCGCGCACCACGTCCAGCAGGTGGCGCGCGCGCACCACCTGGGCAGAGGGCACCAGGGCGGCCTCTTCGGCGCTGCCGGGGGGCAGCACCAGCTGGGTGTCGATCCGCTGCGTCTGCAGCGCCAGGCTGGTGGCCAGCGCGCCGCGCACGGGGCGCAGCTCGCCCGACAGCGACAGCTCCCCCGCAAACTCGTAGCCCGCCAGGCGGCTGGCATCCACCTGGCCGCTGGCGGCAAGGATGCCCAGGGCAATGGGCAAATCGAAGCGGCCCGAGTCCTTGGGCAAATCGGCCGGGGCCAAATTGACCGTGATGCGTTTGTTGGTGGGGAACTCCAGCCCCGCGTTCTGCAGCGCCGAGCGCACGCGCTCGCGGGCCTCCTTCACCTCCACCTCGGCCAGCCCCACCAGCGTGAAGCTGGGCAGGCCGTTGGCCAGATGCACTTCCACGGTGACAGAAGGCGCCAACATCCCCAGAAGGGCGCGGCTTTGCACCAAAGCAAGACTCATGAAACGGTTTCTCCCCAGATGGGTGCGTTTGTGGGTGTTTTGGCGCGGGCTTGTGGGTTTATGCACCATATGGGTGCGCTGCGCCCGGCGCGATCCCCACCACTGTACTGGGGATTGTTGTAACCCAACGCAACCGCGCCCGGGCCGCATGCGCCGGGCCTGTGGAGGCAATGGCACGTTCCGTGCTTAAAGCGCTTGTCCCTACTTTGTCCAACCGGAGGAAACATGACCCGCGCCATCATCAAGACCCTGGGCGTTGCCCTTGTTGCAACCCTTCCCATGCTGGCCAGTGCCCAGCTCACCGGCAACGTCAGCCTGACCACCAACTACAAGTTCCGTGGCCAGGACCAGGACGCCACCAAGGCCAAGGCCGTCAAGCCTGCGCTGCAAGGCGGCTTCGACTACGCCTTTGGCGAATCCGGCTGGTACGTGGGCAACTGGAACTCCAGCGTGGACTGGCTGACCAACAATTCGCTCGAATCCGACCTGTACGGCGGCTACAAGTTCAAGGCCGCAGGCGCTGACTTCGATGTGGGCGCCCTGACCTACATCTACCCCGGCAACAGCAACGGCAACACCACCGAGCTGTATGGCGCGGCCACCATGGGCCCCTTCACTGCCAAGTATTCGCATACCATCTCCAAGGACTACTTCGGCTTTGCCGGTGCCAAGTCCGGCTCGGGCCTGAAGGGCCGCAACACGGGTTACCTGAACTTCGGCTTTGCGCAGGAAGTGGCGCCCAGCGTCACCGTGAAGGCCTCGGTGGGCTTCACGCGTTTTGCCAGCGACATCAAGGACCTGGGCGTACCCAACTACATGGACTATCAATTGGGTGGCGCGTATGACTTTGGCGGTGGCCTGTCGCTGGGCGCGGCCGTGGTTGGTGCCAACAAGAAGGCCTTCTTCGGCCACGTCAACAAGTCGCGCGTGATCGTCACGCTGACCAAAACCCTGTAAATCTCAATGGGCGCCCCGGGCGCCCATTCCGGAGGAATCCAAAATGAAAATGGTGACAGCCATCATCAAGCCCTTCAAGCTGGACGAAGTGCGCGAAGCGCTTTCGGACATCGGCGTGCAAGGCATCACGGTCACTGAGGTCAAGGGTTTTGGCCGCCAGAAGGGTCACACCGAGCTGTACCGTGGTGCAGAGTATGTGGTGGACTTCTTGCCCAAGGTCAAGATCGAAGCCGCTATCGCGGACGACCTGGTGGACCGTGTGATCGAGTCCATCGAAAGCGCCGCGCGCACCGGCAAGATCGGTGACGGCAAGATCTTTGTGACCCACCTGGAGCAGGTGGTGCGCATCCGCACGGGCGAAACCGGCAAGGAAGCCCTGTAAGGGCCCGGTCGCAACAGACACAAGAGAAGAAATGCCATGAAAAAACTGCTTGCTTCCTTCATTCTGGGGCTGGGTCTGCTGACCATGGGCAATCTGTCCCTGGCCCAGGCTCCTGCCGCCGAACCGGCGGCCGCCACCTCCGCTGCCCCGGCTGCTGAGGCCGCTGCACCCGCAGCTGCTGCTGCCCCGGCTGCGGCTCCTGCCGCCGCTCCTGCTGCCGCTGCCGCAGAAGCGCCAGCGCCCGTCCCCAACAAGGGCGACACGGCCTGGATGATGACCTCCACCCTGTTGGTGATCCTGATGGTCTTGCCCGGCCTGGCGCTGTTCTACGGCGGCCTGGTGCGCAGCAAGAACATGCTGTCCGTGCTGATGCAGGTCATGGTCACGTTCTCGCTGATCGTGGTGCTGTGGTTCATCTACGGCTACAGCCTGGCCTTTACCGAAGGCAGTGCCTTCATCGGGGGCTTCGACCGCCTGTTCATGAAGGGCATCTGGGACAACGCTGCGGGCACGTTTGCCAACGCGGCCACGTTCAGCAAGGGTGTCGTGATTCCTGAAGTGGTGTTCGCTGCCTTCCAGGCCACGTTCGCCGGCATCACCTGCGCTCTGATCGTGGGTGCGTTCGCCGAGCGCATCAAGTTCAGCGCCGTCATGCTGTTCATGGTGCTGTGGTTCACCTTCAGCTACCTGCCGATCGCCCACATGGTGTGGTTCTGGATGGGCCCTGACGCTTACGCCTCCAAGGAAGTGGCTGACGCCATGACCGGCAAGGCCGGCCAGATCTGGCAGTGGGGTGCTCTGGACTTCGCTGGCGGTACCGTGGTGCACATCAACGCCGCTGTGGCGGGCCTGGTGGGCGCGTTCATGGTGGGCAAGCGCATCGGCTACGGCAAGGAAGCCATGGCGCCTCACAGCCTGACGCTGACCATGGTGGGCGCCTCGCTGCTGTGGGTGGGCTGGTTCGGTTTCAATGCCGGTTCTGCCCTGGAAGCCAACGGCTTCGCCGCCCTGGCCTTTATCAACACGCTGGTGGCCACCGCCGCTGCCGTGCTGGCATGGTGCATCGGTGAAGCGCTGATGCGTGGCAAGGCTTCGATGCTGGGTGCAGCGTCGGGCGCCGTGGCAGGCTTGGTGGCCGTCACGCCGGCTGCTGGCAACGTCGGCATCGGCGGTGCCCTGGTGATCGGCCTGGTGGGTGGTTTTGCCTGCCTGTGGGGTGTCAACGGCCTCAAGAAGCTCTTGGGTGCAGACGACTCGCTCGACGTGTTCGGCGTGCACGGCATCGGCGGCATCGTGGGTGCCCTGCTGACCGGCGTGTTCAACTCGCCGTCCCTCGGCGGTCCTGGCTACGTGGCTGACTGGGTGACCGCTTCCATGGTCACGGCTGCTGACTACTCCATCGCCGCCCAGGTGGGGACGCAGGCCAAGGCCGTGCTGCTGACCATCGTGTGGTCGGGTGTGGTGTCCTTCGTGGCCTACAAGATTGTGGACCTGACCCTGGGCCTGCGTGTCACGGAAGAAGACGAACGCGAAGGTCTGGACATCACATCGCACGGCGAAACGGCGTACAACCGCTGATCTTCGGCCCTGCGCCCCGCGCGCTGCGGTGTCTGGTGGCACCGTGGCGTGGTAGCAAGAAAAACAAGCGAGTTACTCCTCTGGGTTCTTTGGCCCGCCGACCACCGGCGGGCCATTTTTGCGCCAGCAGGGGGCTCGCTTGGCTTGTTCTGGAGCAGGGGCGTTGCGCCCCTTGCTGTCCCCTTCCACCAGACCGCTGTCCTTCACAAGCGCTGTTCAAAAAATTCACGCGCCCCGCCTGCCGTGCCGTACACCGCTGCCGCTACGATGCACGGATGGACTTTTCCCTTGCCCCGATTGCCGAGCGTGTGCGTGCCGCTGCGGCCGACCAGACCCCGTTGCGCATCCGTGGCGGGGGCACCAAGGACTTCCACGGCCTAGCCCTGCACGGCGAGGTGCTCGACACCCGGGGGCTGCGCGGCATCGTGAGCTACGAGCCCAGCGAGCTGGTCGTCACAGTGCGCGCCGGCACCCCACTGGCCGAGCTGGAGGCCGCGCTGGCCGAGCGTGGCCAGTGCCTGCCGTTTGAGCCACCCCATTTCGCCAAGACCTCCTCGGACGCTGCCACCGTGGGCGGCATGGCGGCAGCGGGCCTGTCGGGCCCCGCCCGCGCCAGCGTGGGCGCCGTGCGCGACTACCTGCTGGGCGTGACGGTGCTCAACGGCAAGGGCGAGCTGCTGACCTTTGGCGGCCAGGTCATGAAGAACGTGGCGGGGTACGACGTGTCGCGCCTCATGGCGGGCGCCTGGGGCACGCTGGGCCTGCTGACCGAGGTGAGCCTCAAGGTGCTGCCCGTGGCGCCCGGCGAGGCCACGCTCAGGTTCGATGGCGTCGGCCAGGCTGACGCCCTGCGCAAGCTGCACGCCTGGGGCGGCCAGCCGCTGCCCCTGAACGCCAGTTGCTGGGTGCAAGACGGTGGCGTGGGCACGCTCTATGTGCGCCTGCGCGGCGCCGTGGCGGCGGTGGAGGCCGCGTGCAAGACCCTGGGTGGCACGCGCATGGACAACGCCGCCGTGGCTGCCGACTGGGCCGCCTGCCGCGAGCAGACCCTGCCGTGGTTCACCGACCGCGCCCAGCGCCCCGACCATGCGCTGTGGCGCCTGTCCGTGCCCGCCACCGCCCCGGTGCTGGCCCTGCCCGGCGGTGCCGAGCCGTTGGTGGAGTGGCATGGCGCACTGCGCTGGGTGCAGGCCCCCGAATCGGCGGGCGAGGCCCTGCGCGAAGCTGCACAGGCCGTGGGCGGAAACGCTTCTGTTTTTGTAGCTGCAAGCACAGGTGGGACAGGCGCAAAAGGCCTTTTTGACCTCAAATCCACAGCGCTGGAACAGATCCACGCCCGGCTCAAGCACAGCTTTGACCCGGCAGGCATCTTCAACCCCGGCCGCGTGGCACGGGCCTGGTAAGCGCAGCCGCCCGACTCTCGTCCCGCCCCCGCATGCGACGCCTTCGCCACCTCACCGGACACCGCCGCACGGTGGCCAGCAACCGGGTGCTGGGCCTGCTGCTGGCGTTCAATGCGGGTGCCGTGAATGCCGGGGGCTTCCTGGTCGTGCACCTCTACACCTCGCACATGACCGGTTTTTTGTCATCCCTGGCCGACAACCTGGTGCTGGGCCAGATGAAGCTGGTGCTGGGGGCCATTGGAGCGCTGTGGGCCTTCCTGTCCGGCGCGGGCACCACGGCCATCATGGTCAACTGGGCGCGCCAGCGCAGGCTGCGCAGCACCTTTGCGCTGCCGCTGCTGCTGGTGGCCGTGCTCATGCTGCTGTTTGGCCTGGTGGGGGCCATCACGCTCAACTGGCCCACGCCGTTTGCGGTGCCACTCACGGTGTTGCTGCTGTCCTTCATCATGGGCCTGCAGAACGCCACGGTGACCAAGATGTCCTCGTCCCAGATCCGTACCACCCACATGACGGGCGTGGTGACCGACCTGGGCATCGAGATGGGCAAGATGCTCTACTGGAACCGCACCGGCACCGCGCCCGAATCACAAGTGCGTGCCAACCAGGCCCGGCTGCGGCTGTTTGCCGGGCTGCTGGGCATGTTCCTGGTGGGCGGCATTGCGGGCGCGGCGGGCTTCAAGTATGTGGGCTTTGTGTTTGTGGTGCCGCTGGCGCTGGTGTTGCTGGCCCTGTCGCTGCCCCCGCTGTGGGCCGACCGTGCACGGTTGCGCCACCCGTTGCGAAAGTCGCTCGCGCTCAATGTTTCGCTCGACCCACCCCTGGGCCCACCTGCTGACCCACCGGCCACGCGCTGAATCCGTCCTGAAAATTTCTGTTTCTTCGCCCAGGCATGCACCATGCAAACCCAGCTTTCCCCTGAATACCGCGCCCGCGCCGATGGCCTGGAGGCCGAATCCATCCTGCGCAAGTGCGTGCACTGCGGCTTTTGCACCGCCACCTGCCCCACCTACCAGCTGCTGGGCGACGAGCTGGACGGCCCGCGCGGCCGCATCTACCTCATCAAGCAGGTGCTTGAAGGCGGGACACCCACGCGCAAGACCCAGATGCACCTGGACCGGTGCCTCACCTGCCGCAACTGCGAAAGCACCTGCCCGAGCGGCGTGCAATACGGCCACCTGGTGGACATCGGCCGCAAGATCGTCGATGAAAAAGTGCCCCGCCCCGTGGGCGAAAAAGCCCTGCGCTGGGCGCTGAAGGAAGGCCTGCCCTCGCCGCTGTTTGCCCCCGCCATGAAGGCAGGGCAATTGGTGCGCGGCCTGCTGCCCGAGGCGCTCAAGGCCAAGGTGCCCGCACCACAGAACGCTGGCGCCTGGCCCACACGCGAACACGCCCGCAAGGTGCTCATGCTGGCGGGCTGCGTGCAACCGGCCATGATGCCCAACATCAACACCGCCACCGCCCGCGTGCTCGACGTGGTGGGCATCCAGACCGTGATCGCGCCCAAGGCGGGCTGCTGCGGCGCCGTCAAGTTCCACCTCAACGATCAGGCAGGCGGCATGGCCGAGATGCGCGCCAACATCGACGCCTGGTGGCCGCTGGTGGAAGCGGGCGGGGTCGAGGCCATCGTCATGAACGCCTCGGGCTGCGGCGTCACCGTCAAGGAATACGGCCACATCCTGAAGGACGACGCGGCATACGCGGCCAAGGCCGAACGCATCAGCGCCCTCACGCGCGACCTGTCGGAGCTGCTGCCCGCCATGCTGCCCGAGCTGGCCACCAAGCTGCAGGGCCGTGTCAACCAGCCGGACACCCTGTACGCCTACCACCCCCCCTGCACGCTGCAGCACGGCCAGAAGCTGCGCGGGGGCGTGGAGGCGCACCTGAACCAGCTGGGTTTCAAGCTGCGCAACGCACGCAACGACGCCCACCTGTGCTGCGGCTCGGCGGGCACCTATTCGGTGCTCAACCCCGACCTGTCGTACCAGCTGCGCGACCGCAAGCTCGGCGTGTTGGCCGAGGCCTTTGGCGAGCAACCACCCGACATGATCCTGTCGGCCAACATCGGCTGCATCACGCACCTGCAAAGCGGCACGGGCACACCCGTGCGGCACTGGGTGGAGGTGCTGGACGAGGCGCTGCGCACCTCCTGACAGGGGGGTGGCCGGGGCGCCGTCCGCCCCTTCGCACAGTCCCCCATCCCGGGCCTCTGGTGGCATGCGGGTGCAACACTGGCATGATCAAGGGTTTTGTCGCTTCCCATTCGCCCCCGAACCGCATTGCCATGACCGACTCCGCGTCCGCACAAGAACAACCCCACGCAGCCCCTGCCGCCCCCGTGGCCGCGCCTGTGGTGGCCGAATCTGCCGTTGCCATGGCAACCGCTGCGCCTGCCGGTGACGCCGGTGCGGCCCAGCCGCAGCGCAAGGGCGGGTCCCGCCGGGGTGGCCGCAACCGCCGCAAGCCCGATGGGCGCCCGGCGCCCGAAGGGGCGGCCGAGGCCGTTGCGCCTGGCGCAGCCCCGCGTGCGCCCCAGCGCGTGCATCCGGCGCTGGAGCAACTCGCGGCGCTGTACCCGAACCTGTTTGGCGCGGTGTTCCGCCCGCTCAAGCGCGGCATCTTCCAGGACATCCTGGCCGCCCACCCCGAGCTGTTCGAGCGCGAGGCGCTCAAGGTGGCGCTGGGCCTGCACACCCGCTCCACGCGCTACCTGCAAAGCGTGGCGGCGGGCGACAAGCGCCACGATCTGCAAGGCCAGCCGGTGGAGGCCATGGCACCCGAGCATGTGCACCACGCGTTGCTGGAGGTCTACCGCCGCCGAAAGGCCCGCGCCACCGAAGATCTGCTGCCCAAGCTGCGCAACCGCATGATCGCGGCGTTCGAAGCCTCGGGCCTCACGCGCGAGGACTACACCGCGCTGGTAGCAAGCCGCGACGAATCGGCCAACGCCCTGCTCGAAGAAGCCTTTGCCGATTGGGCCGCTCGCAACGCCAAGGACGAAGCCCTGCTGCGCGCGTTTGAAGCCAGCGGCCAGACACTGGACGCCTTTGCCGACATGTACGGCCTGGTGCCCCGCACCGTGGGCCAGCAGATCGAGCGTGCGCGCCGCCTGGCAGCAGTGCGGGCGCAGCAGGTGGCTGCGGCAAATGCGGCTGCCGCCGCCGAATCTGCTGGTGCCGAGGACGCAGCGGCGGCGCCAGCCCAGGGCGACTGAAGCCAGGCAGGGCGTTCGTGTCTGCAGCTCCCGCGCGCCTGATTTTTTTGCCCGGCGTGGGGGGCAACCCTGCTTTCTGGCAGGCCGCCTCGGACGCGATCACGCTCCCTGCTGAGCGGGCACTGCTGGGCTGGCCCTGGTTCGGCCTGGCATCGGCCGCAGACATGCCGCCAGATACGGCGGACTGCATGCAGGACCTGGTCAATGCGGTCACGCCGCACATGGACCGGCCTTGTGCACTGATCGCACAGTCCATGGGTGGCGTGGTGGCGGTGCTGGCGGCCTTGCAGCGCCCTGAATACCTCACGCACCTGGTGCTCGTGGCCACATCCGGCGGTGTGCCCATCGACGACCTGCGCCCGCATGATTGGCGCCCTGATTTCATGCGCTCCAACCCCGCCTTCCCTGCGTGGATGGCCCGTGAGCGCTGGAACCTGGCACCGCAGCTGGCATCGGTGCGCGCGCCCACTTTGCTGCTGTGGGGCGATGCCGATGTCATCAGCCCCGTCGCGGTGGGCGAACGCTTGCAGGGCCTGCTGCCCCGTGCGCGGCTGCAGGTGTTGCCAGGCGGTGCCCACGACCTGGCCCAGACCCATGCCGAGGCGGTGGCCGGGCACATCAGCCATCACCTGCGGGCAGGCACTGAGACCGCCTAGAATTTGGATGCGACCCGGTTCATGGGTTGCCGTAAGCGTTTACGTCAATCAACGTGCTCACCAACACCGGCCCTGCCGGGGTGGTGGCCCCCAGCCTGCCGATGCTGCAGGGCGGGGGCGGCACCTTGCCTGACCGGTTTGCTTTCTGGAACCTCAATGAACCAACCTTCCTCGCTCCCCCCGTCTTCCCGCCAGACCTTCCTCGGGCTGCCCAAGCTGCCTGCGCGCTCGACGGTCTGGGTCACGCCGCTGCTGCTGTCGCTGCTCATGACCTTTATCGTGTCCCTGATCAGCACGGTGCGCGTGGCGGGCTTCTCGCTGGACTTTCCGTGGCTGTGGCTCAGTTCCTGGGCGCTGTCCTGGGTGGTGGCCTTCCCCACGCTGCTGCTGGTGTTGCCGGTGGTGCGCCGTGCCACGGCGGCCATCGTCGCGCAGCCGGACTGACCGGTGGCGGGGCAGGGGCCGGTGCCTCCCTGCCACCCCGCTTCCGCCACAGCGCCCATGCCGGGCCAACGGGGTGGGCGCACGCTACTGACATCAGGCTGTCAGCAGCGTGCACGCACCATGCCTCTCTCGCACAGCGCCCATCGGCCCGTGCACCGATTCCATCCACTGAAGACGAGAGAGAGGACCTGCCATGACCCCAACCACCACACCCATCCCCCTCTAGATCCCCGCGTTCAGCGTGGCGGGCATTGCTGTGCGAACGCGCAACAGCGAAGAGATGAACCCGGCCGTTGCCCGCCTGGGCGGCCTGTGGAACCGCTTTTTCAGCCAGAGCTGGGAGCGCAAGCTGCCCAGCCAGGGCGACGATGGTCGCATCTTCGGCGTGTACAGCGGTTACGAATCCAACGAGCATGGCGCCTTCGACGTGACCGCCGGTGTGGCGGTTGCCGAGCCCGAGCTGGTGCAGAAGACCGTGCCCGACGCGCACCGCATCGACATCGAGGCGGGTGATTACCTCGTTTTCAGCGGCGAGGGCGACATGCCGCAGATGGTGATCGACACCTGGGTCCGCATCTGGCACTACTTTGCCGAAAATCCCCAGGTGCGGCGCCGCTTCGGCACGGATTTCGAGGCCTACGAAGGGCCCGACAAGGTGGCCATCCATGTGGGTGTTGTGCTATAAATAGTATAGCTACAAGTGCTTGATGGACAGGCGGTAGAGCCCTAAAATACTGATATTCTCTGCCTATGCGCCGCGCCGACCGCCTGTTCCAGATTGTTCAGCTCATCCGAGGGCGGCGCCTGTCCACGGCCGCCTTTCTGGCCGATCGGCTCGAAGTCTCGGCGCGCACCATCTACCGCGATGTGGCGGACCTCCAGCACCAGGGCGTGCCCATTGAGGGCGAGGCCGGTGTGGGCTACCGCCTGGGCGCGGGTTTTGATCTGCCGCCGCTGATGTTCAGCCAGGGCGAGGCCAACGCCCTGGTGGCCGCCGCGCGGCTGGCGCAGGCCTGGCTTGATGCCGGGCTGGCGCGCGAGGTGGAGGGCGCTCTGGGCAAGATCTTGTCGGTGCTGCCCCCGGCCGCGCGCGTGGCGGCCGAGGCGCAGGCGCTCTATGCGCCGTCCGTGGGGCTGGACCCGCGCGCCCAGGCCACGCTGCAGGCGCTGCGGGAGGCGGTGCACAGCCGCCATGTGGTGCAGATCGACTATGCCGACGTGCACGGCCGCCCCAGCCTGCGCCGCCTGCGCCCGCTGGGCTGCTTCTACTGGGGCAAGGTCTGGACGCTGTCGGCCTGGTGCGAGCTGCGCAACGACTTCCGGGGCTTTCGCATCGACCGCATCGTGGACCTGGTGGTGCTCGACGAGCAGTTCCGCCAGGAGCCCGGCAAGACGCTGGCCGACATGCTGCGCAAGGTGGAGGCCGAGATGGCTGCCTGCCCGCCCGAATGGGCGCCTGCGCAGACGCCGGGGCTCAATGCGTGAAATGCAGCACCCCCTGAGTCGCTTCGCGCCTTCCCCCTCTCTCTCCTCGCTGCGCGAGTCGGGAGGGGGACGCTCCCAGCGCGGCGGGGCGGCCCTTGCGCGGGAGCACTGGCGTTGGGCCGCGCCAGTTTCATCCGCTGCGGGTGGCGCGCAGCGCGATGACCGGGGGCACTGGCCTCGGCCACGCCAGGTTCAAAGGCCTCGGCCCGTGCCGGGTGTCAGCGCGTCCCGGTATCGCCGGCTGCACGGCACGGTGCTGCCGTCCTTCATCACCAGGCGCGCATCGCCGCTGTCCAGCGGCTCGATCATTGCGATCGCATCCAGGTTGACGGCGTAGCTGCGGTGCACGCGCACGAAGCGCGCCGGGTCGAGCTGGGCCAGGAAGTCGGTGAGCGTGGAGCGCAACAGGTAGTCGTGCCCCTGCACATGCAGGCCCACATAGTTGGCTTCGGCCTGCAGCCAGGCGATGTCGGTGGCGGCGATCAGGAATTCGCGCCGCAGCTTGCGCACCAGAAAACGCTCGGGCCGTGCCGGGGTGGGTGGGGGCGTGGGGGTGGCGCCCGGCTCCGGTATTGCCGGGGCCAGGGGCTGTGGGGTGGGCTCGGACTCCGCAGCGCCTGGGGTTGGGGCCGCCGTGGCCGTGGCCAGGGCCGGGTCGGGCGCATCCAGCACGCGCGCCTCGCCCTGCAGGCGCAGCAGCAGAAACCGGTAGCCCACCAGTGTGCTCACGATGAGCACATAGGTGCGCACGTCCTTGAGGTATTCATAGCCCCACGCGGCCCACCAGTGGCCGGGGCGGTAAGGCGTGTCCAGCACCGCATAGGCGGCATGGCGCAGCGCCATCATCCCGGCCAGGTGCAGGCTGCAATAGACCACGCTGCCCAGCACATGCCAGGGCAGGTGGCGCGCCAGGGTGTCCCAGTGCAGTGCAAAGCGCCGCTCGTGCGCGGCCACGGCCGGGATCAGCGCGGCCACCACGACCACGCTGGAGATCTCCCACACCCAGGGCTCCCAGGCCAGCACCTGCCGCCCGGCGCCCGCCAGATCGAGCGAGGTCACCACGGCGTTGAACAGGGCCTGCACCAGCAGCACCATGGCCCAGAAGCCCACCTCGGCGCGGCGGCGCAGCGCCGGGTCGCGCAGGTAGTGGTCAGGCCAGGTGGGGGCGGCGGAGGTCATGCCCTAGTGTAGGCAGCAGGCCCCCGGGGGCGCTGCGGTTCGTCCCACGGGGCCACCGCTGGTCCCAGGCGGGGCGTGGGGCCGTCCCATCGCAGGGCTGCCAGCACCGTCCCCGGCCCAGCATGGCGCATCTTTTGTCCCGGAACCCCTCATCCCATGTCCCCCCGCCGCCACGACATCGACGCCCTGCGCGCCCTGGCCTTTGCCCTGGTCATCCTGTACCACGTCGCCATGTTTTACGTGGCCGACTGGCACTGGCACCTCAAAAGCCCCCATGCGGCCGAGTGGCTGCAGGCGCCCATGCGCGCGCTCAACCTGTGGCGCATGGACCTGGTGTTCCTCATCTCCGGCCTGGCCTTCGGGCTGGTGGCCCGGGGGCAGACCCCGGCGGGCCTCATCCGTCAGCGCAGCCTGCGTCTGCTGCTGCCCCTGGCCTTTGGCATGGCCGTGGTGGTGCCCTACCAGGCCTATGCGCAGGGCGTGGCCAACGGCCTGATCGCGCCGGGGTTTGGCAGGTTTTTGTTGCGTTACCACCCCGGCAGTGCCTGGCCCGCCGGTGCGTTCGACGGCTGGGAGGTGGGCGTCACCTGGAACCACCTCTGGTACCTGGCCTACCTCTGGGTCTACACCGTGGTGCTGGCGCTGCTGCTGCCTCTGGCCGAATCCGCCGCCGGCCAGCGGCTGCGCCGGGCCTTCATCCGGCTGCGGGGCGCGTGGCTGGTTGTGGTGCCGGTGCTGCCGCTGGCGCTGTACTCGGTGCTGCTGTGGCCCCACTTCCCGCCCACCCATGACCTGGTCCAGGATGCCTGGCTGCATGCCGTGTACTTCACCGTGTTCGTCTATGGCTACTGGATCGGGCTGGATGTGGGCCTGTGGGCCGAGCTGGTGCGCCAGCGCTGGCGCACCCTGGGCCTGGCGCTGGGCTTGCTTGTGCTGTACCTGGGGCTGCTGGGCCTGGCGCAGCAACACGGTGTGCGGGCTGCGCGCCTGCCGCTGCGTGTGCTGGCGGATGTCTACCTCTGGGCTGCGCTGCTGGCCATCCTGGGCTGGGCCCACCACCGCCTCAACCGTCCCTGGCCGTGGCTGCGCTGGGCGAATGCGTCGGTCTACCCCTGGTACGTGCTGCACCAGACGGTGATCATCGGGCTGGTGGTGGTTTTTTCACCCTGGCACCTGGGCCCTGTGGCGGAGCCCGTGCTGCTGGTGGTGGGCACGGTGGCGCTGTGCTGGGGGATCACGGCGGTGGTGCAGCGCGTGGGGTGGCTGTGGCCGCTGTTCGGGCTGGCCCGCACAATGCGGGCATGAGCCGCCTGCCGCCAGCACTCACGCTGCGCTCCGCCACCCCACAAGACCTCCCTCAACTCGCGCCCCTGTGGCGCGACGCCTGGGCCAGCGCCAACCCGGCGGTGACCACCGTGGCGCCACTGGCACATTGGGCGGCGCGGGTGGATGCTGAGTTTGGCCCGCCTTGCACTACCACCGTGCTGGTGGAGCAGGGCCACACCGTCCGGGCTTTCATGGTGCTGGACCGGGCCCAGGGCCATCTGCACCAGCTCTTCGTGGCACCCGGGGTGCAGGGGCAGGGTCTGGGGGCGGCCCTGGTGCAAGAGGTCTGCGAGACGCTGTGTCCCCATGGGTGGACCTTGCATGTCGCCACCTCCAACCTGCGGGCGCGGCGGTTCTACGCGCTCTGTGGCCTGGTGGAAGAGGTGGTGGACCACCATCCCGGCACGGGCCGTGAGCGGGTGTTGTGCCGCTGGGCGCCGCCCTCAGCCCTGCGCTAGCGCCGCCTCAATATCCCCCGCCAGCTTCTTAGGCGCATCCTGCGGCGCATAGCGGCGGATCACCTGGCCGTCCTTGCCGACCAGGAACTTGGTGAAATTCCACTTGATGGCCTTGCTGCCCAGCAGGCCCGGGGCCTCGGCGGTGAGCCATTTGTACAAGGGGGACGCATTGGCGCCGTTCACGTCGGTCTTGGCCATCATCGGAAAGCTCACGCCGTAGTTGAGCTGGCAGAAGCTGGCGATCTCGTCATTGCTGCCGGGGTCCTGGCTACCGAACTGGTTGCAGGGGAAGCCCAGCACGACGAGGCCCTGGTCGGCGTATTCCTTGTGCAGTTCTTCCAGCCCGCCGAACTGGGGCGTGAAGCCGCAGGCGCTCGCGGTGTTCACGATGAGCAATACCTTGCCCCGGTATTGCGACAGGGGCACGGCCTGGCCGTTCATCTGCAGGGCTTCAAAGTCGTAGATGCTGCTGGGCATGTGGGTACTCCGGGTGGGGATGGCGGGCCATCGTAGCCCCTGCCGCCCAAGCCTGCGCGCACACGGGTCAATGACCCGCAGCACCCGGGCGGCGGAACTGCAGTGCTGCGAGCAGCGATGCCAGCAGGATCAGCGCCCCGCCCAGCACGGTGCGCGTGCTCAGTGTGGACGCGCCCAGCAGGGCCGAGGACACGCTGGCGAACATCACCTCCGACAGCATCACCAGCGCCGTGGTGCCCGCCGCCAGCCGCGCCGCGCCAAACTGCAGTGCCCAGTTGCCCAGCATGAGCACGCCCGCCAGCAGCAGCCCGGTGATGACCCAGGTGGCGTTGGCGGCGGGGAAGGGTTCGACCACACCCACCTGCAGCCCGATGCCCGCCACGGCCAGCGCCATCAGCATGCAGCCGCCAAACATCGAGAACATGCGCGCGGGCCCCGGCACGGTGTGCAGGCGGCGCAGTGTGACGTTGGTGAGCGCAAACATGAAGCCGCCCAGCAGCGCCAGCCCATCGGCCAGCGACAGGTTCTGCAGCAGGCGCGACGCGGGTGCGCCCTCGGGCAGCAGCACCAGCACCACACCGCAGAAAGCCAGCGCCAGGCGCAGCAGCGCCGCCGGGGTGGGACGCTCGCCCAGCACCTTCCAGGCCAGCAGCACGGCCCAGGCGGGCATCAGGTAGAACAGCAGGATCACGCGCACCACGTCGCCAATGGTCACGGCCCAGTTGAAGGCCACGTTGTTCAGGCCCGAGGCCAGCGCCAGCAGCCACAGCTCGGGGTGCTGGCGCACCTGGGCCCAGAGCGTGGGGCGCCAGGCCAGCAGCGCCAGCAGCACCACCGCATACATGAACGCCGTGGCCCACAGCGGGTGCAGCCCCGCCTGGTGCATGTGCTGGAACGGCCACCACGCCAGCCCCCAGACAAAGGCGTTGAACAGCAGGGCGGCAAAGGGCAGGGGCGATTGCATTGAAGAAAAAATGGCCGTTACCGCGCAACAGGTAAGCGCTGGTAGCTATGAAAATGATAGTAAATGGCGGAGCGCCAGACACTGGCACACCGCCCCTGCCAGCGCACCCGTGGAGCTGGCTCTGCCAGGCCACTGGGTGCGTCCCCCTCCGGGGGAAGCGGCGCAGCCGCTCAGGGGGCTTCTCAATGGTGCGTGTCGTGCCGCGCAATGTGCAGCAAGTGTTCCACCTCTTCGCGGTGCTGCACACAGTTGTTCTGGTGCCAGCGCTGGATCAGCCACATCACCCCCGCCACCACCAGCCCGAAGGCCGTGATGGCACCGAACACCGACAGCCCGAACTTGAGCGACAGGCTGTAGAACGCGCCCAGCGCCAGGATGCAGGCCTGCTCGTTGAAGTTCTGCACGGCGATCGAGCGGCCCGCACCCATGAGGTTGTGGCCCCGGTGCTGCAGCAGCGCATTCATGGGCACGACCAGGTAGCCGCCCAGGCCGCCCAGGATGATGAGGAAGGGGATGGCCACCCAGATGTTGCTGATGAACACCATCAGGATCAGCAGCAGCCCCATGGCAATGCCCAGCGGGATGACCTTGGTGGCCATGTCCAGGCGCATGCGCATCGAGGCCACCACGGCGCCCACGGCAGTGCCGATGGCGACCACGCCGGTCAGGGCCGAGGCCTGTGTGGTGTTGTAGCCCAGCGCCACGGCGGCCCAGGCCAGCACGATGAACTTGAGGTTGCCGCCCGCGCCCCAGAACAGGGTGGTGGTGGACAGCGAGATCTGGCCGAGCTTGTCGCGCCACAGGCGGCTGTTGCAGGCCCAGAAGTCGGGCAGCAGGCTCAGCGTGTTGGAGACGATGCTGCGCGCAGGGTCGGCACGCATCGGGCGCATTTCCACGCCGGTGTGCGGGATGCGGGTGTTGAACCAGGCGGCCACGGCATACACCACGATCAGCGCGGCAATGGCCGACTCTGCGGGCGTGTCCACGCCGGTGTTGATCATCGGGATGTCGATGCCCAGCAGCATGGCCGACATGTGCTGCCCTACCAGCTGGCCACCCAGCAGCACGCCCAGGATAATGGAGGCAATGGTGAGCCCCTCGATCCAGCCGTTGGCCTTGACCAGCTGGGACGCGGGCAGCAGCTCGGTGAGGATGCCGTACTTGGCGGGCGAGTAGGCCGCTGCGCCCAGGCCCACCACGGCGTAGGCAATCAGCGGGTGCGAGCCGAACAGCATCATCAGGCAGCCCACCACCTTGATGGCATTGCTGACAAACATCACCTTGCCTTTGGGCAGCGCATCGGCAAAAGCGCCCACGAAGGGCGCCAGCACCACATAGAACAGCGCAAACATGGGCACCAGGGCGGCGCGCTGCCATTCGGGGGCGCCCTCAGAGCGCAGGAGTTCCACGGCGGCCACGAAAAGTGCGTTGTCGGCCAGCGAGCTGAAAAACTGCGCCGACATGATGGTGTAGAAACCGCGCTTCATCGAATGGCTGGTGGGTGCATCAGTTGGGCTGATGCACTGTTAATTGTGAGTAACCGTAGCAGGAGACAGGCGGTTATATCACGCGGATAAACGGCTGCAGTGCCAGAATCCTGCAGGTATTCCCCGGTAGATTCCCCCGTCCCAACTGCTCCATTCCATGCCCCGTCCCATCACCGCCACCATCCACACCGCCGCTTTGCACAACAACCTCGCGCGCGTGCGCCAGTCGGTGCCCGACGCCAAGGTGTGGGCAGTGGTCAAGGCCAACGCCTACGGCCACGGCATCGAGCGGGTGTTCGAGGGTCTGCGCGGGGCCGACGGTTTTGCGCTGCTGGACCTGGCCGAGGCCGAACGCGTGCGCCACCTGGGCTGGCGCGGGCCCATTCTGCTGCTCGAAGGCGTGTTCGAGCCGCGTGACCTGGAGCTGTGCTCGCGCCTGGGCCTGTGGCACGCGGTGCACTGCGACGAGCAGATCGACATGCTGGCCGCGCACAAGACGCAGGTGCCGCACCGGGTGTTCCTCAAGATGAACTCGGGCATGAACCGCCTGGGCTTCACGCCCCAGCGCTACCGCGCGGCCTGGGCCCGGCTCAATGCGCTGCCGCAGGTGGACGAGATTTCGTTCATGACCCACTTCAGCGATGCCGATGGCCCGCGTGGCATTGCGCACCAGATGGCGGCCTTCACCGCTGCGGCCCAGGACCTGCCTGGCGAGCGCAGCCTGAGCAACAGCGCCGCCACCCTGCGCCACGCGCAGGACGCTGGCGTGCGCGCCGACTGGGTGCGCGCGGGCATCGTGGTCTATGGCAGCGCGCCCGACTTCCCCGAGCACAACGCCAGCCACTGGGGGTTGCAACCCACCATGACGCTGTCCACCCGCCTCATCGCCACCCAGCAGCTGCAGGCGGGCGACACGGTGGGTTATGGCTCGCGCTTCACGGCCGATGGGCCGCTGACCATCGGCATCGCCGCCTGCGGCTATGCCGACGGCTACCCGCGCCACTGCGACACCGGCACCCCGGTGCTGGTCAACGGCGTGCGCACGCGCCTGGTAGGGCGGGTGAGCATGGACATGGTGACGGTGGACCTCACGCCACTGCAGCAGGCCGGGGTGGCGGCGGGTTTTGGCAGCGAGGTGACGCTCTGGGGCCGGGCCAGCAATGGGGTTGTGCTGCCCATCGACGAGGTGGCGCAGGCCGCAGGTACCGTGGGCTACGAGCTGATGTGTGCACTGGCCCAGCGCGTGCCGGTGGTGGTGGACGGCGTGGCCTGACGTCCTCCCTCTGTGCCCCTGCGGTTCGCGCAGAAGTTCACGCTGCGGGGTGCGGGCTGAGCGAGGGTTGGCCTGAAACTGGTGTGAAATGGCGCCGTCTTTTTGCCACCGCGCGCAGCACGCTCCTTCCATGGCCACACCCCGCAGCAACTCCTCCAGCCCTAAGAAAAAAAGCAGTTCCACCTGGCGCTCGGTGCGCATGCCGCACCACGGCGCGGTGGCGCGCAGCCTGCAGCAGCGCTACAGCCTGCGCTGGCATGGGCTGCTGATCGGCAGCTTCACGCTGCTGCTGATGTGGGCCACCTCGCACCTGCAGATGGTGCTGGGCGTGGATTCGCTGGCGCTGCGGTACCTGGTCACGCTGTCGGTGGGCTATGTCGGCTATCTGCTGGTGCTGCGCGCCTGGGCAGCGCGGCTGGTGCGGCGGGACGGGTCGTCGGGCGACGGCAGCAGTGTGGAATTGCCCGACATCTCCTGGCCCAGTGGCAATGGCCCCTCCGGTGGAGGCCAGGTGCCCTTGCCGCGCACGGGCGGTGGCGACTTTGGCGGCGGCGGCGCATCGGGTGACTTTGGGGGCGGGTGGACACAAGGTCTGTCCAGCGGCGGCTCCGGCAGCGACTCCAGCGTGCTGGGCGACATGGCCGGGGGCGCGGCCGATGCGCTGGGCAGCGCCGACGAGGGCGCCGTGGTGGTCGTGCCCGTGGTGGCCATCTTTCTCATCGGCGCGGCGCTGATCCTGGGGGCGGGCTCGCTGGCCATGCTGTTTTTTGGCTGGGATGTGCTGCTCACGGTGGCGGTGGAGATCGCCTTTTCAGTGGCCACTGCCCGCGCCGCCGTGGGGGTGGAGCGGGAGGGCTGGCTCAGCGCCGCTGTGCGCCTGACCTGGAAGCCGCTGCTGGGCGCGCTGGTCTGCGCCGTGCTGCTGGGCGCCACCATCGACCATTTCCTGCCCCATGTGCATTCGCTGCCCGAGGCGCTGCGCGTGATCCAGGGGCGCTGATTTGCTCTTTATTTGATAGCTATCAGGGCATGTTGCACTAGCGCTTGAGGCAAAAATCCCTTCAAAAGCGTCTGAAGCGCCGCCGAGGTGCCCCTAGCGCGAGGACCGGCCCCTGCCGTGGCCGCAGTCCTCGCCAGTCTCCAGGGGCGGCAGCGCATCCAGGTTGGCCCCCACCCGCGCCAGCAGGGCCAGCAGCTGCGCCTGGGTGGCGTCGTCGCAGCCCGCCAGCACCTGGGCCGACAGGGATTGCCGCGCGGCCTGCAGCGCCTGGTACAGCGCCTGGCCCTCGGCGCTCAGCGTGAGGCACAGGCTGCGCCGGTCCTCGGCGTGCGGCTGGCGTTCCAGCCAACCCTTGTCCTGCAACAGGCCCAGCATGCGCGCCACCTGCGCCTTGTCGGCGCCGCTGTGGCGCACCAGCTCTTTCTGCGTGGCGCCAGGGTGGCGGCCGATGAAGTTCAGCGCGCGAACTTCGTTGAAGGTCAGGTCCGGGTGCACGGAGGTCATCGCGCGCACCATGCGCGCCCGGTAGGCATGCATCAGGTCGTGCAGGGCTTCAAACACATCGGGGCGGGCGCGTGGGGGCATGGCGTGGCTATCGGTTGAAAAAGTCAACTGAATGGCGGATGATTTGGTTGATTAAATCAACATTTTACGCCATGAACGCTTCCTTGCCCCTGGCCGCCACGGCCCCCTCCCTCGCCATCGAGCGCATTCGCCATCCCCTGCAGGGCCGCCACCTCCAGGTGGTGCGCCGCACCCAGGTCAGCCCCGGCTTTGTGCGGCTGACCCTGGCCGGGCCCGAGCTGGCGGGCTTTGTGAGCGCCGGGTTCGACGACCATCTCAAGCTCATCCTTCCCTCGCCCGGGCAAGACCGCCCCACCTTGCCCACGCTGCAGGAGGGCCGCCCCGTGTTTGACGGCCCGCGCCCCGTGCTCCGCGACTACACCCCTGCGCGCTTTGACGCCACTGCGGGCGAGCTGGACATCGAGGTCGCCCTGCACGACGCCGGCCCCGCCACCGACTGGGCCGCCAGCGCCACCGTGGGCCAGTGGGTGGGCATTGCCGGGCCGCGCGGCAGCATGGTCGTGCCCACGGGCTTCGACTGGCACTGGCTGCTGGGCGACGAAACCGCGCTGCCCGCCATCGCCCGCCGCCTGGCCGAGCTGCCCGCCAGCGCGGTGGCCACCGTGCGCATCCAGCTGAGCAGCCCTGCCGACCAGCGCACGCTGGCGAGCGCGGCGCAGGTGGATCTGCAGTGGGTGAGCGCGCTGCCTGCCGCTGTGGAGGCGCTGTCGCTGCCGCCCGGCGCGGGCTTTGTCTGGGCTGCGGGCGAACACAGCGACATGGCCGCCGTGCGCCGTGCCGTGCTGGCCAAGCCGGGCGTGGACCCGAAGCGCATGCGCATCTCCGCTTACTGGAAGCGTGGGGCGACCGACCACCACGAGGACCTGGCGAGCGCCGCGTAGTCGGCCCTTGCTTGCTACATCCCTCTCGACTTTCCTCTCAGCGCAGCAGCGTCAGCGCCGCCGCCTTTTGCACGGCCTGCGTCATGTGCTGCAGCGCCTGCACGTTCAGCCGCCAGCACTGCCAGTACAGCGGCACATCCACGGGCTTGTTCGCAATCAGCTCGACCAGGGCGCCGGTCTCCAGGTCGTCTTCCACCAGGGCGTCGGGCGTCATGCCCCAGCCCAGGCTGGCGCGCGTGGCTTTGACGAACGCATGCGCCTCGGGCAGCCAGTGCACGGGCGGTGCGAGCTTGCGGCGCGTGATGCGGCCCACAAAACGCGCCTGCAGCGCATCCTTGCGGTTGAACACCAGCATGGGCGCCTGCGCCAGGGTGGTGGCGCTAACGCCCTGCGCAAAGTGGCGCTCCATGAACGCAGGGCTTGCGAGCGCGCGGTAGCGCAGCGTGCCCAGCGGCAGCACTTGGCAGCCCTGCACGGGCTGCGGGTCGGCCGTCACGGCGGCCATCACGCGGCCCTCGCGCAGCAAGTTGGCAGAGTGGTCCTGGTCTTCCACATGGATGTCGAAGGTGATGGCCTGCCCCTCGGCCGCCTGCGCCATGGCGTGGGGGAACCAGGTGGCCAGCGAGTCGGCATTCACGCCAATCGCCAGCCGCGTGGTGCTGTGCTGCCCGCCGCCAATGGTGGCCAGCGCATCGGCCTCGCTCAGCGCCACCTCGCGCGCGTGGCGGTACAGCGCCTGCCCGGCCTCGGTGGGCGTGCAGGGCGTGGCGCGGCGCACCAGCACCTGGCCCACGCGCTCCTCCAGCAGCTTGATGCGCTGCGACACCGCCGAGCGCGTGACATGCAGCGCGGCCGCCGCCCGCTCGAAGCTGCCCTCGTCGATCACCGTGGCAAAGGCGTTGAGCTGGGCGGAGTCGAGTTGCATGGGTGGTTAGCCATTTTGACGGATCGTTAAAAAGTATAGCTGGCGTCTACATGGTGCGTTGACCACAATCCGCACCCATGGTCTCCACTGCATTCGTTCACGGTTTCACTTCCACCGCCATGCTCATCATGGCCATTGGCGCGCAAAACGCGTTCGTGCTGCGCCAGGGCCTGCGGCGCGAGCATGTGCTGCCCGTGGTGCTGGTGTGTGCGCTGTCGGACGCGGTGCTGCTGCAGGTGGGCGTGTGGGGCATGGGCGGCATGCTGCTGGACCGGCCCGAGTGGGCGCAGTTCATGCGCTGGGCGGGCGCGCTGTTCCTGTTGATGTATGCCGTACAGACGGCCGCGCGGGCGCTGCGCCCGGGCCAGTTGTTGGTGGCCACCAGCGGCCCCGGCGCCAGTTTGCGCACCACACTGGCCACCGTGGTGGCACTCACCTGGCTCAACCCGCATGTATACCTGGACACCGTGGTGCTGCTGGGCACCATGGCCACGCCGTACCCGGCCTGGGGGCGTGCGCTGTTTGCGGCGGGGGGCTCGCTGGCCAGTGCGTTGTGGTTCTTGTTGATCGGCCTGGGCGCCCGCTGGCTGGCGCCGTTGTTTGCCACGCCGGCGGCGTGGCGGGTGCTGGATGCGGTGACGGCCACCACCATGCTGGTGCTGGCGGGGGTGATGGCTCTAAGCTAAGAACGATAAGTTCGTTCCCACGCGGAGCCGCTTGGGGGATAGTCCGGCCATTCAGCATTCTTTGGCCTTTTTGCCTATCCTTGTACCCATGCGCTTTAAACACCTCCTGCTTGCAGCCGCCGTTGCCGCCGCGCTGCCCCTGGCTGCGCAGTCCGCCACCTTCCGTTGGTCCCGCTCGGTGGACATTTCCACCTGGGACATCCACACCCAGAACGTGGGTGTGAACAACACCATGCACGGCGCGGTGTACGACACGCTGGTCGAATACAACAGCAAGACCTTCAAACCCGAGCCGTCGCTCGCCACCGAGTGGAAGCTCATCAAGCCCACGCAGCTGCGCCTCACGCTGCGCAAGGGTGTGAAGTTCAGCGATGGAAGCGAGTTCACGGCCGACGACGCCAAGTTTTCGCTGGAGCGGGCCAAGGCCAAGACTTCCAACTTCGCCGTCTACACCCAGGGCATCGACCGGGTCGAGAAAATCGATGCCTACACCATCGACATCCACTCCGACCTGCCCAACCCCGTGCTGGTGAACCAGCTCACCGAGCTGCGCATCCTGAGCAAGGCCTGGGCCGAGAAGAACAAGTCGGTGGAGCCCAAGGACATCAAGACCAAGGACGAAACCTTTGCCCACCGTAACGCGCTGGGCACCGGCCCCTACCAGCTCAAGCAGTGGACGCCCGACCAGCGCGTGGTGCTGGAGCCCAACCCCCACTGGTGGGGCAAAGGCAAGTACCCCACCAACCTGACCGAGATCGTCTACACCCCCATCAAGGCCGACGCCACGCGCACGGCGGCGCTGTTGTCGGGCGAGATTGACTTTGTGATCGACCCCAGCCTGCAGGACCTGGCGCGCATCAAGCAGACTCCCACCCTGCAGGTGCTGGAAGGGCCCGAGTACCGCACCATCTTTCTGGGGCTGGACCAGTTCCGCGACGAGCTGCCTGGCTCGGACGTGAAGGGCAAGAACCCGCTGAAGGACCTGCGCGTGCGCAAGGCGCTGTACCAGGCCATCGACATCCAGTCCATCCAGCGCGTGGTGCTGCGTGGCCTGGCCCAGCCCACGGGCACACTCATCGCCAACCAGGTCAACGGCTGGACCAAGAAGGCCGACGTACGCTGGCCCTACGACCCCAAGGCCGCGCAGAAGCTGCTGGCCGATGCGGGCTACCCCAACGGCTTTGAGGTGGACTTTGCCTGCAGCGCGGGCCGCTACATCAACGACGAGCAGCTGTGCCAGGCCATCACCTCACACTGGGCCAAGGTGGGCGTGAAAGCCAAGCTGCGCTCGCTGCCGTTTGCAACGTACTTCCCGATGATCCAGCGCAACGAGGCGAGCATCTACCTGCTGGGCTGGGGTGTGCCAACGTTCGATGCGTTCTACAGCCTGCAGTCGCTGGTGCGCTCGCCCGGCGCGGGGGGCGATGGCAACTTCAACCTGGGCCGCTTCTCTGATCCGCAGATCGACGCCCTGGTCGAGCGTGTGAAGAAGGAAACCGACACCACCACACGCAACCAGCTGATCGAGCAGGCACTGATCAAGGAGCATGAGCTGGTCTCGCACATCCCGCTGTACAACCAGGTGATTCCGTGGGCGGGCACCAAGAAGGTGGACATCATCCACCGCGCCGACAACCGCATCGACTGGCGGTATTTAAGAGTGACAACCCCCTGAGGCGCTTCGCGCCTTCCCCCTTCTCTCGAATTGCTGCGCAATTCGGGAAGGGGGACGCCGCCAGCGCGGCGGGGCGGCCCTTGCGCGGCGGCTCTGGCCTGTGCCGCGCCAGCTTCACAAGCCGCGCACTCCCGCAGCGTGGATATGTAGCCCCAAAGAAATTTCAGGCCAGTGCGCGCTGCACGGCGGGGCGCTGCAGCATGCGCTGCGTGTGCGCAAACACCTTCGGGAACCGGGCAATGTCCACGCCATCGCTGTGCAGCCAGGTGCCGATGGTGAACAGGTAGCCGTCGGCCACGGTGTACTGCTCGCCCATCACCCAGGGGCCCTGGTCCACGGGCGGCAGGTAGTGGCTTTCGATGAGATTGAAGCAGTCGGTCATGTTCTGCGGCACCTTGCGTTGCATGGCGGCCTGGGCCTCGGGCTCGTCGGCCCAGCGGCTGGCGCGGGGGCGGTGCGCATGGGCGATGTGCACGGTGGACGCGAGGTAGCTGTGGAACTCCTGCAGGCGCGCAAAGCCATGCGCGTCGACGGGCGCCAGGCGCGCTGCGGGAAAGCTCTGCGCCACAAAGGCCAGCAGGGCCGGGGTTTCGGTCAGCGTGCCCTGCGGCGTGGCCAGCGCGGGCACGCGGCCCTTGGGGTTCACGGCCAGGTATTCGGGCGTGCGCTGCTGGCCTGCGGCGAAGTCCACGCGGACCAGTTCGTAGGCGGCGCCCGCTTCTTCCAAAGCGATGCGCACGGCCTGCGCGCAGGTGCCGGGGGTGTAATACAGCGTGAGTGTGGTCATGGCTAATTTGCTATTAAATATGTAGCTTATAAGGCAATAGGGTTGCGCGCAGACGGCCTTTTTTGCTTGAAGTTTTTAGTACAGGCCGCGCGTGCGGGCCATCAGCCGCACCAGGCCCAGCAGCGCGTCGGTGTGCGGGGTGGGCACGGCGGTGATCTGGCCCAGCTCGCGCACGGCGCCCACCAGGGCGTCGATCTCCATGGGCTTGTGCGCTTCCACGTCCTGCAGCATCGAGGTCTTGAACGCGCCCAGCTTGCGCGTGACGGCGTGGCGGTCTTCGGGCTGCTGGTCGATCGGCAGGCCCAGCTGGTCACCAATGGCCTTGGCTTCGAGCATCACGTGCGACACAAAACCCCGCACCAGCTCGTCGTCCAGGATGCGGTCGGTGGTCGCGCCGGTGAGTGCGCTGATGGGGTTCATGGTGAGGTTGCCCCAGAGCTTGAACCAGATGTCCTTCTGGATGCAGTCGCTCAGCTCCACGTCGATGCCACCGCGCTGCAGCGTATCGGCCAGGGCCTGCAGGCGCGCGCTGCGGTGGCCGCCCGGCTCGCCCACGATGAGACGGTTGCCGAAATGCTGTTTGACGAAACCCGGTGCCTCCAGCGAGCAGCTGGTGTGCACCACGCTGCCCACCACATGGCGCGTGGGGATGGCGCTGGCGATCACGCCGCCTGCGTCCACGGATTCGAGCGCGCGGCCTTGCGCAGCGCCGCCAAAACCGTCGAGGAACCACCAGGGCACGCCGTTCATGGCCGTGAGCACGATGGTGTCCGGTCCGATCAGCGGGGCCATGGCGCGTGCCACCTCGGGCAGGCCGGGCGCTTTCACGGCCACTACCACCAGGTCCTGCACGCCCAGGGCCACCGGGTCGGCTGCCGCCGTCACCGCCACCTGGGCCACCGTGCCGTCGGGGCGCCGCAGGCGCAGGCCGTCGGACTGCAACGCCGCCAGCGTGGCACCGCGCGCCACCAGGCTGACCGGGTTGCCCGCCTGCGCCAGGGCCACACCGAGCCAGCCGCCGATGGCGCCCGCGCCGTAGATACATGCTTTCATGCTTGTCGATCCTTGCTTGTTGTTGTGTCTTGTCTGGAAGAGAAGGGTCAGTAGCCTGCGGGCCGTGGCGCGGCAGCGGCGTCCGTGCCGGTGCGAAAGCGCGCCAGCAGATTCTGCGCAGCGCTGGTCAGCAGCATGGTGTCCACGCCCACAGCCACAAACAGGGCACCGGCCGCCAGCCACTGGCGCGCCTGGGCCTCGTTGGTGGCCAGGATGCCCGGCGCCTTGCCCGCGCGCAGGATGCGCGTTATGCCGTCGTGGATGGCGGCTTGCACATCGGGGTGCCCCGGGTTGCCCGGGTGGCCCATCGAGGCCGACAGGTCGGCCGGGCCGATGAAAACGCCGTCCACGCCGGGGGTGGCGGCAATCGCATCCAGGTGGGCCATGGCCTCCGCCGTCTCGGCCTGCACCAGCAGGCAGACCTGCTGGTTGGCCTCGTGCACATACCGGGGGTAGGCCTGCCAGCGCGACGAGCGCGCCAGCGCGCTGCCCATGCCACGCACGCCATCGGGCGCATAGCGCGTGGCGCGCACCAGCTGCTGGGCCTGTTCGGGCGTGTCCACCATGGGCACCAGCAGGGTTTGCGCGCCGATGTCGAGGTACTGCTTGATGAGGGCGGTGTCGCCCACCGGCACCCGCGCAATGGCGTGGGGCGCGCGGGCCCCCGGCGGCAGGGCGCTGCTGGCGCTGGCAATGGCCTGCAGCTGATGCAGGATGGAGCGCAGGTCGTTGGGCGCATGTTCGCCATCGACCAGTAGCCAGTCGTAACCGGTGCCCGCCAGGATTTCTGCGGTGTAGGCATCGGCCAGGCCCAGCCACAGGCCGATTTGCGTATCGCCCCGGGCCAGGGCCTGCTTGAAGGAATTGGTGGGTGTGTGCATGGCGTGCATTCTTGCCGATGTCGGAGAACAAAGTGGATGGGTGGCCATCGTAGGGGCGCAGCGCCTGGGGTCTATAGGTGCTTGGTAGGGTGGAGCCCGAGTTCCGGGGCTGCGCCGCTATAGTCGGCCACCCGCGCCTGTGCCCACCGACCATCCCCTTTCCATGGCCAAAGACAAAATCATCTTCACCTGCACCGAATGTGGCGGCACCAGCCCGCGCTGGCTGGGCAAATGCCCCGCCTGCGGCGCCTGGAACACGCTGATCGAACAGGTGGCCGAGGCCGGGCCGGGCAAGAACCGCCTGAGCGCGCCGCAAGGCTATGCGGGCTTGGCCCACGTGCAGCCCGTGATGCCGCTGGCCGCCATTGAGGCGCAGGATGTGGCGCGCACCCCCAGCAGCATCGACGAGCTGGACCGTGTGCTCGGCGGCGGCATTGTGGAAGGCGGCGTGGTGCTCATCGGGGGCGACCCGGGCATCGGCAAATCCACCCTGCTGCTGCAGGCCATGGACGCACTGCAGCGCGCGGGCCTGCCCACGCTGTATGTGACGGGCGAGGAGAGTGGCGCCCAGGTGGCGCTGCGCTCACGGCGCCTGGGCATCGAGGGCAGCCAGGTGAAGCTGCTGGCCGAGATCCAGCTCGAAAAAATTCTGGCCACGGTCGAAGCCACCCAACCGGCCGTGGTCGTGATCGATTCCATCCAGACCACCTATTCCGACCAGCTCACCAGCGCACCGGGTTCGGTCGCCCAGGTGCGCGAATGTGCGGCGCACCTCACACGCATGGCCAAGGGCACAGGCATCGCCGTCATTCTGGTGGGCCATGTAACCAAGGAAGGTGCGCTGGCCGGGCCGCGCGTGCTGGAGCACATGGTGGACACGGTGCTGTACTTTGAAGGCGACACGCACAGCCAGTTCCGCCTGGTGCGCGCCATCAAGAACCGCTTTGGCGCGGTGAACGAGATCGGCGTGTTTGCCATGACCGAAAAAGGCCTCAAGGGTGTGAGCAACCCGAGCGCCATCTTCCTCTCCCAGCACTCCGAGCCCGTGCCGGGCAGCTGCGTGATGGTCACGCTGGAGGGCACACGCCCCATGCTGGTCGAGATCCAGGCGCTGGTGGACAGCGGTGGCCCCAGCCCCCGGCGCCTGTCGGTAGGCCTGGACAAGGACCGCCTGGCCATGCTGCTGGCCGTGCTGCACCGCCACGCGGGTGTGGCGTGCATGGACCAGGACGTGTTCGTGAACGCGGTGGGTGGTGTGCGCATCAGCGAACCGGCCGCCGATCTGGCGGTGATGTTGTCCATCACCTCCAGCCTGCGGGGCAAGGCGCTGCCGCGCGGCTTTCTGGCGTTTGGCGAGGTGGGGTTGGCGGGCGAAGTGCGCCCCGCACCACGCGGCCAGGAACGGCTGAAGGAAGCCGCCAAGCTCGGCTTCAGCGTGGCCGTGGTGCCCAAGGCCAACGCGCCCAAGAAGCCCATTGAGGGGCTGACCATCCACGCGGTGGAGCGGGTGGAGGAGGCGATGAATGTGGTGCGGGGCTTGTAAGCAATGCCCACAGCCCCACACGGTTGAGGCCGTAAGACAATCCCAGCCTATGAATCTGCGCAATATCCTGGTGCCCCTGGGGGCGGTGGCCCTGGTCGGGTTTGGTTTTACAGCCTACGGTTGGGCCGGTGTGGCAGCGGTGGTGGGCGGGCTGGTCATGTGGGCCCTGCTGCACTTCACGCGGCTGGTGAATGTGATGAAAAAGGCCGCCAAGCGGCCCATTGGCTATGTGGGCAGCGCCGTGATGCTCAATGCCCGGCTGGCCGAGGGCGTGAACCTGATGCATGTGGTGGCCATGACGCAGGCGCTGGGCGAGCTGCTGTCCCCCGAGGGGGCCGACCCGGAGATTTACCGCTGGACCGACGGCACCCGATCGCATGTGACCTGCGAATTTCGCAAGGGCAAGCTGGTGAAGTGGGCGCTGGAGCGGCCCGAGGCGGACGACAACACCCCGTCCCAAGCTGGATGACACCCCGGCCCTGATCCGGCGGGTTTGCTGCACTGCACCCTCGGGCGGCGGTTCCCGGCGGGCTGGGGGCCCGTAAAATCCCGGTTTTGCGACCCACAGCAACCAAAGGATTCCCATGAGCCCCGTAGTTCCCTCGATGGCCGACCGTGACGGCAAGATCTGGATGGACGGCCAGATGGTCGATTGGCGCGACGCCAAGATCCATGTGCTGACCCACACCCTGCACTACGGCTGCGGCGCCTTCGAAGGCGTGCGCGCTTACAACACGGCGGACGGCACGGCCATTTTCCGCCTCGAAGAGCACACCGACCGCCTGTTCAACAGCGCCAAGATCCTGCGCATGAAGATCCCGTTCACCAAGGAAGAAGTGAACGAGGCCCAGAAGGCCGTGGTGCGCGAAAACAAGCTCGAATCCTGCTATCTGCGCCCATTGACCTGGATCGGCTCGCAAAAATTGGGTGTTTCGCCCAAGGGCAACCAGATCCACCTGATGGTGGCGGCCTGGGCCTGGGGCGCCTATCTGGGCGAGGAAGGCCTGAAGCGCGGCATCCGCGTCAAGACCAGCAGCTATACGCGACACCACGTCAACATCACCATGACGCAGGCCAAGGCGGTGAGCAACTACACCAACTCCATCCTCGCCAACATGGAAGCGCTGGACGATGGCTACGACGAAGCCCTGCTGCTCGACAGCTCGGGTTTTGTGTCCGAAGGCGCGGGCGAGAACATTTTTGTCATCAAGAACGGCGTGATCTACACGCCCGACCTTTCGGCCGGTGCCCTCAACGGCATCACCCGCAACACCGTGTTCCACATCGCCAAGGACCTGGGCCTGGAGATTGTGCAAAAGCGCATCACGCGCGATGAGGTCTACATCGCCGACGAAGCCTTCTTCACCGGCACGGCCGCTGAAGTGACGCCCATCCGGGAACTCGACCGGATCGAGCTGGGCAGCGGATCACGCGGCCCGATCACCGAAAAAATCCAGAGCGCCTTCTTCGACATCGTCGGTGGCCGCAATCCCCAATACGCCCACTGGCTCACCAAGGTCTGAAGAACATGTCGCAAGCTACCGTTGAACTCCTGGCCAAAGACCTGAACGCACAAGGCGGGGTCTTCTGCCCCAGCCCCAAGGCCGACATGAAGCTGTGGAACAGCCACCCCAAGGTGTACCTGGACGTGGCCCGCACGGGTGAAGCCAAGTGCCCGTATTGCGGCACGGTGTACCGCCTGAAGGCGGGTGAGCACGTACACGCTGGTCACTGATTGATGCCAGTGGGAACCGGCGGCGCATCGGCGCCGCCCTCGTTGACCGTTGCGGTGCTGACCCACAACGAGGCGCACCGCATTGAGGCCTGCCTGAAAAGCGCCGCGTTTGCCGACCAGCTCCTGGTGGTGGACAGCGGCAGCACGGACAACACCGTGGCCATGGCCCGGGGCCTGGGCGCGGAAGTGCACAGCTATCCCGACTGGCAGGGTTTTGCCGTGCAGCGCAACCGCCTGCTTGCGCATTCGCGCGGCGACTACGTGTTTTTTCTGGATGCCGACGAGGTGATGACGCCTGCGTTTGCCCAGGAGCTGCAGGCCATCGTGCAATCGGGCGAACAGGCCGTGTGGCGCATCCGCTGGCGCATGGTGGCCTACGGGCACGAACTCACTTACTTCCGTTCGCAGTCGCAGATCGAGCGCCTGTTTGTGCGTGCCCTGGTCAAGGAATTCACCGGGGTGGTGCATGAGCAGGCCGAACTGCACCCGCTGCCCGGCGGCGGGGTGGTGCCGCGTCGCTTGATCCGGGCGCGGCTGCTGCATTACTCCCGCACCACGGTGCGGGGCAGCCTGGAAAAGCTCACGCAGTACGTGATGCTGGGCGCCGCCAAGCGCGCCGAGAAGGGCCAGCGCGGCGGCGTGCTGCGTGGCCTGGCCTCGGGGCTTTCCATGTTCCTGCGCCTGTACGTGTTCCGCCTGGGGTTTCTGTGTGGCGGGGCCGGGTTTCTTTATTGTCTTTTTGTGGCGCTGGAGGGCTTCTTTCGCTACGCCGCCCTGCACTATGACCGTGACAGCCTGACCGACAAGGTGATTCGTTGATGGGCGCACAACGCTGGTGGGCGCGCTGCGCGAGCATCGGGGCCTTCCTGGTTCCGTGCCTGGCGCTGTGTGTGCCCTCGGGGTATTCGTACGGTGCGGCCTTGCTGCTGTTGGCCGCGCTGGCCAGTGCCCCGGTGTGGTGGCGCCGCCCCGCGCCGCGTGCCGCCTGGTGGCTCACGGCTGCGTTTTCCTGCATGGCCGCGCTGTGGATGCTGGATGTGGGCACCGCCTGGGGCTGGGGCAGCATGGACCGCCCGGTCAAGTACCTGCTGGCCCTGCCCTGCATCTTCTATCTGATGACGTTTGAACCCCGCGCCGCCTGGCTCTGGATGGGCATTGCGGTGGGGGCAGTGGGCAGCGGGCTCGTGGGGCTGTACCAGACCTATGGTTTGGGCCTGCCACGCGCCAATGGGTTCACCAACGCCATCCAGTACGGCAACCTGAGCATGCTGCTGGCCGTGATGAGTGGCCTGCTGCTGGTGGCGCAGTGGCGGCGCTGGGTGCTGTGGCAGCGCCTGCTGCTGGCCAGCGCCGTGGCGCTGGGCGTGGCGGGCTCGGTGCTGTCGCAGTCGCGCGGTGGCTGGCTGGCGCTGGTGCTGCTGCTGCCGGTGTGTGCCTGGCTGCTGGTGCGCACCACCGGGCAGCGGCGCGTGTACTGGGGCCTTTCTGCGCTGGTGGTGGCGGCTGCGGCCCTCTCGCAGGTGCCGGCGGTGGAGCTGCGGGTGGACGAAGCCCGCCAGGAAGTGCAGGTCTACCAGCAGCATGGCGACGGCCGCAGCTCGGTGGGCCAGCGGCTGGCGCACTGGGGCCTGGCCTGGCAAATGGGCTGGGACCGCCCCCTCACCGGTTGGGGCCGAGCGGGGTATGCCGAAGAAAAGGCCCGGCGCGTGGCGGCCGGGCAAGCGCACCCCGTGGTGCTCGAATTTGGCCACGCACACAACGAAATCCTGGACCTGTTTGCCAAGCGCGGCCTGCCTGGCGTGCTGCTGCTGCTGGCCTTCTATGGCATTCCGCTGGCGATGTTCTGGCCCACGGCGCAGCGCATCCGCGATGCCCAGGGCAAGATGGACCGCGAATCGCTGTCGCTGTGCCTGGTGGGCGTGCTGCTGCCGCTGTCGTACATCGGCTTTGGCCTCACGCAGGTGTTCCTGGCCCACAACAGCGGCAACATGTTCTACCTGTTCATGTGCCCCCTGGTGCTGGCGGCTCTGCACCAGCGCCGCGCCCGTCTGGGTTGCCCCCGTCCCCTGTGAGAGCTCCTTCCATGCACATCCTGCTGGTCAACAACTCCCCCATCCCCGTCTATGGCTACGGCGGCACCGAGCGCGTGATCTGGGACCTGGGCAAGACCCTGGTGCAGCAGGGCCACCGCGTGAGCTACCTGGTGCCCGAGGGCTCGACCTGCGACTTCGGCCAGGTACTGCCCATCCGCCCGGATGAGCCCTGGGAGGGCCAGATTCCGGCCGACGTGGACATCACGCATTTTCAGTTCAACCCGCGCACCGAGCTGGCCAAGCCCTACCTGGTGACCGAACACGGCAACGCGCGCAAGCCCAAGCCGCTGCCGCGCAACACGGTGTTCCTGTCGCGCGACCATGCAGCGCGGTATGGCTCCAGCGAGTTTGTCTACAACGGGCTGGACTGGTCGGGCTACGGCCCGGTCGATTTCAGCTTGCCGCGCCCGCGCTACCACTTCCTGGGCAAGGCGGCCTGGGGCGTGAAGAACGTGCGCGGTGCCATCAAGGTGGCCAAGCTCGCGGGCGTGGAGCTGGACGTGCTGGGCGGCAATCGCATCAACTTCAAGCGTGGCTTCCGCTGGACCTTGTCGCGCAAGATCCACTTCCACGGCATGGTGGGCGGCTCGCAGAAGACGGGGCTGCTCAACGCCTCGCGCGGGCTGATCTTTCCGGTGCGCTGGCACGAGCCTTTCGGGCTGGCGGTCATCGAGAGCCTGTACTTTGGCTGCCCGGTGTTCTCCACGCCTTACGGCGCGCTGCCCGAGCTGGTGCCCCTGCACTGCGGCGTGCTGTCGGCCGAGGCGAGCGTGCTGGCCGAGGCGGTGCGGGGCAACCACTTCGATCCCCGTGCCTGCCACCAGCATGTGGTGGAGCACTTTGGCGCCGAGCGCATGGCGCGCAACTACCTGCGCATGTACGAGCGGGTGTTGGCGGGCGAAACCCTGAACGCCCAGGCGCCGGTCATTCAAGGCCCGGCGCGCGAGCTGCCCTGGAAAAACTGACGGGGCAGGACCCAGAATTTTGATAAAAATAGCCGTTTGCGCGCGATAGACAAGCGCAAGCAGCTATTAAAAATATAGCAATCCTCAGGCGCTGGCGGCCTGCAGCTCCTGCGCCAGCACCGCCACCAGCTCGGCCGCAGGCATGGGCCGCACCTGGGCCACGCCCTGGCCCGCCCACAGCGACAGATGGTCGGCCCGGCCCGCCTGGGCCGCCGCGCGGCGCAGCACGCCCGTCAGCGCGTTCTGCACGGGGTAGGGCGGCACGCTGCGCTCATCGGCCCGCAGGCGGTCCATCATGGTGTTGACGATGCCCCGTGCCGGCCGGCCCGAGAAGATGCGCGTGGTGCGGGTGTCCGTGGGCCCGGCCTGCGTCAGCGCCTGGCGGTAGGCGGGGCCGATGCCCGACTCGGGGCAGGTCAGAAAGGCCGTGCCCATCTGCACCGCCTGGGCGCCCAGAGCCAGCGCACCGGCAATGCCGCGCCCGTCCATGATGCCGCCCGCCGCGATCACGGGCAGGGACGGCAGTGCGTCCACACATTGGCGCACCAGCGTCAGTGTGCCCAGCATGCTGGCCTCGAAGTCGTCCACCGAAGGCCCGCCCGCAGGCGGCGCCTCGTGGCCTGGTGATAAAAAGGTGCCCCGGTGCCCGCCCGATTCCATGCCCGAGGCGCAGACCGCATCCGCCCCCACGGCGGCCCAGGCGCGGGCCTCGGCCACGGTGGTGGCGGTGCCCACCACATAGCTGCCCGCTGCCTGCAGCCGTGCTACCTGCGCGGCCGAGAGGATGCCGAAGGTGAAGCTGGCCACCGCCGGGCGTGCGGCCACCAATGCATCGAACTGCGCGCCAAAGTCCTCGCACCACTGCGTGGGCCGCTCGGGCACCAGGCCCAACTCGGCATAGAACGGCGCCAGGCGCTGCAGCGCGGCCACCACCGTGGCCTCGTCGGGGGTGGGAGTGGCCTGCACGAACAGGTTCATGCCAAAGGGCCGGTCGGTGCGGCGGCGCACCTCGGCGGCCACTTCGGCCATGGCGGCGGGTGAGCGCATGCCACAGCCCAGCATGCCCAGGCCACCGGCCTGGGACACAGCGGCCGCGAGTGCGGGCGTGTCGGAGCCCGTCATGGGGCCCTGGACGATGGGCAGCGCAAGGCCCAGGCGGGTGGTGAAGGGGGAAGAAGGCATCAGGAACTCCTCTCAGGCAATGGAACGGGGCGGGTGGGGTGCGCTGCCGGCCTGCAGTGTGGCCAGCAAGGCCTCCAGCGCAGGCGACTGGTAGCCGCGCCGTGTGACCAGCACCGTGTCGCAGCTGTCCAGCGGCACCCACCGCAGGGCGGGGGGCTCGCGCATCAGGTCGATCACGGCCTGCGGCACCACGCCCGCGCAGCGCCCGGCAGCCACGCAGGCCAGGATGGCGTGGTACGAGGCCAGCTCCAGTACGCGCGGCGGGCTGCCGTTTTTTTGCTGCAGGAAGGACTCGCCCATGCGGCGGTAGGTGCAGCCGTTGCCGAACGCAGCCAGGGTGTCGAGCTGCAAATCCTGCGGCGTGTGTACGGGCGGGTGGTTGGCGGGCAAGGCCAGCAGCAGGGGTTCGGTGAACACGGCGGTGTGTTCCACGGGTGCGTCGGCGTCAATGCCCGGAGGCGGCCAAGCCACCAGCGCACAGTCGATCTGGTGGGCCAGCACCTGCTCCACCAGCTGGCGCGAGGGCGCAGTGGACAGTTCCAGCACCAGCCCCGGCCACTGCGCGTGCAGCTGCGCCAGCGGCTGGGGCAGGCGCGCGGCGGCGGTGCTTTCCATGGCGCCCAGGCGCAGTCGGCCGCCGGGCTGGCCGGGGTGCACCGACTGGCGGGCCTCCTCGGCCAGCGCCAGCAGGCGGTCGGCATAGCCGCGCAGCGATTCACCCGCGGGCGTGGGCACCATGCGCTTGCCCTCTCGCAAAAACAGCGTGGCGCCCAGTTGTTCTTCGAGCTGCTGCACGCGTGTGGTCACGTTGGACTGCACCCGGCCCAGGCGCCCGGCGGCGCGGGTCACGCTGCCTTCCTGCGCCACGGCGCGGAAGATTTCGAGTGCGGTAAGGTCCATGTTCATTCTCTTTGTTAGATGATTATTTAAAAATAAATCTCAAAAAAGAATCATAAACCGGAATTGCCGCCATGGAAACGCTGATCTCCCCCCGTGTCCCCGCCGCCGCTCTTGCAGACCGGCCCTTGGCCGTGGCGCTGGCGGGCATGGCCGCTTTGGCGGTGGCCATGGGCATCGGACGCTTTGCCTTCACACCGCTCTTGCCCATGATGCTGCACGACGGTGTGGTCACCCTGGCGGGCGGCAGCTGGCTGGCCACGGCCAACTACCTGGGTTATCTGATCGGCGCGCTGGCCTGCATGGCACTGCCCTGGGTGGCGCCTGCCGCGCGGCAGCGGTGGCATGCGGTGCGGCTGGCGCGCTGGGGGCTGGCGGCCACGGTGCTGCTCACGCTGGGCATGGCGTTACCGCTGCCCGCCACCTGGCCTGTGCTGCGCTTTGCGGCGGGCGTGGCCAGTGCGCTGGTGTTCCTCAACGTCTCGGTGTGGTGCATGGTGCGGCTGGTCGCGCTGGGCCATGCGGCGCTGGGCGGTCTGATCTTTTGCGGGCCCGGGCTGGGCATTGTGCTCACGGGCCTGTCGGCCAGTGCCATGGTGGCCCTGGGCTGGCCCGCCGCTGCGGGCTGGGCCGTGTTTGGCGTGCTGAGCGTGGGCTTGTGCACCGCCATCTGGCCCGTGCTGCAAGGCCTGGCCTTGCCTGCCCCGGCGGCGGCCGCGCACACACCGGGCCTTGCCCTGCCAGGCCTGGGCCCGCTGGCGCGCACGGGGCTCACGCTGGCCTACGGGCTGGCGGGACTGGGCTACATCGTCACGGCCACCTTCTTGCCCGTGATCGCGCGCGCTGCGCTGCCTGCGGGCTCACCCTGGCCCGACCTGTTCTGGCCGCTGTTTGGCGCGGGCGTGGCGCTGGGAGCGCTGCTGTCCACCCGCACTCCGGCCGCGTGGGACCGGCGCTGGCTGCTCATGGCGGCCTATGGTGTGCAGGCCGGGGCCATCGCGCTCAGCCTGGTGTGGCCGGGGCCTCTGGGTTTTGCGCTGGGCAGCCTGCTGCTGGGCCTGCCCTTCACGGCCATCACCTTCTATGCCTTGCAGGAGGCGCGGCGGGTGTGGCCCGCAGCGGGCGACAGTTTTCCGGGCCTGCTCACCGCCGCCTATGGCATCGGCCAGATTGTGGGCCCGCCCATGGTGGCCTGGATGCTGCACCACGCGGCCACGCAGGGCCAGGGGTTTGTGTACGGGCTGGCCGTGGCGGCGGCGGCGCTGGTGCTGGGCGCAGTGGTGTACGGGGCCATGGCCTGGCGCTGGCCGCTGGCCAGCAGCCGCTGAACTTTTAAGGCGCTCGGGGCGCCTGGGTCAGTGAGGGGCAGTGCTTGTGGTGACAGCCGCAGGCGCCAGCGGCAGGGTCAGCACAAAACAGGCGCCATGCTCGCCATCGGGCCGGTCCTGGCAGTGCACGGTGCCTTGGTGGCGCCCGGCAATCGAGCGCACCAGCGACAGCCCCAGACCCACGCCGCCCGCGCGTTCGCTCGCGCCCGGCAGGCGGTAGAAGGGCTCGAAGATGCGTTCGCGCTGGCTGGGCGGCACGCCCGGGCCGTGGTCGGACACATGCACCTCGGCCCGCCCATGGCGGCGGTGCACGGTCACCGTGATCTCGCCCTGGCTGTAGCGGCGCGCGTTCTCCAGCAGGTTGCGAATGGCCCGGCGCAGCAGCTTGGCCACGCCACGCACCTCCAGCGAGTCGGGGCTGGCGCTCACGTCCAGGTCGGCGTCCACCCGGGCGCATTCTTCGGCGGCCAGGCCGATCAGGTCCACCAGCTCCACGGTGCCCACATCGGCTTCGCGCGCATCCAGGCGGCTGGCGAGCAGGATCTCGTCCACCAGCTGGTCCAGCTCAGCGATGTTGCGCAAGATCTCGGCGCGGAACGCGGGCGAGGGCTGCTGCCCGCCCATCAGCTCCAGCCCCATGCGGATGCGGGTGAGCGGTGAGCGGAGCTCGTGCGAGGCATTGGCCAACAGCGACTTGTGCGACTTGACCAGCGTTTCAACGCGCTCGGCCGCCGCGTTGAACTGGCGCGCCAGGTCGGCCACTTCGTCCTGCCCCTGCTCGGGAACGCGCACCGAGAGGTCGCCTTCGCCAAACTTCTGCACGCTGCGCTGCAGGGCTTCGAGCCGCTGCGTTAGGCGCCGGATGATGGGGTACACCCCCACGGCCACCGCCAGGCTCACGATGCCCAAGAGCCACAAGAAGCCAAACGGCGGGCGCGTCCAGAACGCAGCCCAGCCCTGGTTGTTGGGCCCGCCGCCACCGGGCCGCCCGCCCGCCCACTCGCCGCGCGGCTGGCGGGGCGCCATCTGCAGGGTGAAGGTCTGGCCGGTGTCGGACTCGATGCGGAATTCCACGCCCTCGCCGGGCTCGGCAGGCTGGCGCGTGGCCATGCCACGCAGCAGCAGCTGGCCCGAGGGGTCGCGCAGCGCCATCTCGCGCGAGGGCGGCACAAAAGGCTGGTTGGTCTGTGCCTTCTGCTCCTCGGCCATGCGCCAGGCCCAACCCACGGTCAGGGTCAGCACGGCGATGCCAGCGACCACGGCCAGCCAGATGCGCAGGTACAGGCGGCGGGAAAAAGGGGTGGAGAGGGACATGATCCTTCGGTGGGCGTCAGCAGGAGGCGCGCTGCTGAAAACTGGCGCAGCCCAGGCCCGTGGCCGCCGCGCAGGGGCCGCCCCGCCGCGCTGGCGGCGTCCTCCTGAGGGGGAAGGCGCGAAGCGACTCAGGGGGCATGTCTAGTCCTGCTGCTTGGCGAACACGTAGCCCACACCCCGCACCGTGAGGATGCGGCGCGGGTTCTTGGCGTCCTGCTCAATCGCGGCGCGGATGCGGCCCATGTGCACGTCGATGCTGCGGTCAAACGCCTCCAGCTCGCGGCCACGCACGGCTTCCATGATCTGGTCGCGCGTGAGCACGCGGCCCGCACGCTCGGCCAGCGCCACCAGCAAATCGAACTGGTAGGAGGTGAGGTCGGCCAGCTCGCCGCCCACGGTCACGGTGCGCGCGTCGCGGTCGATCTCCAGCGTGCCGAAGCGCAGCACCTGCGTGGCCGCCGCCGCGTTGCCGCCATCGGTGCGGCGGCGCAGGATGGCGCGGATGCGGGCCAACAGTTCGCGCGGCTCGAACGGCTTGGGCAGGTAGTCGTCGGCGCCCAGCTCCAGGCCAATGATGCGGTCCATGGGGTCGCCCTTGGCGGTGAGCATGAGCACCGGCACCTGGGCCGCGTTGCCTTGCAGCGAGCGGATGCGGCGGCACACTTCCAGGCCGTCCATGTCGGGCAGCATGAGATCGAGGATCACCAGGTCGGGCAGTGGCCCGGCATCGGGCCCCTGCAACTGCGCCAGGCCACTTTTGCCGTCCGCACGGTGCGTGACCTGCAGGCCCGATTGGCCCAAGTACTCGCCCACCATCTGTGCGAGGCGGGCATCGTCTTCGATCATCAGCAGTTGGGAGCTCATGGGGGCAGTGTAGTTGGGGGTCTCCAGACAGGGTTCCATGCTCAGGCGGGGGCGTCACCCCGTGTTGAAGCCTCCGTAAAGTTGCGGTAAATCGCCTTTGGGTATGTGACTCAATTTGCTATCAATAACATAGCTATTAAGGCATATTCATCGGGCGGTAGGGGCGGTTTTTACTCTGGAAGCCAGCCACACCAGCACCAGCACCGGCAGCCCCAGCAGCGCCGTCGATGTGAAGAAGTGGGCGTAGCCAAACGCATCCACGTAGTCGCCCGAGAAGCCCGCCACAAACTTCGGCAGCAGCAGCATCATGGAGCTGAACAGCGCGTACTGCGTGGCCGAGTAGCTCACATTGGTCAGGCTCGACAGGTAGGCGATGAACGCGGCCGAGGCGATGCCGCTGGCCAGGTTGTCGGCCGACACCACGGCGATCAGCGCCGTCACGTCATGCCCGTGGCCCGCCAGCCAGGCAAACAGCAGGTTGCTGGCCGCGCTCAGTATGGAGCCCAGCATCAGGATGCGCATCACGCCAAAACGCATGGACAACACGCCCCCCACGAAGGCGCCTGCCAACGTCATGATCACGCCGTAGACCTTGGTCACGGCGGCCACCTCGTCCTTGGTAAAGCCCATGTCCACGTAGAACGGGTTGGCCATGATGCCCATCACCACGTCGCTGATGCGGTAGACGGCGATGAGCGCCAGGATCAGCGCCGCATGCCAGCCATAGCGGCGCAGAAAGTCGGCAAAAGGCTCCACCAGCGCGCCCTGGATCCACTCGGCGGCGTTCCTGGCCGGGGGCAGCGCCACCGGTGCGGGTTCGCGTGAGAACAGCACGGTGACCACGCCCACGGCCATCGATGCCGCCATCACCAGATAGGCCGCCTGCCACGCACCGTTCTGGTAGGCCGCCGTACCCTGGGCGACTGCCTGGCCCACGGCGGGCGCCACCTCGGCGCGCGCCGCAATCCACAACACGCCCGCCCCGGCCCAGATCATCGCCAGCCGGTAGCCCGTCTGGTACGACGCCGCCAGCGCCGCCTGGTGGTTGGCATCAGCGGATTCGATGCGGAAGGCGTCCAGCGCAATGTCCTGTGTGGCCGAGCCAAAGGCCACGGCCAGCGCGCACCACACGATGGGCCCGAGCGTCTGGCGCGGGTCGGCCAGTGCCATGCCGACCAGCCCGGCCACGATCAACGCCTGCGACAACAGCAGCCAGCTGCGGCGGCGCCCCAGCGCCGGGGTGAGCAGCGGGATCGGCATGCGGTCCACCAGTGGCGCCCACACCCACTTGAAGCCATAGGCCAGGCCCACCCAACTCAGATACCCGATGGTGCTGCGGTCGATGCCCGCCTCGCGCAGGCGAAAACTCAGTGTGCCGAGCACCAGCAGCAGTGGCAGCCCGGCGGAGAACCCGAGCGTGAGCATGCGCAGGCTCGCGGGCTCCAGGTACACGCGCAGGGTCTGCAGCCAGGGCGTGCGGGGCGGCTTGTCGGCAGCGCGGGCAGGGGTGGAAGAAGTGGAGGTGTCTGACATGGGGGGCTGGAGGTTTTGTCTATCATCGCCGACACCCTTGCAGCGCAGCCCGCTGCCTCCATCTGGGCGGCAGACGCTGCTGCAAACCACAGGGTCGGTCAGCGCCGCCCATTATTCCTTCAGGTGATTCTGGTATGTGCCTCTTTTGCCCCACCCCTTCCGCTGCGGTCTCGTCCCCCTGGTCTGCACGCCGGGCCTTTTTGCTGGCTGCAGGCGCTGCAGCGGCCACACCGGTGATCGCACAGGTCGATGTGGGCTCGTCCTCCAGCCTGCGCAAGCTGGTGCCCGCCGAGACGCTGGAGAATTCTGCCGCCCAGCAGTACCGCCAGATGCTGGAGCAGGCCAGCGCCAAACGTGCGCTGGCCCCCGACAACCACCCCCAGCTGCAGCGCCTGCATGCCATCGCCAAGCGGTTGATCCCGTTCACCACGCCGTGGAACGACCGCGCCAAGCAATGGCGCTGGGAGGTCAACCTCATCGGCAGCCAGCAGATCAACGCGTTCTGCATGCCTGGCGGCAAGATCGCGTTCTATACCGGCATCCTCGACCAGCTCAAGCTCACCGACGATGAGGCCGCGATGATCATGGGCCACGAAATGGCCCACGCGCTGCGCGAACACGCGCGCGAGCGCATCGCCAAGACGCAGGGCACCAACCTGGCGCTGCGCCTGGGCTCGCAGCTGCTGGGCCTGGGCGACCTGGGTCAGGCGGCGGCCGGGCTGGGTGGGCAGCTGCTCACGCTGCAGTTCAGCCGATCGGACGAGAGTGACGCCGACCTGGTGGGTCTGGAGCTGGCCGCGCGCGGCGGCTACCAGCCCTCGGCTGCCGTGAGCCTGTGGCAGAAGATGGGCAACGCCACGGGCGGCAAACAGGGCGGGTTGGCCTTTTTGTCCACCCACCCCTCAGGGCCCGCGCGCATCAAGGAGCTGGAGCAGAACGTGCCCAAGGTACAGGGGTTGTATGAAGCGGCGCGGAGTAAAGGCTGAATGCTATTCTTTGGATAGCTTTTTGGGCATGGGGGATGCGCGCAAACGGCTATTTCTTCGTGTGTTTTGAGGCCTGTGGGCGCTCTGACGGACGGTAGCGCTCAGTCGGCCTGCACGGGCTTCCAGTCCACGGCCACGGGGCTCTTGCGCGAGAACAGCTCCACATGCGAGTCGATGGCGAACTGCACACGTGCCAGGCTGGCATCGTCCTCGGCGCTGCAGTCGAAGTGCAGCGCCGCTTCATCGGCGCGCAGCACACACAGGCCCCAGGGGAAGTGGGCCTCGCCCCGGTGCTCGTCGTAGGTCACGCTGATCTTGCGCTTGAAGTGGTAACACAGGCGCTGCAGGTAGCGGCTGGCCTCGGTGGTGGGCACATGACCCTCGCGTCGCATCATGGGTGGGTGTCGTTGTTGTGCGGAAAGTGAAGGGGTTACAGCGGCAGGGCTGCATCGGCCAGCACCAGCAGGTTGCCCTGCGAACAGCGCTCCACGCGGGCCTGCACGCCATACGCACGCTGCAGCAGGGCCGGGGTGAGCACCTCGGCCGGGTTGCCTGCCGCCAGCACGCTGCCGCCGCCCAGCACCAGCACATGCTGGCAAAAGCGCAGGGCCAGGTTCAGGTCGTGCACGGCCACCAGGCCGATGGCGCCCTGCTGCAACACCATGGCGCGCACGGCCTGCAGCACCTGCAGCTGCCAGCGCAGGTCGAGCGCGCTGGTGGGCTCGTCCAGCAGCAGCAGGCGCGGCGCACGCACGATGACCTGGGCCAGGCCCACCATCTGCCGCTGCCCACCTGAGAGTTCGTCCAGCCGCCGCAGCGCCAGCGCCTGCAGGCCCAGCGCGGCCACCACGGATTCGATGGCCGCCTCGCGCTGGGCGGTGCTCCATTCGCTGCGCCCGGCGCGCAGCGCGCTCTGCCAGGTTTCGTAGGCCACGAGCGAGGTGCTTTGCGGCAGTGCCTGGGGCAGGTAGCCCACGCGGCGCAGGCGCTCGCGCGGCGCCAGCGTGGCCAGGTCCGTGCCTTCCAGCCACACGCGGCCCTGCGCAGGCCGAAGCCCGGCCACGGCCTTGAGCAGGGTGGATTTGCCCACGGCATTGGGCCCCACGACCGCCACCAGCGTGCCAGCGGGCACGCCGGGCAGGGTCACGCCCTGCAGCACGGGGCGGCCGGGGTAGCCTGCGGTGAGTTGTTCAAGGGCAAAGCCGGTCGTGCTCATCACGCAGCCCTTCTTTGGCGCAGAACGAGCACCATGAACAGCGGCACGCCCACCAGCGCAGTGATGATGCCGATCGGCAGCACCACGCCCGGCACCAGCGCCTTGCTCAGGATGGACGCGAGCGACAGCATCAGCGCCCCGGCCAGCGCGCTGCCCGGCAGGTAGTAGCGGTGGTCTTCGCCCAGCAGCATGCGCGCGATGTGCGGCCCCACCAGGCCCACAAAACCGATGGTGCCCACGAACGACAGGGCCGTGGCGGCCAGCAGGCTCACGCGCAGCAGTGTCACCAGCCGCAGCCGCTCCACCGCAATGCCAAAGCTGCGCGCCTGGTCCTCGCCCGCGCGCAGCGCCGTGAGGGCCCAGGCCTGGCGTGCCGACCACAGCAGGCACAGCAGCAGCACCGTGCCCACGATGCCGATCTTGGTCCAGGTGGCGCGGCCCAGGCTGCCCATAGTCCAGAACACGATCTGCTGCAGCGCATTGCTGTCGGCGATGAACTGCAGCAGCCACAGCAGCGCCTCGAAGCTGAAGAGCAGGGCGATGCCGAACAGCACCACCGTGTCCACGCTGGAGCCCTGGCGCCAGGCCAAGAGCTGGATCAGCGCCGTGGCGCACGCCGCACCCACAAAGGCGCACAGCGGCACGGCCAGGTTCTCGCCCCAGGCCAGCAGCGTGAAGCCGCTGACCACGGCGGCCGAGGCGCCCACGGCGGCGGCGGCCGACACACCCAGTGTGAACGGGCTGGCCAGCGGGTTGTTGAGCGCAGTCTGCATCTCGGCACCCGCCAGTCCCAGGCTGGCGCCCACCAGCACGGCCATCACGGCATAGGGCAGGCGCACTTCCCACAGGATCACCTGCTGCGCCTGCGGCAGGGCGTCGGGTGCGAACAGGCCACGCAGCACATCGGCAAACGTGAAGGTGGAGGGGCCCAGCGCAATGTCGGCCACCACGCTGGCGCACAGCACGGCCAGCAGTGCGGCCAGCAGCAGCAGGCGCCTGCGCACGAAATGCCGGTAGCGCTGTGCGAGCGGGCCCGTGGATGGCGGGGTGGGGGAGGCGGGGGCCAAAGCGGTTGCGGAATCAGGCACGGCAGACATTGCAAAAGCGGGTGAAAGGCTCAGCGCGCCTGCTGCGCCAGGGCCAGCGCATCGACCAGGCCGGGCAGCATGACACTGCCATGGTCCAGGCCGGGCAACACGGCCATCTGCACACGCAGCTCGGGCCATGCCTGGGTGGTGAGCTGGTTTGCCAGCGTTGTGGTGCGCTCCAGCAGGCGGCGCTCGGCCTGCACGGCGGCGCGCGCGGGCGTAGCGGCCGCTTGTACATGCTCCAGGCTGCCCACGCGCAGCTGCAGCCGGGCGCTGAAGGCGCGGGGCGCCGTGGCATGCGCCTGCATGAACTGCTGGGCCGTCTGCAGCACCTGGCCCTGGTTCCACCATACCGAGGGGCTGGTGGCTGCGTACCGCGTGAACTGCGCCGGGCGCGTGAACAGTGCGTGCAGCACAAAAAGACCGCCAAACGAGTGGCCGGTGATCGTCTGGCGCTGAGCATCGACGGGAAAGGCTGCGGCAATGCGGGGCTGCAGCTCGCGCGCGATGAAGCCGAGCAGCAGGTCTGCGCCACCCGCCTGGGCCGTGGCGCCGCCGCCCGGGGGCGGGGGGGTGTAGTCGCGCTGGCGCTCGGCAGGGTGGATCACCGCGTCGCCGGGGTGGCCGATGCCCACCACGATGGCCGCGTCGGGGCGCATCTCGGGCGGGCGTTCGGCGTCGTTGCGGGCCAGCTGCGCGGCCAGCGCGAACGCGGCATTGCCATCGAGCACATACAGCACCGAGTGCCCTGTGGGCGGCATGGGGCCAGCCGGGCGTTGCACCCACACGCGCCAGGTGCGGCCACTGGACGGGTCGCGCAGGTCTTGCTGGTGGGTGCCGGGCAGTTGCGCGGCGGGGGCCTGCAGCAGCGGCGCGGGCGCCGCCGGGCCACCGCTGGCGCAGCCGCCCAGCAGGCCCAGGCTGGCGCCAGCACCGGCGGCGAGCAGCGCGCGGCGCGTGCCCTGCGGTGGCGGGGGCACGGGCATCAGAGGCTGGTCCAGTACACGCCGGTCAGCGGGATCGGCTGGAATTGGCTGAACATCGTCTGCAGCGTGGCGCGTGGGTCCAGGTCGGCGAACAGCTCGGGGTGCAGCCATTTGGCAAACACCTGCACGGCCACCACGTTGAATGGCGAGTTGTAGTAGTGGTGCCAGATGGCGTGTGCGCGGCCGGGCTGCTGCACGGCCTGCAGCTGGGCGATGCCCCGGCGCTGCGTGGCGCGCACCAGGGATGCACGGGCCGCCTCGGGCGTGGCGTCGGCGCCCAGCACGATGCGCAGCGGCGACTTCTCGGCCGTGGCCATGCTGCCGATGCCGGTGCCGATGTACAGCCGGGGCTGCGTGGCAATCAAAAACTCGGGGTTCAGCGTGCCGTGCTCTCCGGGGATGCGGCCGCGTGCCACGTTGTCGGCGCCCGCCGCATCCAGCAGCACGCCCACCAGGCCCACCATGGTGGCGCAGCATTCATCGGACAGACCCACGCGGTTTTCCAGGAACACGCCGGGGTGGCGCGTGCCAGCGGGCAGGGTGCGCAGGCGCGATTCGACGCGCTCCAGTTGCGCCCGCCAAGTGGTGTTGAAGGCCTCGGCCTCCTTGCGCTTGCCCAGCACGGCGCCCAGCAGCTCCATGCTGCGGGTGGTGTTCTTGAGCGGGTCGTGGCGGAAATCCACAAACACGACGGCTACACCGGCGGCTTCCAGGCGGGCCAGGGTTTCGCGGTCGTTCTTGCTGGGGCCATGGCCGCCCGCCAGGCCCAGGATGGCCAGCTGCGGGCGCAGCGCAATCGCTTGCTCGTCGCTGAAGCTGCCCGCGTTGTTGCGGCCCACACGGGGCACCTTGTCCAGCTGCGGGAAGCGGCTGCGCCACTGGGCATAGCCGGCGGCGTCCAGGGTTTCGTAGTCGCCCATCATGCCCACCAGGCGGCGGGCCACATCCTGGCGCTCGAACACGCCCAGCGCGGGCAGCAGCCGGCCTTCGCCGAGCAGGATGCGGTCCACCTTGGTGGGCACGGTGACGCTGCGGCCGGCCAGGTCGGTCACGGTGTGGGTGATGGTCTGGGCTTGCGCGGGGGCGGTTGCAAGGGCCAGGGCGCAGAGCAGGGCGGCAACGGCGGGCGTGGAGGCCAGCCAGCGGGTGAGGGTGAGCGTCATGGGCGATAAGGTGCGCGCGGAGCGGCCAGGGTGGGCCAACGCCGAAACGCAATATTGAGAATCATTTGCATTTATTATCGCAAGTTGCTAGCATCCCATAGCCTGGCGCCCGCCGTGTTTGCCTGATGGAGAAAAACCTTTGCGCAAACCTCCAAGCGGCGAGGGAGCTGGGAAGGGTTGCTGCGCGGCCCTGGCCCGGTGGCATGGGCCGCGCACCTTGTCTCTCCGTCCTCATTCTTTTTTCACCTTTCCATCCACCGCCCGGTCTGTCCATGTCGCTGCTGAGTCCCATGCATGTCCAACCCTCGGCGCCGCCGCTGGAAGGCATGCAGGCGTCGCTGCAACGCCACCTGCAGCGCGTGCGGGTGCTGCGCCCCGGGCTGCACCTGCATGCCGACGACACGGCGGATGTGCAGGATTTCACGGCCAGCGGCGAGATGGAGGCGGGCCTGCGCATCGTGCTGCTGCTGGAGGGCTCGGTGGATGTGAGCTATGGCCCGCGCCGCGTGGCCTTGTCGTCCAGTGCGGCGGCGCAGCGCGCCCGCGCGCCGGGGTTGCCGCGCGCACTGCTGGTGTCGGTGGCCCAGCCCGAGCGGTTTGAACGGCGCGGACGCCAGGGCGCCTATGCGCGCCGCGTGAGCGTGGGCCTGGGCGGGGAATGGCTGGAGCAGGTGGCGGGCCCATCGGCGTCGGATGCCATTGAGGCCTTTCGCCGCCAGCACTTGGCCATGCACCACTGGCAGCCGTCGGCCCGCATTGCGGCCGTGGCCGAGCAGATCACCCGCGCCCCCGACCTCAGCCCCCTGCTGCTGCACCTGTACCTGGAAAGCCGCGCGCTAGAGCTGGTGGGCGAGGCGCTGGGCAGCCTGTCGCAGCACGCCCCTGGGCCTGCCCCGGCGCCCTCCCCTGCACCGGCCCCCGCTGCCGCCGCGCTGCGCCTGCTGCCCCACGAACACCAGCGCATGCGCGCACTGCACGCCTTCTTGCAGACCGATGGTGCCATGGACATGTCGCTGGACGCCCTGGCGCGGCAGGCGGGTACCAATGCCAATACGCTGCAGCGCCACTTCCGCGCCGTGTATGGCACCACAGTGTTCGACTTTGTGCGCGAACACCGCTTGCAGCGGGCGCGCCACGCGCTGGAGCAGGATGGCCTGACGGTGGGGCAGGCAGCCCTGGTGGCGGGCTACAACAGCGCCGCCAACTTTGCCACGGCGTACCGCAAGCGGTTTGGGATGCCGCCGAAGCTGGCCCGCGGAAGAGTTTGAAACCCCCTGAGTCGCCTGCGGCGCCTTCCCCCAGAGGGGGACGCCGCCAGCGCGGCGGGGCGGCCCTTGCGCGGCGGCCCTGGCGGGGCCGCGCCCGCTGCAGGCGCGTGGGGAGATTCGAAGCCCCGTATTCCATGGCGGTGCGTTTCCCCAGGAGGGCGCTTCCAACGTAGCTTGGCCATGTGCTCTTTGCGGGCAGCGCGGGTGCCGCAAACATCTTTGTTGACCGTGCAAACACAGGTCCACGGGCCGCGTGGAACCATCGCTGTATGCCGGATGTAACAAGTCGGCACGCCTTGCAACACGTCCTGGGCACTTCGTTGCTACCGCTCCGTCCTGGAGCGGGTTCGTGCTCTGGATGAAATCGCACTCATTCTTGTTTGCAATCCATTGGTGGGGCGGCTTTCCCTTTTCCTGCCGTTTTTGATTCAGGACTTTCTCTATGCAGACTCGCCGCCCATTCCGGGGGAACTCCCCGGCCCATCCTTTTGCCCTGCGCCAGATCGCTCAGGCCTGTGCGTGGACCTTGCTGGCAGGGGCTGGCGCGGCACTGGCACAAAGCCCGGCCGCCCCGGTGGTGCTCAAGGAGGTGACCGTGAACGCGGCGGCTGAAACGCCCGAGAGCCTGCCCGCTGCCGCACCCGGCGGCAAGGTGGCCAAGGGCACGCGCCTGGGCGTGCTGGGCAATGTGGGCGTGATGGACACGCCCTTCAACATGACGGGTTACACCGCCGAAGGCATTGCCGACCAGCAGGCGCAGACCGTGGGCGCCGTGCTCAAGAACGACCCGTCAGTGCGCACCACCACCAACGAAGGCCACATCGTCGAGAACTTCATCATCCGGGGCTTTGGGGTCTCTGCCAACTCGCTGGCCATCAACGGAGTGTTTGGCCTGGCGCCCGAGCAGAACACGCCGACCGAGATCTTCGAGCGGGTGGAAGTGCTCAAGGGCCCCGGCGCCATGATGATGGGCCTGCCGCCAGCGGGTGATGTGGGCGGCGCCATCAACCTCGTGCCCAAGCGCGCGGGCAAGGAGCCGCTGACGCGCGTGACCACCACCTACTCGTCCCAATCCAACGTGGGCGTGCATGCCGATGTGTCGCGCCGCTTCGGCGCAGACCAGCGCCTGGGCGTGCGGGTCAACGGCGTGCTGTCAGGCGGCGAGACCTGGCTGGACCACCAGACCAAGGCGCGCGAGATCGGCCACCTGGCGCTGGACTACCAGGGCGAGGGCTGGAACGTGGAGGCCGACGCCTATTCGCTGAAGAACAAGGTGCGCAAGGGCTCGCCCATGCAGCCCATCATCACGGGCTGGACCACGGTGCCCAAGGCGCCCGATGGCTCCACCAACTTCTTCTATGGCGAAGGTGTGTACAGCAACACGCAGACGCAGGGCCTTATCGTGCGCAGCCAGGCGCGGATCGATGCGGGCTGGATGGCGTTTGCCTCTGCGGGCAAGGCCGAGCATTCCTACGACGGCTTCATCTTTGGCACCCGGCCTGTCTGGACCACGGCCAATGCGGCCACCGGCAACGCCACGGGCACGGCCTACAACTCCTGGGGCGAGTACAACACCACCACGGCCGAGCTGGGCCTGCGCGGCCAGTTCAGCACCGGCGCCGTGGCGCACAGGCTGACCCTGGCGGCCAATGTGATGAACTACGAAGGCGGCAGCCGCGCCAACGGTACGGCCGCCATCAACAGCAACATCTACAACCCCCGGCCCATCACCATGCCCAATGGCGCCGCAGCCTCGACCTTCACCAGGTACAACGACGACGTGATGACGGCGCTGAGCGTGGTGGACACCCTCGCGTTTGCCGACGACAAGGTGCAGCTCACCCTGGGCCTGCGCGCGCAGCAGGTCAACCAGAAGCTCAACAAGTACAAGGAAAGCGCCGTGACGCCGCTGGTGGGCGTGGTGGCCAAGCCCTGGGGCGAGAGCGTTTCGCTGTACGGCAACTACGTGGAAGGCCTGAGCGCGGGCACCACCGTGAAGGCGCCCTATGCCAACGAGGGCGAGACCTTTGCGCCCTACAAGAGCCGGCAGATGGAAGTGGGCGTGAAGTGGGTGAGCGGCAGCCTCACGCAGACCGTGAGCCTGTTCCAGATCAGCAAGCCCGCGCTCATCGAGGCGGGCAACCGCCAGGTGCCGGACGGCGAGCAGCGCAACCGGGGCGTGGAGTGGAACATGTTTGGCCAGCTGAACCCAGCCCTCACGCTGCTGGGCGGCGTGGCCTACACCGAGGCCGACCAGACCAAGACCACCAAGGGCGTGAACCAGGGCCGTGCGCAGTTTGGCGTGCCCAAGCTCACGCTGAACCTGGGCGCCGACTGGGCCATCCCCGGTGTGCAGGGCCTGTCGGTCAACGGCCGGGTGAACCACACGGGCGCGCAGTGGCTCACGGGCGACAACAGCGTGAAGCTGCCTGCCTGGACCACCGTGGACGTGGGCGCGCGTTATGCTACGCGTTTTGGCGCACAGCCGGTGGTGTTGCGCGCCACGGTGACCAACCTCGCCAACCGCGCGTACTTTGAAAGCATCTGGGGTGCGGGCCGGGTGAACGTGGGCGCACCGCGCGCCGTGCGCTTGTCGGCCACGTTTGACTTTTAAGGCGGGGTGAGGCCCCTGCCACGGAGACCGGCGCGTGACCTGGTGGGCGCGCAGGGACCAGGGCAGGGAGTCTGTTGCTTCAAATTTGATAGCTAATGTCGCTTATCCAGTGCGCGGTAACGGCTGAAAAGCACAAACTTCAAAGCGTGAGCACACCGTTTCAGGTGCCGCCCACGTAGGGATTGCTCTTGCGCTCGCGGCCAAAGGTGCTCTCTGGTCCATGCCCGGGGATGAACACCGTCTGGTCGCCCATGGGCCACAGGCGCTGGGTGATGCTGTCGATCAAATCCTGGTGGTTGCCCATCGGGAAATCCGTGCGGCCGATGCTGCCCGCAAACAGCACATCGCCCACAAAGGCCCGGTCGATCTGCGGCGCATGGAACACCACATGCCCCGGCGTGTGCCCGGGGCAGTGGCGCACGGCCAGCGTCTCGTTGCCAATCTGCACTGTGTCGCCGTCTGCCAGCCAACGCGTGGGCGTGAAATGCTGCGCGGGCGGAAAGCCGAACATCGCGCTTTGCTGCGGCAGCCCATCGATCCAGAACTGGTCGCCCGGGTGCGGCCCCACGATGGGCAGCCCCAAACGCGTGGCCAGCTCGCCCGTGCCCCCCGCGTGGTCGATGTGCGCGTGCGTGAGCCAGATCTGCGACAGCGTGAGGCCCAGCCGCTTGATTTCAGCCAGCAGCACATCCAGATCGCCCCCGGGGTCGATCACGGCGGCTTGGTGGGTGGCATCGCACCAGACGAGGGAACAGTTCTGCTGGAAGGCGGTAACCGGGACGGTGAGGTAGCGGAGCATGCGGCAGGGAGAGGGAGTGCTAAACAAAGTCTAAAAAAATTGAACATAGTTTCAAAACTCGATTCGTCGCAGATCTTGCGGCCCAAACAAAGTCTTGAAACATGTTGAACTGATTGGACTTTATCAATCGTTCGCGTGGCCTTGCGTATCTGATTGGTGAGGACTGGAATAGCAAGGGCCGCGCCGACTTTGCATAACTGCTTTGAGTCGCCCTTCTTGACCAAGTGGTACTCACGAGTGGACAAGATGCGCAATTTCGCTAAGAGCCTGTTCAAAATCTTTCGAGCAGCAGAGTGTCCGCGCCGAAGTAGAACTGAGCCACCGCGCCGCTTGAATCGTGAGCCAGGGGTGGGAGCCGACGCTGTGATTGTTGATTTCCACGCAAACCTGACCCACCATTTCCATCTCGATCTGACCCACCCTTGTTCGTGAACTTCACGCTCACGTTGTGGATAAGTTCTTGGCTATCTTCTCCTTCTTGGTGGTCTGTGGTGGTTGCTGTGCGGAGCTGTTCTTGAACCTGTAGCTGTCGTTGCCGGTTTCCAGAATATGGCAGTGATGCGTGAGGCGGTCCAGCAGCGCCGTGGTCATCTTGGCATCTCCGAACACATTGG
>NZ_JBUDZG010000016.1:0-102147 GCF_054950075.1 Acidovorax sp. Q11 | reverse complement strand
GTGCGCCCAGGCTTTTGGTGCGCTGGCAGCCGGCGATGGAGCGTTGCAGGCGGTCCAGCAAGAGGCGCCGGTTGGGCAGGCCGGTCAAGGCGTCGTAGAAGGCCAGGCGTTCGATTTCCTGCTCTGCGCGTTTGCGGTCGGTGATGTCGCGGCACACACCGAGCACACCGGTCACGCGGCCATGCAGGTCGCGGATGGGGGTCTTGATGGTTTCGAACTGGCCCTGGTAGCCGTCCTCGGCAAAGGTGAGCGTTTCCTCATACACCAGCGGCTGCCAGGCCTGCATGGCCCGCTGGTCGTACTTGCGAAAGCGCTCGGCCTCTGCCGAGGTGGTCAGGTCGTAGTCGTTGCGGCCCACCACATCGCGTTCGGGCCGGCCCGCAAAGCGCTCGAACACGGGGTTGACCGACAGGTACACGCCCTCGGCATCCTTGAGAAACACCATGTCGGGCATGGCGTTGACAACACGCGCGAGGTGCGCCTTCTGATGCGCCAACTCTATCTCGATGCGCTTGAGTGCCGTAAGGTCGTAGGCAAACAGCACTACGGCCAATGCACCATCCCCCGTGATGGCCTCAGGCACGACGGTGGAGTGGCGGTACTGCACGCCGTCGGGCCCGTCGATGCGGTTTTCAAACACCGCCGCCTCACCCGCAAAGGCCTTGTTGAAATGAGGCTGCATGCGCACGAACAACTCCGGCGGGATCACATCCTGTAGCAGCCGACCCTGCAGGTCCTGCGGTGTTTTGTTAAGCCAGCGTGCCTGCTGCTCGTTGACGTACAGAACACGCAAGTCATGGTCAAGCCGGGCCACCCCACCCGGCACTAGGCGCAGCATGTTGGCCATGAGAGCATCTTTGGCATGCGCTGCTTCGGCGGCCTGGTGGTGGGCGGTGATGTCGGTCTGCACGCCGTCCCAGAGCACACGACCATCCTCCAGACTGCGTGGAGACGAACCCAGGTGCATCCAGCGCACCTGCCCATCCGTGCGGCGTACCCGGAACACGGCCTCCATGCTGGTCATGGATAAGAAAGAATACCGCTCTGCAGCGCGCAGGGCCTCAATGTCTTCCTCCAGGACCTGCCGGTAAAGCACGCCAGGGTCGGCCAGCACATCTTGCACGCGCACACCGTTGAGGCGTTCGATGGCATCGCCCATGTGCACAAAATGCACCCGGCCATCGAGTTCGCGCACCACCTGGAACAACACGCTGTGGGGCAAATTTCGGCCCAAGAGCGACAGACGGCCTTCACTTTCGCGCAGGCGGCTCTCGGCCGTCTGGATGCGCGCAAAAGGCCGACGGATGCCTGCATCGAACACCGCCTGGTACAGCAGCGCATAGGCCACTACCCGCAAGCCATGGGCCAGCGGCTCACCGATGGGTGAATGACCGCCCAAAACCCCCACGGTGATTTCGCCACACAAAAAGACCATGGCCGCCCAAGCAAACAGGCGGTCGCGAGACTCGTTGTCGCCCTCTTGACCATCGCCGCCAGCGCGGCGGTACAGCGCCCCGGCAATCACAGCCAGCGCCAGCACCAGCCCCACTGCCAGCACTTGGCGTAGCACGCCACCAGCAACCTGGGCAAACCACCCTGGCAAGGGGCCCATGGCCGACCCTACCACCACCAAGGTGACACCACCCGAAACCACCAACCAGGCGCGGGGCGCCCCCGGTGCTACCAGCCGCGTAGCCATGAGACCCAGGGTTAACACCTCTGCAATGCGTGCCCACCCGCTGAACCAACTGGACATATGCGTGTTGTCCGCTGGCATGTGCATCGGACCGGAATGCACAAGCAAGCCATGCAGAAAATCGCAGGCCACCGCAACCCCCACCCCCACCACCAGCACGTTGGCACGCGCCTGTTCGCGCGCGTCGAGCGCATGCAGCGACACCGACACCACCAGCAGCCCCAACAACACCGCTGCAGTGTCAAGCAGCGGCTCCAGCCCGTACTGCTCCCCGACACCGTTCCCCAACCATTGCATCAACGGTAAGACCACCACAGCCAACACCGCCACTATCAGCACCACCGTGACAGCGGGCGCGTCCGACAGATAGGAGCGCGCGGTCAGGGGGGGTTGGGGAGGGACCATGGGTAGCGTGAAGAGGTGGTACAAAAACGGGGTGGTGGGTGATTCCGGGAGTACGTCACAAGTGTATCGAGGCGTAAGGAAATGACCAGACCATCGCCACCGGTCGCACCCTCCTGGGCCACCCCAAGAAAAACGGGGCCGAAGCCCCGTTGTGCAACCGCTCAGAAGGTGTGAATGAACCCGGCGTGCCCGAGCAGGCCCCAAAAACGCGCCCGATCTAGGCGCAAAGCGCAGCCATAGCGCGGGCTATGGCGAGCATTGGCAACGACGAGCGGGAGTGTTTTGGCGGGATGAGCGGGCATGGCGGGTTCGTTCACACCTTCTCAGCCCTCCAGCAACTGCCGCAGCACAAAGGGCAGGATGCCCCCGGCGCGGTAGTAGTCCACCTCGATGGGGGTGTCGATGCGCAGCGTGACCACCACCTCGCGCACTGCGCCGTCGGCGCGGCGGATGACCAGCCGGGCATCGCTTTGGGGGGTGAGCGCGGCGTCGGGCACCACGTCGATGACTTCGTTGCCCTCCAGGCCCAGCGTCTCCCACGAATCGCCCGCCTTGAACTGCAGCGGCAGCACGCCCATGCCCACCAGGTTGGAGCGGTGGATGCGCTCGAAGCTGCGCGCCACCACGGCCTTGATGCCCAGCAGCTGCGTGCCCTTGGCGGCCCAGTCGCGGCTGGAGCCGGTGCCGTATTCCTCACCCGCAAACACCACCGTGGGCGTGCCCTGGGCCATGTACTGCATGGCGGCGTCGAAGATGAACATCTTCTCACCCTGCAACGCCCCCTCGTTCTGGAACAGCGTGACACCGCCCTCTTCGCGCGAGCCGTCGGCCGTGGGCGGAATCATCAGGTTTTTGATGCGCACGTTGGCAAAGGTGCCGCGCACCATCACGTCGTGGTTGCCGCGCCGCGCGCCGTAGCTGTTGAAGTCGGCCTTCTGCACGCCGTGCTGCCGCAGCCACTGGCCTGCGGGCGAACTCTCCTTGATGGAGCCTGCGGGCGAGATATGGTCGGTAGTGATGGAGTCGCCGAACAGCGCCATGATGCGTGCGCCCAGCACCGACGGAAGTTGGGCATCATTTTGGCCTTCTCCGCCCGTCCCGCTTGCCTTACCAGCCCCTTTTTCAAGAGCAAACTGGGCAAAAAACGGTGGCTCGGCAATGTAGGTGCTGACGGGCCAGGTGTAGGCCGTGCCACTCACGCCCTGGATCTTCTCCCACAGCTTGCCGGGGTCGGTCGCCACCTTGGCGTAGTTGTCGCGGAAGGCCTTGCCCTTCATGGCGAATTTCAGCAGCGCATGCACCTCGTCGCTGTTGGGCCAGATGTCGCCCAGGTACACGTCGCGCCCCCCCTTGCCTTTGCCCACGGGCTCGGTCATCAGGTCCTTGAGCACCGTGCCCGCAATGGCGTAGGCCACCACCAGCGGCGGGCTGGCCAGAAAGTTGGCCTTGAGGTTGGGGTGGATGCGTGCCTCGAAGTTGCGGTTGCCCGACAGCACAGCAGCGCAGACCAGATCGTTGCTGGTGATGGCCTCGTTCAGCTCGGGCGTGAGGTCGCCCGCATTGCCGATACAGGTGGTGCAGCCATAGCCCGCAATCGAAAAACCCAGCTTTTCCAGGTAGGGCAGCAGGCCGGTTTCAGTGAGGTACTCGGTCACGATGCGCGAGCCAGGCGCCAGCGAAGTCTTGATGTGCGGCTGCACCTTGAGCCCCGCCTCCACCGCCTTCTTGGCCAAAAGGCCCGCTGCCAGCAGCACGCTGGGGTTGCTGGTGTTGGTGCAGCTGGTGATGGCGGCAATCAGCACATCGCCATTGCCCACTGTGGGGTCGGCGCCCTTGGCGGGCAACGTGGCACTGCGGGCCTCGGCATGCGCGGTGGCCAGGGCCGGTTTGTTGGCCTCCATCTCGACCACCGAACGCGGTGCACCCGCCGGGGTGGGCTTGCCGTCGGGTGCCACATCGGCCACCACATCTGCCGCGCGGTGAACGTGGAAACGGGTGTGCAGCAGTTCGGCCGGGCGGTTGAAGCCGTTGTGTGCCGCAGGTTGGCTGAACAGGTCGGCAAACTGGCGGCTGACCTGGCCCAGCTCGATGCGGTCCTGCGGGCGCTTGGGACCGGCCAGGCTGGGGGTGACGCTGCCCAGATCCAGCTTCACTACCTGCGAGTAGTCCACCTCGCCCGCCAGCGGCACGCCGAACAGACCCTGGGCCTTGAAGTAGGCTTCAAAGGCTTCGATCTCGGCCTTGGTGCGGCCCGTGCCCTGGAAGTAGTCGATGGTCTTTTCGTCCACCGGGAAGAAGCCCATGGTGGCGCCGTACTCGGGCGCCATGTTGCCGATGGTGGCGCGGTCGGGCAGCGCCAGGGTGCGGGTGCCCTCACCGAAAAACTCGACAAACTTGCCCACCACCTTGTGCTTGCGCAGCAGCTCGGTCACCGTAAGCACCAGGTCGGTGGCCGTCACGCCTTCGCGCAGCCGCCCCGTCATCTCGAAGCCCACCACATCGGGCGTGAGGAAGTACACGGGCTGGCCCAGCATGGCGGCCTCGGCCTCGATGCCGCCCACGCCCCAGCCCACCACGCCAATGCCGTTGATCATGGTGGTGTGGCTGTCGGTGCCCACCAGGGTGTCGGGGTAGTAGACGTTGTCCTTGCGCTTGTGCACCCCACGCGCCAGGTATTCGAGGTTGACCTGGTGCACGATGCCGAAACCCGGTGGCACCACACCAAAGGTGTCAAAGGCCTGCATGCCCCACTTCATGAACTCGTAGCGCTCGCGGTTGCGCTGGAATTCAAGCTTCATGTTCAGGTCGAGCGAATTTTTCTTGCCGTAGTGGTCGATCATGATGGAGTGGTCCACCACCAGGTCCACGGGCACCAACGGCTCGATCTTTTTGGGGTTCTTGCCCAGTTTCACGGCCACGCTGCGCATGGCGGCCAGGTCGGCCAGCAGCGGCACGCCGGTGAAGTCCTGCAGCACCACGCGCGAGACGACGAAGGGGATCTCGTCCTTGCGCTCGGCATTCGGCGCCCAGCGGGCCAGCTGCTCCACATGCTCCGGCGTCACCTTGCGGCCGTCGCAATTGCGCAGCACCGATTCGAGCACGATGCGGATCGACACCGGCAAGCGCTTGATCTCTGGAAACTGTTTGGCCAGCGCGGGCAGCGAGTAGAACTGGCCTTCTTTGCCGGACGCTGTCCTGAAGCTCTTGAGGGTGTTGGCAAACGCGTGGCGGGCGGGCTGGGGCGACAACTTGCGTGAAGTGGCCATGGCGGACTCCTGTGAAAGGCAACACGACCTATTCTGGCAGTCCTGCATGGCGGTGCAATCGTGGGGCCTTACCGCCCCGGGGTGTGGCGGCGGCCTCCCGCCATGCTGCGGGGGGCATTTCTCAAGCAAAAAAGGCCGTTTCCGCCTGATAGACAAGCAAAGTCAGCTATATTTTGTATAGCAAACAAAGATGCGCCATCATGCTGCCGCCCACACACGCAAACGGCGCACGCCCCACCACTGCAGCTCGGCCAGCAGCGCCACCGACACCACATGCACCAGCAGATAGGCCTGGCCCAGCAGCGTGGGCGTGAGCGTGGAGCCCAGCAGGAGGGCCAGGCTGGCCACTGCCCAAGCAAAGTTGCCCACGATCAGCACCCACAGCCAGCCCCGGGGCATGGGCTCTGACCGGGCAATCGCAATGGCCAAGGCGGCGTAGCCCAGCAGCATCACACCCGTGACCTGCAGCAGCACTGCAGGCAGACCCAGCCATTCGGCCAGCGGCGCCGTGAGCAACAGGTGCAACGCGCCCAGCAAAACCCCCGTGGAGGCATCGAACCAGACCACGGCACGCAGGAATCGGGGAGAAGACATCAGCTTGGCGAACATGGAAAGCTCCTTGGTGGATGAAACAACGGTTGAAAGAGGGCTCCATCGTTCCCGCCCTGGCGCATGCCGTCGATGACCTGGCAGGTAATGGCCCGTGCGCGGTTTGCACCTAGGATGCGGCACATGACCTCCACCAACTCCGCACCGCATCGCCCCCCGCGCCATCCACTGCCGCACCGCGTGGCGCCAGCGGGGCCCGCCTCGTTTGGCGACCACCTGCGCACCTGGCGCCAGCAACGGCACCTGAGCCAGCTGGAGCTGGCCGACGAGGCAGACATCTCCACCCGGCATGTGAGCTTCATGGAAACCGGCCGCACCAACCCCAGCCGCGACATGGTGCTGCGCCTGTGCGAGCGCCTGGCCATCCCGCTGCGCGAGCGCAACGCCCTGCTGGTGGCCGCAGGCTACGCCCCCATGTACCGCGAACGCGCGCTGGACGACCCGGCCTTGGCCGCCGCCCGCCAGGCGGTGGAGCTGGTGCTCAAGGGCCACGAGCCTTGCCCCGCCATCGCGCTCGACCGCTGCTGGAACGTGGTGGCCACCAACCGCGCCGCGCTGGCGCTGCTGTCTGCCCATGTCAGCCCCGAGCTGCTGGCCCCACCCATCAACGTGTTTCGCCTGAGCCTGCACCCAAAGGGCCTGGCACCTCGCATTGCCAACCTGGCGCAATGGCGCGCGCATCTGTTCGAGCGCCTGCGCCAGCAAATCCAGGCCACGGCCGACCCCACCCTGATCGCCTTGCAGGCCGAGTTGCAGCAATACCCCACCCCTGAAGAAACCACGCCGCTGGTATTGGCCGGCGAAATGCTGGGCGTGGTCATGCCGTTTTGTTTCGAGAGCGTACACGGCATGCTGTCGCTTATCAGCACCACTACGATATTCGGCACCCCGGTGGATGTGACATTGCAGGAGTTGGCCGTGGAGTCGTTCTTTCCGGCCGACGATTTCACCGCCAACGCACTGCGTGAACTGGCCCTGCAGCAAAATACCGGTGGCTGAAGTCCACAAACCCGCAGATACAGATGTGCAGATACAGGCAGATCGCAGCTATGCACGCCTTGGGGAACGGCGGCTGAGGCCATGCCTTAACCCTCTGCACACACCAATAAAAAAGCCCGCATCAGCGGGCTTTTTTGTGGTGGGAGTTGTAGCCCATCAAATGGCGAACTTCTCGCGGTTTTCATTTTGAATCCACTTGGGCGCCTTGCCACGGCCGGTCCAGGTCTGGCCGGTTGCGGGATCGCGGTACTTGGGTGCCACCTTGGAGCCTGCCGTGGAGCTGCGGCCGGTTTTGCCTGCGGCCTTGCCGGCAGGGAATACATCCTGGGCGGTCAAACCATATTCGGCGACCAGTGCACGAACCTGGGACACAGCATCCGACAACTCCCGGCGCCGTGCTTCGCTAATTTGTTGCTCAAGGGCTTCACGCTGCTTCAAAAGTTCTTTGTAGCTGGTCATGGTGTCAGAATAAGAAGTGTGAGGTTGGTGACGGGCCGATTATAGGAATAATCCCCCAACATGGAAGCACGGCTTGCAAATTTTCTCCGAGAAAACCACAAATAACAGGGGTCTATATTCATCCAGAGCGAATACCCAGGCCTCGCATTGGGGAGTGTTTGCCTTTTTCAAGTCCCTGGGACGGGTACTGCGGCACCTTTTCATGAATATCCCCGGCACCAAACTGGGGCCTCGCGCGGACAAGGGCGCCAAGAGACGCGCGCCGACTTGCAGGGCCCTGCTGCGCCCCTGGTGTAATCCCCCACCGTCTCGGCAGAAAATCCACGCTCCATCCCACCCACACCACACCACACCACACCACACCACACCACACCACACCACACCACACCACACCACACCACACCACACCACACCACACCACACCACACCACACCACACCATGGCTATTTATTGCATAGGCGATATCCAGGGCTGCGACAGCGCCCTGGGCCGCCTGCTGGACACCATCGGCTTTTCCGCCAGCCGCGACACCGTCTACCTGCTGGGCGACCTGGTCAACCGGGGGCCCGATTCAGCCGCCGTGCTGCGCCGCAGCATGCGCCATGGCGACGCCATCCGCTGCCTGCTGGGCAACCACGACCTGCACCTGCTGGCCGCTGCAGCGGGGGCGCGCAAGCCTTCGCGGCGCGACACGCTGGCCTCCGTCCTGGACGCCCATGACCGCGAAGCCCTGCTCGCCTGGGTGCGCCAGCAGCCCCTGGCCCGCGCGCACACGCATGCCGGGCAGACCTTGCTGATGGTGCATGCCGGTGTGCTGCCCACCTGGTCGGTGGCCGACACGCTGGCCTATGCCGATGAGGTTCAGGCCGTGTTGCGCAGCCCCGAGCTGCCCGCCTTCTTGCAGGCCATGTATGGCAACACCCCCGACCGCTGGAGCGACCCACTCACCGGCACCGACCGCCTGCGCGTGATCGTGAACGCCCTCACCCGGCTGCGCTTTTGTTCGGCCGACGGGGTGATGGACTTTGAAAGCACCGAAAGCGCCAGCGACGCCCCACCCGGGCTCATGCCCTGGTTCGACGTGCCAGGGCGCCGCACGGCGGGCACCGTGATGGCCTTTGGGCACTGGTCCACGCTGGGCTGGCTCGATCGCAGCGACCTGCTGGGGCTGGACACCGGCTGCGTGTGGGGCGGCTGCCTGAGCGCCGTGCGGTTTGGCGCAACGCTGGCCGAACGGGAACTGCTGCAGGTGCACTGCGAACAGGCCCAGGCCCCGGGCTGAATAAACCACAGCAGGCTCAAGACGGCACAGGCTCCAGCAGGGCCGACATGGCGGCGGACTGCCAGACACTACCGTCCTGCCCGGCGATCAGCACCGCCAGCCCCGGCGTGCGCTGCGCCAGTGCCCGGCCCGCCTGCGGGCCCTGCACCATCAGCGCGGCGCCCAGGCCGTTGACGGCCGCCACATCGCGCGCCACCAGGCTCACGCCATGCACGCCCGATGCCGGGCGGCCGGTGCGCGGGTTGAGCACATGGTGCTGCCGCTGGCCTGCGTGGAAGAAGAAACGTTCGTAGTCGCCCGACGAGGCCACCACACCGGTGCCCGCCATGGCCACAACACCCAGCAGGCGGTCGGGCGCACGCGGGTCGCGCAGCCCCACACGCCAGGCCCGGCCTTGCCACAGCCCGTGGGTCAACACATCGCCACCGCCATTGATCATGGCGTTCTCGACCCCCTCAGAGCGCAGCACGGTCATACCGGCTTCCAGGATCGGGAGCTTGGCAATCCCGCCCAGGTCCAGGGCCATGCCCTGGCGCACCAAAAAGGCGGTACCCGCCCGGGCATCGAGCACCAGGCCCCGCGCACCCACCAGGGTCCGCTGCCGCGCCAGCTCGGCCGCCCCGGGCACCACCTTGTCGCCCGGACCAAAGTTCCACGATTTGAAGGCGCCCACGGTCACATCAAAAGCCCCCTGGCTCATGGCCGACACGCGCTGCGCACTCTGCAGCACGGCCATGACCTCGGGCGGCACGGCCGCAGGCGTGATGCCCGCCGCCAAGTGGATGCGGCTGACCACACTCTGGGGCTGGTAGCGGCTCATCAGCGCCTCCAGCCGCTGCATCTCTGCATAGGCACGGCCGATGGCCTGGCGCAGCAGCGGGCCATCGGCCCCCTCGGCCACGATGTCCACCTGCGTGCCCATCAGGGGCCGCGTGGCACGGCAGGGCTCCACCCGCCCACCCAATGCCACCGCTCCGGTGTGCCAGAGCGCGCTGCCCAGCAAAGGCAGCGCCATGGCCATGCGGCGGCGTGACAGGCCATGGGCGCAGAGAGACGCTTGCTGCATGGCGCCTCCGCTCAGAGTGACTTGTCGGCCATGTAATCCACGGCGGCCTTCACCTCGGCGTCGCTCAGGTTGGCCGCACCGCCCTTGGCGGGCATCATGCCCTTGGCGCCGGTGTAGCCCTCGATCGCGTGCTTGTACAACGTGTCCTTGCCCTGGGCAATGCGCGGGCCCCAATCAGCCTTGTCACCGGGCTTGGGCGCACCGGCCACGCCAGCGGCGTGGCACATGGCGCAGGTCTTGCCAAACACACCCTTGCCCAACTCGTTCTCTGCCGCAGGGGCCGGGGCAGCCACCGGTGCGGGCGCGGCGGCAGGCGCCGCCGCCGCTGCGGGTTCCGGCTTCTTGTCGCCACAGCCCGCCAGCAGCGCGGCCACGATCGCCACGGCGACCATCATGGTGTTCTTTTGCATCGCATACATCCTGTTCTTGGGGTTGAAACATCCATCCCGAAGGGCCTGGAAAACAGTGCCCGGGCCTTCTCTGGAGGGGTGCAATAACTGTAGGCGCTGGGGGCGTTGTGGGGCAGAGGGGCGCAGCGCCAAAGGATGATCCACATCAATTAGATTCACATTAGATGAATCTATTATCCAACCCATGCAAAGCCACCACACCCTGCGAACCCTGCGCCTGTGGGTGCTGGCGTGGTTTGTGTTGGCGCTGGGGGTGGCGGTAGTCGCCCCGCTGGTATCGCCCCCCAGCATGGAACTGGTCTGCTCCGGCACCGGCAACGGCGCAGCACGTCTCGTCATCAAGACCGCCGATGGCCTGGCAGCGCTGAAAACATCGACGCTGGACTGTCCCCTGTGCCTGGCGGCGGACACCCCACCAACACCGCCACACACAGCACTGCCCACGGCACAAGCCCCGGCTTTTGCGCCCCACATGGGCACCCCCCTTCTCGCACAGGCCAGGGTGGCATTCAGCCCCCCGGCGCGTGCCCCCCCGTTTTTCAACTGAGTCCATCCCCAAGAGGAACCAACCATGACCGAGAGAAAAGACGCATCCCATCCCACCGCCGGCATGGGCCGACGCAGCTTCATCAACACCGCCGCCCTGGTAGGGTTGACCGCTGGCGTCGCCGCCTGCACCGAAAAGCCCAGCGCAGCCACGCCCGCAGCACCCGCCGCCGCACCGGCAGGCGGCCATGCCAGCGCAGGCGCCAACGCGCACCTCAAGCCCGGCGAGCTGGACACCTACTACGGCCTGTGGAGCGGCGGCCACACGGGCGACATGCGCGTGCTGGGCCTGCCCTCGGGCCGCGAGATCACGCGCATCCCCTGCTTCGTGCCCGACGCGCTGGTGGGCTGGGGCGTGACCAACGAGAGCAAGAAGGTCATGGGCACCAAGCCCGACGGCAGCCTGAAGTACACGGTGGCCGACACCCACCACACGCACGCCTCGTACAAGGACGGCAACTACGACGGCCGCTACGCCTGGATCAACGACAAGATCAACAGCCGCATCGCGCGCATCCGCCTCGACTATTTCGTCTGCGACAAGATCACCGAGCTGCCCAACGTGCAGGGCTTCCACGGCATCTTCCCGGACAAGGCCGACCCGGTGGACCCGGCCATCAACTACACCACGCGCGTGTTCTGCGGCGGTGAATTCGCCATTCCCCTGCCCAACACGGGCACCGAAGATTCGGGCAAATACCGCTCCATGTTCAGCTGCGTGGACGCCGAGACCATGGAGGTGCGCTGGCAGGTGCTGATCGACGGCAACTGCGACCTCGTGGCCACGTCCTACGACGGCAAGCTGGCCGCCACCAACCAGTACAACGTGGAGATGGGCGCGAAGTACGAGGACATGATGTCTGCCGAGCGCGACGCATGCCTGTTCTTCAACGTGGGCCGCATCGAGGCCGCCGTGAAGGCTGGCAAGTTCAAGACCATCGGCAGCAGCAAGGTGCCCGTGGTGGACGGCACGCACGAAGCCAACAAGGACCCCAAGACGGCCCTCACCGCCTACGTGTCGGTGCCCAAGAACCCGCACGGCGTGAACGCCAGCCCCGATGGCAAGTACTTCATCTGCGCCGGCAAGCTGTCGCCCACCGGCACGGTGATCGAGCTGGCCAAGGTACTCGACTACTTCGACGGCAAGCTTGAAAAGCTCGATTCCGCCATCGTGGCCGAAGTGGAGCTGGGCCTGGGCCCGCTGCACACCGCGTTCGACGGCCGGGGCAACGCCTACACCACGCTCTTCCTGGACAGCCAGGTCGTGAAGTGGAACGTGGAGGCCGCCATCAAGTTCCACGCGGGCGACAAGACCGCCAAGTACGTAGTGGACCGCCTGGACGTGCAATACCAGCCGGGCCACTTGAATGCCTCGCAGTCCGAGACCCGGGCCGCCGACGGCAAGTTCCTGGCCGTGGGCTGCAAGTTCTCCAAGGACCGCTTCCTGCCCGTGGGGCCGCTGCACCCCGAGAACGAGCAACTCATCGATATCTCGGGCGAGAAGATGGTGCTGATGGCCGACCACCCCGTGCGTGGCGAGCCCCATGACTTCATCATCTTCAAGCGCGACCTGGTCAAGCCCAAGCAGGTCTACAGCCTGGACGACTTCCCGCTGGCCATCAAGGACCCGAAGGAATCCGGCGTGTTCCGCAATGGCAAGAAGGTCACGGTGAAGATGACCTCGCAAGCCCCCGCCTTCAGCCTGCGCGAGTTCAAGCTCAAGAAGGGCGACGAGGTCACGCTGATCCTGACCAACCTGGACAAGATCGAGGACCTGACGCACGGTTTTGCGATCCCGAACTACAACGTGAACTTCATCGTGAACCCGCTGGAGACCGCGTCCGTGAGTTTCGTGGCCGACAAGCCTGGCGTGTTCTGGTGCTACTGCACGCACTTCTGCCATGCGCTGCACCTTGAAATGCGCACCCGCATGATCGTGGAAGGTTGAATGGGGCGATCCCCCTGAGGCGCTGCGCGCCTTCCCCCTTCTCTCGGCTTCGCCGGGAAGGGGGACGCCACCAGCGCGGCGGGGCGGCCCTTGCGCGGTGGCACTCGCCTAAGTGCGCGCCAGTTGCGCAGATTGCGCCCCGTTTTTGAATCAAATGAGCATCTACCGCCCGTCCAATGGGCGCTAGCAGCTATCAAAACAATAGTTCGATGACTTCACTCGCCCCACGGATCGCTGCCTGCTGCATAGCCCTGTTGCTGGCGCTGCTCGCGCCCCGCGTCCATGCGGGTGCGTACGAGGCCGAGCTGCCTGCCAACCTGGCCACGGCGAGCGACCTGTGCGCGCTGCTGCCGTGCACCGATGCCTTCCCCGGCGCCGTGCGGTTCTCCGAGCGCAAGGGGCAGCCGCCGTATGTCGAGGCCTATGGAGACGGCTCCAAGCTGCTGGGCTATGTGATGCTGTCCACCGACATCACCGACACACCCGCTTACTCAGGCAAGCCGGTGGTCACGCTGATCGGCATGGACAAGGATGGCCGCTTCGTGGGCGTCAAGGTGCTCAAGCATTCCGAGCCCATCCTGCTGCTGGGCATTCCGGAATCGGCGCTCACCAACTTCAACAACCAGTACCTGGGCAAGTCGGTCACCGACACCATCGAGGTCGGCCCCTCGCGCCCCGAAGAGAACGTGCTCGGCGTCGATGCCATCTCCGGCGCCACCGTCACCGTGGTGGCGCAGAACCAGGTGGTCATGGCCTCGGGCGCGGCCGTGGCGCGGCAGACCGGCATCATCGCGCCCACGGTGCGCGAGGCGGCGCGTTTTGCCCACACCGGTCAGGCCTACAGCTGGGCCCAGCTGGTGCAGATGGGCGCCGTGCAGCAGCTGCTCGTCAAGCCCGAACAGGTGGGCCTGCCACGGGGCCCCGAGCCCTTCATCGAGTTGTGGTTCGGCGACCTGAACCACCCCGACGTGGGCCAGAGCCTGCTGGGCAAGAACGGCTTCGAGAGCCTGCGCTCGCGCCTGAAGGACGGCGAGAACGCGCTGTTCGTCATCAAGACGGCGGGGCAGGAGTCGTTCAAGGGCTCGGGCTTCGTGCGCGGCGGCATCTTCGACCGCGTGCAGGTCAAGCAGGGGGCGGACTCCTTCACCTTCCGCGACCTGGACGCGCTCAACCTCTACGGGCTGGACGCCGCGGGCGCGCCCGGCTACAACGAATCGGCCATCTTCATCATCCGCTCGCAGGCGTTCTCGGCCGCGTACCCGTGGAAGTTCGCCTTCCTGGGCAACCGCGTGGACCGCGCCACCGGCCACCGCAGTTTTGCGGTGTTCGAATCCAGGTACTGGCTGCCCGCCGCGCTGCTCGACGGCGGCCGCCCCGAGGTCAAGGAGCCCGATGCGCCCTGGGTGCGCATCTGGAAGTCGCAGGCCCTGCCCATCGCGCTGTTCGCGCTGCTGCTGGTGGGCGTCACGGTGGTCTATGCGCTGCGCGAAACACTCACGCGCCGCTCCACCCACAAGAACAAGTGGCCCGTGAACGCGTTCAAGTACAGCTTCTGGGCCATCAGCATCGGCTGGATCGGCTTCGGCCAGATGGCCCAGCCCTCCATCACGCAGGTGCTGACCTGGTTCCACGCACTGCTGTTCCAGTGGACCTGGTCGCTGTTCCTGTCCGACCCGTTCATCTTCCTGTTCTGGATCTTCATCATCGCCACTGTGTTCCTGTTCGGGCGCGGGTTGTTCTGCGGCTGGATGTGCCCGTTTGGCTCGCTGCAGGAGGGCATTTACAAGATCGCACGCGCCCTGGGCCTCAAGCGCTTTCAGACCCAGCTGCCGCAGAAGTGGCACGACCGGCTCAAGTGGGTCAAGTACGCGGTGTTCTTCGGGTTGCTGGTGGTGTCGATGTTCTCGATGGGACTGGCTGAGAAGCTGGCCGAGGTGGAGCCGTTCAAGACCACCTTCCTGGTCGGTGTGATGAACCGCGCCTGGCCCTACAGCCTGTTTGTGGCGGCCATCCTGGGCGTGTCGATCTTCATCGAGCGGCCCTACTGCAAGTACATCTGCCCGCTGGGCGCATCGCTCGCCATGCCCAGCACGTTCCGCTGGTTCGGCCTCAAGCGCAAGCAGGACTGCAACAGCTGCAAGGCCTGCGCCGTGGGCTGCGGCGCGCAGGCGATTGACGCAGACGGCCGCATCGACCACCGCGAATGCCTGCACTGCCTCGATTGCATGGTGCTCTACACCGACACCAAGGGCTGCCCGCCCCTGGCCAAGGAACGCAAGCGCCGCGAGAAAGATGGTCTGGAAATCACGCCCATCGGCAAGAACGGCTATTTCATCCCGATCCACCCTGCCACGGTGCAGGACCAGATCTCAGCCAAGGCCGCCCAGGGACCCGACCCACGCATGCCTACAACGCCTGCACACCCTGCCCACAAGGCTGGAAGCCAAGGCCTGCGCTGGCCGCAATGGGTACTGCTGGAGCTGGTGGACCACCTGTGGCCCTGGAGCCGCGAAGGCTGGGCGTCGCGACGCGCGCTGCAGATCGCGGGCTTCTCGCTGGCCGTGGCTGCCAGCCTGGCCTGGGTGATGACAGCCCTGGGCACGTTGTCGTCGGGCGCCATCATCGGCTGGTGGTTCGGCTGGAGCGTGTACGAGGTGCTGATCCGCCTGTCGGGCAAGCGCTATGTGAAGGACGGCCCCTGGTGGCGGGGCCGCTACCGCCGGGCGGGCGTGATGGACATGCTGAGCTACGTGGGCTTCAAGAACCTGCTGATCGGCGCAGCACTCTTCCTGGCCATCAAGGCCGTGGTGGGACTGGCGTGATGAAGTCCCCCCTTGCACTCGCTGCGGTTGCCACGGCCCTGGCACTGTGGACCGCGCTTCCTGCCACAGCTGCCACCGTGCAGGTCCGCCCCGGCCAGGACCTGCAGGCCGCCATCACGGCTGCGGCGCCGGGCGACACGGTGGAGGTGCAGCGGGGCTTTTACCGCGTGAACCTGCGCATCGACAAGGCCCTGACCCTGCGCGGCATCGACCGCCCCACGCTCAGCGGCGGCCAGGCGGGCGACACCATCCGTGTCACCGCGCCCGACGTGGTGATCGAAGGCCTGATCGTGCGCGACTCGGGCACCAGCCTCAAGGACCAGAACGCGGGCATCTACATCTTCCCTGGCGCGCACCGCGCCGTGGTGCGCCAGAGCGACCTCACCTATAACCTGTTCGGCCTGTGGATCGAGAAGGCCGACGGCGTGCAGGTGCTGCAAAACACCATCACCGGCCTGCGCGATGTGAACTCCTCGCAGCGCGGAAACGGCGTGCAGCTGTACAACACCCAGGGCGCCCGCATCGAGGGCAATCACATCAGCTTCGTGCGCGACGCGCTGTATGTGGACGTGTCGCACCACGCCGTCTTTCGCGGCAACAAGCTGCACCACAGCCGCTACGGCACGCACTACATGAACTCCTACTACAACCTGTGGGAGGACAACGACACCTACAACAACCGGGGTGGCCTGGCGCTGATGGAAGTGCGCGACCAGGTGGTGCGCAACAACCGGGCCTTCCGCAACAGCGACCACGGCATCATGCTGCGCACGCTGCAGGACTCGGTCATCGAGAACAACCTGGTGGCCGACAACCAGCGCGGCTTCTTCATCTACGACGTGGAATACGCCACGCTGCGCGGCAACCGGGTGGTGCGCAACACGGTGGGCGTGCACCTGTCGGCCGGCTCCACCCGCAACGTGGTGGACGGCAACGACTTCATCGGCAACCGCGAGCAGGTGCGCTACGTGGGCGCCCGCGACGAGCGCTGGGGCGGCCCCCTGGGCAACTACTGGAGCAACTACCTGGGCTGGGACCGCGACGGCAACGGCGTGGGCGACGTGCCCTACGAAGCCAACGACATGGTGGACCGCCTCACCTGGCGCCACCCCGCCATCAAGCTGCTCCTGGCCAGCCCCGCCGTGCAGGCCCTGCGCCTGGTGGGCCAGCAGTTCCCTGTGCTGCGCGTGCCCACCGTGGTGGACCCGAAGCCCCGCATGCAGCCGCTTGCGCAGTCGCCCGCGCAGCCGAACACACCCGAACGGAATCTTCAGCGTGACCCGCAACCCTCCCCCCATTGACCCACGCGCCGGCCCCGCCATCGAGGTGCTGGGCGCCCACAAGCACTACGGCGCACACCACGCCGTGGACGGCATCGACCTGCGCATCGAGCGCGGTGAGATCCTGGGCCTCATCGGCCACAACGGCGCGGGCAAGAGCACGCTGTTCAAGTTGGTCCTAGGCCTGGTGCCCGCCACCTCCGGCGAGATCCGCGTGGACGGCACCAGCGTGTCGGGCCGCGACTTTCGCACCGCGCGGCGCCACCTGGGCTACCTGCCCGAGAACGTTGTGCTGTACGACAACCTGAGCGGACTGGAGACATTGCGCTTCTTTGCCCGCCTCAAGGCCGCGCCGCTGGCCCAATGCGATGCGCTGCTTGACCAGGTAGGCCTGGCCCACGCGGGCAACCGCCCGGTGCGCGAATACTCCAAGGGCATGCGCCAGCGCCTCGGGTTCGCGCAGGCGCTGCTGGGCAACCCGCAGGTGCTGCTGCTGGACGAGCCCACCAACGGCCTGGACCCGCAGGCCATCCGCGACTTCTACGCCACGCTGCGGGGCTTGCAGGCCCGGGGCGTGACCATCGTCATCACCTCCCACATCCTGGCCGAGCTGCAAGAGCGTGTGGACCGCCTGGCCATCCTCGCCTCAGGCCGACTGCAGGCCCTGGGCAGCGTGCAGGCGCTGCGCGAGCGTGCGCACATGCCGCTGGCCATCGACCTCGTGCTTGCTCCGGCCGATGTTCCGGCTGCGCAACAGGCACTGGCCCTGCTGCCGGGCATCACCCCACTGCCCACGCCCGAGGGCCTGCGCCTGACCTGCCCCCGCGAGCTGAAGGTCGCCGCGCTCGCGGCCCTGGCGCCGCTGGGCACGCGGCTCGCGGACGTGCAGATCCACGAGCCCTCCCTCGAAGACCTGTACTTCGACCTTCGCAGGAGCTAGCATGGAATTCACCCAGATCCTCACCATCGCCGCCAAGGAATTCCGCGACCGCATGCGCAACCGCTGGGTGCTGGCGGTGGCCCTGGTGTTCACTGTATTCTCGCTGGCCATCACCTACTTCGGCGGCGCGCAGCAGGGCACGGTGGGCCTGCGCTCCATCGAGTTCACCATCGCCAGCCTGGTCAGCCTGGTGATCTACCTGATCCCGCTGATCGCGCTGCTGCTGGGCTTCGATGCCATCGTGGGCGAACGCGAGCGCGGCTCGCTCGACCTGCTGCTGTCACTGCCCCTCACGCGGCTGGAGCTGCTGCTGGGCAAGTACCTGGGGCTGGCGGGCGCGCTCACGGTGTCCACGCTGGCGGGTTTTGCGCTGGTGGCGGTGCTGCTGTACCGCCAGTTCGGCTGGGGCGGGCTGTTCCACTACGGTGGCTTCATGGCCAGCGCCGTGCTGCTGGGCCTGGCGTTCCTGAGCCTGGCCCTGCTGCTGTCGGTGCTGGTGCGCGAGCGCACGCGCGCCTCGGGGCTGGCGATCGCCGCATGGTTCTTCTTCGTGCTGGTGTTCGACCTGCTGCTGCTCGGCGCCCTGGTGGCCACGGGCGGCAGCCACGGCGGCGAGGCCATGGCCTACCTGCTGCTGCTCAACCCTGCGGACGTGTTCCGCATCCTCAACGTGTTCTCGCTGGAAGACGTGCGCACCCTGTACGGCCTGACCAGCATCGTGCCCCCCGCCCTGGCCAAGCCATGGCTCATGGGCGCGGTGATGGGTGGCTGGATCGTGGTGCCGCTGGCGCTGGCGGGCTGGAGATTCAAACCATGACAAAAAAATATGAATGCGCCTGCGCCACGCGGCGCCAGCTGCTCGGCTGGGCGGCCCTCGCCTCGCTGGGCACACTCACCGGCATCACGGGCTGCAGCCAGGCGGACACGGGCGCCCAATCCCTTGCCCCCATAGAAATCGACCGCACCACCAGCTGCGAACTCGATGGCATGCTGCTGGCCGACTACCCCGGCCCCAAGGCTCAGGTGCACTTTGCGGGTCAGAGCAAGCCCTCGTTCTTTTGCGACACGGTGGAGCTGTTCAGCACCCTGCTGGCGGGTGAGCAGGTGCGAGCCGTGCAAGCCGTGTATGTGCAGGACATGGGCCAAGCCGACTGGAACGCGCCGCAGGGCCACTGGATCGACGGCAAAACCGCCGTCTACGTGGTGGGTGGCAAGCGCCACGGCTCCATGGGCCCCACCATCGGCAGTTTTGCGCAAGAAGCCGACGCCCGGAAGTTCGCCGCCGAGTACGGTGGCAAGGTGCTGCGGTTCGCCGAGATCCAGCCAGCCATGGTGGACCTGAGCGGCGGCGCCTTGCACGACACCCGCATGTGACACTGCCATGCGCCTGCTGCACCGCACTGCTTCCACCACCTCCAGCACCTGCCCGCCACCCAACCGGCGTGCAGCACTGACAGCCCTGCTGGTGCTGGGCACAGGCGCGGCCGCTGGGGCTGCGTGGCGATGGCGGCGGGGCAACGGCACGGCGTCATCCGCCGCCCTTCCCGGCCCGGGCGACGATGTGTGCATCGTCGCCCCACCCACACCATACGACCCAACCTCCGGCCTGCCCCTGGCCGCTGCGCGCGAGGTGCCCACCGACGCGCGCTGTCCCGTGTGTGGCATGTACCCGGCGCGGGCGCGGGCCTGGGCGGCGCAGGTCATTTTTGCGCAGGGGGATGCGTATTTTTTCGACTCGCCGCTGAGCCTGATGCTGTACCTGGGCAATGTGGCGCACTACACGCGGGGCCGCACGCCCGATGCCATCGTGGCCCGTTACGTGAGCGATGCCGGCACCGGTGCCTGGGTGGACGCACACCAGGCGGTGTACGTGGCGGGCTCATCGGCCCTGGGGCCCATGCGGGCGGGCAACCTGCCAGCGTTTGCGGGCGCGGCGGAGGCGCGGCGGTTTGCTCAGGTGCAGGGCGGCGCTGTTCTCACGTTCAGCGCCATCGACGCAGCCCTGTTGCGCGGGCTGGCCCCCCACCTGCGCGCCGATCACCGCCTGCATGCACAGGCGGACCAGGCATTGGCTATCAAATAAATAGCTAACAGCGCTTGACAGTCGCGCCGTAGAGGCCAAAAAACCTTCTAAAAACCGGCGCTTACTGCGCCGAAGTTTCTGGCTGGGCGGCGGCCTTGAACAGCGCGGCCACCTTGCGCTTGGGCTTGATGTTGGCCGAGATGCTGCTGCGCGGCGCAGCCTTGGTGGCGGCTTCCCAGGCGGGTGCGGCGTCGGAGGCAACGCTGGCTTCGTAGGGTTTTTCGAAGAACGGGTCGCGCGAGATCGCGGCGGGACGGAAGCCCCGGTGCTGATCGCGTGGATCGCGGGACTCACGGGATTCACGGCCGCTGCGGTGGTCACGATCCCGCTCACGGCGGGGGGCCGATGCACCCAGGGCGTCGCGGCCATCGCCCGTCTCGCCCGCTTCGCGCCAGGCGCGGCGGCCGTCGTTGATGCGGCCCCGGGGCTGGTCTTCGTCGTATTCAACGGCTTCCAGCTCGATCTTCTTCTTGATGAGCTTCTCGATGTCCGCCACCAGGCGGGCATCGCTGCCCGACACCAGGGTCACGGCCAGGCCCGATGCGCCTGCACGGCCCGTGCGGCCGATGCGGTGCACGTAGTCTTCGGCGTTGAAAGGCACGTCGAAGTTGAACACGGCGGGCACATCCTTGATGTCCAGGCCCCGCGCGGCCACGTCGGTGCACACCAGCAGGTCCACTTCGCCCTTCTTGAAGGCTTCGAGCGCCTTGAGGCGCTCGTCCTGGCTCTTGTCGCCGTGCAGGGCGGCGGTCTTGAGGCCTTCGCGCTCCAGGCTGCGCGCCAGACGGGCGCAGCCAAGCTTGCTGTTCACGAAGATGAAGGCCTGCTTGAGCCCCCGGGTCTTGAGGACCTGGTGGATGGCGCGGCGCTTGTCGTCGTCATTGGCGCTGTAGAAGCGCTGCTCCACCGTGGAGGCCGTCTCGTTCGGGCGGGCCACCTCAATGGTGATGGGGTTCTGCAGGTAGCTGCTGGCCAGGCGCTTGATCTCGGGCGAGAAGGTGGCACTGAACAGCAGCGTGGTGCGCTGCTTGGGCAGGTAGCTCAGGATGCGCTGCAGGTCGGGCAGGAAGCCGATGTCCAGCATGCGGTCGGCCTCGTCGAGCACCACGTACTCGACCTGGTTGAGCACCGCGTTCTTGGCCTCGATGTGGTCGAGCAGACGGCCTGGCGTGGCCACCAGCACCTCGACGCCTTTTTTCAGCTCGATGGTCTGGGGCTTCATGTCCATGCCGCCAAACACCACCGTGCTGCGCAGCTTGGTGTGTTTGGCATACAGCGCGATCTGCTGGGCCACCTGGTCGGCCAGCTCGCGCGTGGGCAGCAGCACCAGGGCGCGCACCGGGTGGCGCGCGGGCGAGGTGGAACTGTTTTCGTGCTTGAGCAGGCGCTGCAGCAGGGGCAGCGAGAAGGCGGCGGTCTTGCCGGTGCCGGTCTGGGCGGCACCCATTACGTCCTGGCCGGTGAGCACGACCGGAATGGCCTGCTCCTGGATGGGCGTCATGGACTCGTAGCCCATTTCGGCCACGGCACGTGCCAGCGGCTCGGCCAGCGATAGATTGGAGAAGGAACTAGTCATTAAAAGCGTGTTTGTAGGCGACGCTGAATTTATGTCTGAGCAATGTGGCACGCCCTTGGGAGGGGGCTGGCTGCAAGGCGCAAACCGCAGCCGGGCTGGTGGCCCGGCGAGGAGTGCAACGCCGCAGAAAGGGCCCCAGCGGGCAATGTGCCGTGCGCCGGGGACTGTTGGGGCGTTGCGCTAGAACCTGCTCACGATCTCCCACGACCCCGGGGGCCGTGCGAGGTCATGAACAGGCTCGCAGCCCTCTATTGTCGCACCGGTGGCCCAAAAAGCGATTTTTTGCGCTGCAGAGTGGTATGCCACACAGGTCCACGGGCGGCGTGGGGGCACATGTTTACTATTATTTTTATAGCTAAAAATGCTTACCCATTGCGCGCAGAGGCCAATTTTTGCATGCAAAAGTCACTCCAGAACGGCCCGCAACTGGCGTGTGGTCACCGCCAGCCGCCTCGCCCCGATCTGCGCGAGGTTATTCATCACTGTGAGCGCAGCCTCGGGGTACTGCCGAGCCCAGGCGTCAAAGTGCGCGCGCGACAGCCGCACCAGATGCGCAGCCCCGCGCTCGGCCCCGGCGCAAGCGCTGCGGGCCGCGCCGTTGAGGAAGGCCATCTCGCCAAAGGCCATGCCCGGCCCCACGGTGGCCAGGCGCAGCCCCTTGTCGGGCGGCCACAAGGTCACCAGGGTGATGTGGCCCGACTTGACCACCAGCAGGTCGTGGTCGGTGTCGCCCGCGCGGAAGACCACGCCGTGGGCGGGCACGTCCAGCGGCTCCAGCAGGGCCATGAGCGCATCGGCGGCGGCACGGGGCACGCCTTCGCCGATTTCGCCCAGCAGGTCGCGCTCGGGGCGCGCGGGGCGCTGCTCGATGGGGCGCTGGGCCAGGATGCCGGCCTCGGCCCATTCCAGCGCGCGGTCCAGGTCGGCAAAGGCGCGCACATGTTCGCCCGCGTGTTCGGCGGCCAGGGGGTCGAGCGCAGCCACGGCGGCGGCAATGCCCTGCTGGCCCAGGTCGCGCACCAGCGCGCGCAGCTGGGCCAGCGCCGTGCTGTCCCAGGCGGGCACACGGCCCGCGTCCAGAATCACCCAGCGGTGGCGCGGCTGCAGCAGCATGCGCACCTGCTCGGCCAGGTGGGCCGCCACGCCAAACGACATCACGCCCTGCAGCTCGAACACGGCCACCTGGTTCATGCGCGGCGCCAGCCAGGTGTCCGAGCCCGCCCGGCGCAGGCGCCGCGAACGCAGCTCGCCATCCAGCCGCACATGGCGCAGCACCGTGGCGGCCGAGTCGTGCAGCAGCACAAAGGTGGCCACCACCAGGCCCGCCACCAGCGCGCCCACACCGCCCATCACCGCAAACACCAGGGCCACCAGCCAGCTTTGCGCCCAGGTCACGCGCGAGCGGCGCGCATAGCCCAGCGACCACATCAGCCCCGGCACCTGCATCAGCCCCGCCAGCACCAGCCCACCCGCCAGGCATGCCATGGGAACCCAGTGCAGCCACCATGGCCCCGTGATGGCCACACCCAGCATGATGGCGGCGTGCCAGCGCGGGGCATCGCGCGATGCACCGGCCTGCGCCAGCACAATGCGCGAGCGTGACGCGCTGGTCGATGCCGGGATCATCCCGGCCAGGCCACACAGCGCGCCCAGCAGGCTCTCGCGGCGCAGGGCCAGGTTGGCGTCGCCGCGCAGGCCGTGGTCCAGCTCCAGCTCCTGGTTGAAGACCAGGATTTCCAGGCTGTTGACCAGCGCCATCAAGAGCGCCAGCACCACCAGGGCCGAGCCCTGCTGCTGCGCCAGGGCCATCCAGGGGATGCCGCTCCAGTCGGGCAGCGGCGGCCAAGCAAATGCGCTGGGCTGCACGGCGGGCACAAACACGGCCCCCAGCCCGACGCCCCAGAAGCCAGCCAGGGCCACGGCCAACGCCACCACGGCCACCGCCGTCAGCAGGCCGGGCATGCGGGGCCAGCGGCCACGCAGCCACCAGGCCAGCCCCACCACGGCCCCGGCCGCAAGCGCATGCCAGCCCAGCAGGGCATCCCAGGGCGCGGCCACCCCCGCGCCAAAGCCGTTGCGCACCTGGCCCAGCACCATCGACAGGCCCACGCCCGCCGCAAAGCCATGGGTGACCGAAATGGGCAAGAAACGCGCCACCGACGCCAGCCGCAGCACACCCAGCAGCCACTGGAAGACAAACGCCAGGGCCACCGTGGCCCCGCTCACAGCCAGCACCTGCCGCGCATTCAGCCCCAGCGCGGGCGCCGCGCCATGGGCCGTGGCCAGCACGGCCGCAAACAGCAGCGCCACCACCGTGGTGGGCGCATACACCACGCCCGCCCGGGGCGCCAGCAGCGTGAGCAGCAGGCCTGGCAGCGCGGCCGACCACAGGGCCAGCGCCGCCAATGAGTAGCTGCCCGCCAGAGGCGCAAAGGCCAGCAGCCCCAGGCCCACCGCATGGGGCACGGTGACCGCCGCCGCAGACCATGCCGCCGCCGCGCCCGAGGGCTGCGTTGCGGGGTCAGGCGCCCGGTGGGATGGCGCCGCCAGGGGCACTGCAGAGGACATGGGCCGTGGCCTTCAAAACCCGTGCGGGCTGCTTCCGCCTACAGGCTGCGTGCGGCGAAGGTGTCGCAGGCCTTCACGCTGCCGTTCTGCAGGCCGTTGTGGAACCAGCGCTGGCGCTGGGCGCTGGTGCCGTGGGTAAAGCTCTCGGGCACCACGGCGCCGCCCTGGGCGCGCTGCAAGGCGTCGTCGCCAATCTTGGCGGCCGCGTTCATGGCTTCTTCCACATCGCCCTGCTCCAGGATCTGGCGCGCGTTTTGCGCATGGTGGGCCCACACGCCCGCAAAACAGTCGGCCTGCAGCTCCAGCCGCACCGACAGTGCGTTGTATTCGGCCTTGCTCACGCGGCCACGCATCTGGTCCACCTTGCCGCTGATGCCCAGCTGGTTCTGCACATGGTGGCCCACCTCATGGGCAATCACATAGGCCTGTGCAAAGTCGCCGGGGGCGCCCAGACGGTTCTTGAGGGTTTCGTAAAAGCCCAGGTCGATGTAGACCTTCTGGTCGGCCGGGCAATAAAAAGGGCCCATCGCCGCCTGGCCCGTGCCGCAGGCCGTGGGCGTTGCGCCCCGGAACAGCACCAGGCGCGGCTCTTGGTACCGGCCGCCCCCCTGGCGGAACACCTGGCCCCACACGTCCTCGGTGTCAGCCAGCACGGTAGACACAAAACGGGCCATGGTGTCGTCTGCGGGCGGGCGCTGCACAGGCCCCGGCTGCTGTTGCACATGGGCGGGTGGCCCGCCACCACTGAGCAGCCCCAGAATCGTCAACGGATTGATGCCCAGCACCCAGCCCCCCAGCAGGGCGATGACGATGGTGCCGATGCCAATGCTGCGCCCGCCGAACACCGGTGACCCGCCCCCGCCACCGCCACCACTGCGGCGGTCTTCCACGTTGTCGGATTCGCGATTGCCTTCCCATTTCATTCTGGTTCTCCTGCGCCCTCCTGCGGGTGGAAGGCCATGCCCAATATTACGCGCCGTACCGACGGCGGTGCAGCGAATTACGATGTGCACCTGCCGCACAGCCCCTGATCCTCTCCTGGTTGACGCCCGCCATGATCAACAACACCCAGCACCTCACGCCCGCACCCGCCCCGGTGATCCTGCTCACGGGCTTTGACCCGTTCGGTGGCGACCCGCTCAACCCCAGCTGGCTCATCGCCCAGGCGCTGCAGGGCCAGCGCATTGGCGGCCACCGGGTGGTGGCCGCGCAGCTGCCCACGGTGTTCGGGCAGTCGCTGCAGCGGCTGGCGGCGCTGGTGCACACGCACCAGCCCGCGCTGACGGTGTGCCTGGGCCTGGCGGGCGGGCGCAGTGCGCTGTCGCTGGAGCGCATCGGCATCAACATCAACGATGCCCGCATCCCCGACAACACCGGCGCCCAGCCCATCGACACCCCCGTGGCGGCCGAGGGGCCCGCCGCCTACTTTGCCAGCCTGCCCATCAAGGCCATGCTGCGCGCCGTGCAACGTGCGGGCTTGCCTTGCGAGGTGTCGCAGACGGCAGGCACCTTCGTTTGCAACCATGTGCTGTATGGCTTGCTGCATCTGCTGGCCCAGGGCGCGGGCCCTGCCGGGGCGCGGGGCGGCTTTGTGCATGTGCCCTGGCTCACCGGGCAAGGCGCGCCCCACCTGCCGCTGCGCGACATGGTGCGCGGCATCCACGCCGCGCTGTGGGCCGCTGTGCTGGCGCCCCAGGACATCACCTTGCAGGCCGGGGCCACGCACTGAGAGCGGCTAAAAAAACCCTTCTGGCGTCGTTGCCGCGTCTTGTCGTACTACTCGTACTGCCTCCGACGCGGCGCCTAGCCAGAACCGCTGCGCTGGGTTTTGATATCCGCTCTAAGCCAGTCTGTGGGGCAAGCCCGGGAATGCCCTGAGAAACGGGGGATTGCACCCGCCAAACAGCCCGGAAACGCTGGCCGCTGTGTACAGTCAGGCCATGTCTTTTGCACCCTCCACCCTGGCCGCAGGCACGCTGGATGCCGCCGCCACCGCACAGCGCCTACCCTGGTCCGCGCTGGCCGACGAAATCGCCCAGCTGCTGCACGACAGCACCGTCTCGGTGCCCGCCCGCAGCGTGTTGCCCCTGGCCCAGGGCGGCAGCCTGTTCCTGATGCCCGCCACCGACCGCAGTGTGGCCATGACCAAGCTCATCACGTTCACGCCCGCCAACGCGGGCACCGGGCGCCCCTCGATCCAGGGCGACGTGGTGGTGTTCGACATCGCCACCGGCGCACGCCAGCTGGTGCTGGACGGCCCTACGGTCACAGCCCGGCGCACGGCCGCGGTCTCGCTGCTGGCTGCGCGGCACCTGGCACCAGTACCGCAGGGCCCCTTGCTCATCGTGGGCGCCGGGGTGCAGGGCCTGGCCCATGCCGAGGCCTTTGTGGAGGGGCTGGGCGTGCAGGAGGTCTGGATCAGCTCGCGCAGCATGGCCAGTGCCGAAACCCTGGCGACACAGGTGCGCGCGCTGGGCGCCCAGGTGCGGGTGGTGGCCGATGCTGACGCGGCCCTGGCCCACTGCCCCCTGGTGGCGGCCTGCACCACGGCCAGCAGCCTGGTGCTGCATGCCACACCCCGGCCAGACGCGTTCATCACCGCCGTGGGCGCATTCACCCCCACCATGGCCGAGCTGGCGCCCGCGCTGTGCCTGCATGTGGCACACCACGGCAGCATCGTGGTGGACACGGCCGATGCCAGCCACGAGGCAGGAGACCTGCTGCGAGCCGGGCTGGACGTGACCACCCTGCCCGTGCTGCAGGACGTGGTCTGCGGCCCGTGGATGCACCGTGCACCCGCCGGGCCGGTGCTGTTCAAGAGCTGTGGCTGGGCCGGCTGGGACCTGGCCGCCGCGCGGCTGGCCCTGCGCCAGGGCGCCGCTCAGCCCGCCTCATCCACCTGACAGGCCCGCCTGATGGCCCTGCTCGCACGCTTTTCCGACCACAGCCTGCGCATGCAGATTGCGCTGGTGTTCGGCACGCTGGTCATTGCGCTGGCCGTGTTGCTGTCGCTGGGCTTTGGCGAGCTGCTCAAACACCGCATCCAGCGCGACGCGGGGGATTCGCTGCAGGCCGTGACCGAAAACGCAGGCAAAGTCCTGGCTGCCGGGCTGATGCAGCGCAGCCTGGAGGCCGAGGTGCTGGCCAGTGCCGCTATGGTCTGGTCCGCAGGGCTGGACTCGCCCGAGGCCCAGCACATGCTGGCCCGCAGCCAGGCCATGCAGCCCAGCAACGTATGGATCGGCGTGGCCGACGCACAAGGGGTGGTGCGCAACGCCACCGGCGGCCTGCTGCTGGGCCACAGCGTGGCGCACCGCCCCTGGTTCCAGCGCGGCCTGCAAGAAGTGCATGTGGGCGATGTGCACCCCGCCCAGTTGCTGGAGAGCCTGCTGCCCCCCACAGCGTCTGGCGAGCCCCACCGGTTTGTGGACTTCGCCGCCCCCATCCGCATCGGCCCCACCACCGTGGGAGTGCTGGGTATCCATGGCAGCTGGGAATGGTCGCGCCAGGTACTCGAAGGCCTCACGCCGGCCACCTCAGCCGAAACAGCGCTGGAACTTTTCATCTTTGACCGCCAGGGCCAGATGATCCTGGCGCCCCGGCGACATGGCACCATGCTGCAAGCCTCCGGACAGCGCTTGCCCGAGGGCATCCGTATCAACAACAACCGCGACGGCGGGCGCCTGCAGACTGCCGTGGTGCCCTGGCTCGATGGCAAGCGCTACCTCACGGCCGCCACGCAGCTCCAACCCCGCAATGCCGCCAGCGACCTGGGCTGGCGCATCGTGGCGCGCCAGCCGGTCGAGCTGGCGTTTGCCGAGGCCGACCGCACCGTGCGCATGGCCCTGGCCATTGGCCTCACAGCGGCCCTATTGGCCTCGGCCCTGGCCTGGCTGGCCGCGCGCCGCCTGAGCGAAGACCTCTATGCGCTGGCAGACGCCGCCAGCGCCGTCGAGGCAGGCCGACCCGGCAGCAACATCCCGGCCGTGCACAGCAACCGCGAGGTGCGCCAGCTCTCGCAGGCGCTGGGCCGCATGACCCACCGGCTACTGGCTGCCCGCGAGGCCATGGAAGCAAAGGTGCGCCTGCGCACCCTGGAGCTGGAGGCCGCCAACCGCGCCCTCGACCTGCAGGCCCGCACCGACGCCCTCACTGGGCTGCTCAACCGGCGCGGCTTTGAGACGCAGATGGCGTTTGCACTGGCGCTGGCCCGGCGCAGCACCCGACCGCTGAGCCTGATCGCCGTGGATGTGGACCATTTCAAGCGCGTGAACGACACCTACGGCCACGAGGCCGGGGACGAGGTCCTGCGCCGGCTGGCGCGCACGCTTGAAACGCGGCTGCGCGGCTCGGACGTGATCGCCCGGCTGGGGGGGGAGGAATTTGTGGCACTGCTGCCCGACACCGACCTGGAAGGCGCGCGGGCCATTGCCCAGACGCTGGTCACGGCCATGGCCCAACAGCAGGACCCGGTGGTGGGCACCATCACCGTGAGCGCTGGCGTGGCCAGCATGCGGGGCGCTGATGACAGCGGCGCCGCCATCCTGCGGCGCGGGGACATGGCGCTCTACGAAGCCAAGGGCCAGGGCCGCAACCGGGTTTGCGTGGAGGCCTGAGAGGCCTGAGAGCCTAGAGAGGTTGTGGTTGCAGCAGCGCTGACGACGCGCTGGCTATCTGGACTGTGGTGTATCGAAGTAGGACTGCAGCTGGGCGGCCAGGTGGTGCAATTCGCCATCTGCAGAACCGCGCGCCAGCGCCAGTTGCTCCAGCGCATAGGGGCGGTGGCCCAGCATCATGGACATGTTCACGCAGTGTCCGCTGGCGGCCATCTTCAGCACAAACGCATTGAGCAGCTCACAAGGCCAGTAGGTGGCCGTTGGGCCACCAGCGAGGGCCCCGGCAGCCAGCGCCGGGCACAGGGCCTCGGCCTGGGTGGCGGGCGCAGAAGGTGCAGCTAAGGTCAGCATGGCAAGGCTCCATCCAGCCGCCAGACCACGCGGCGGCATGGGTTCATGCTAAAAAAACCGCCGAGGCCTGCCATTCAGCCAAGCGGCTGAGGCCACGTAGGACGAAAGCCCGGAAGCCAGGCCGCGCCCCCGCACCGAATCAGGCCTTGGGCAGCGTCACACCCACCTGGCCCTGGTACTTTCCGCCACGGTCGCGGTAGCTGACCTCGCAGACATCGTCCTTGTCGCTCTCGAAAAACAGCACCTGGGCGCAGCCTTCGCCCGCGTAGATGCGCGCGGGCAGTGGCGTGGTGTTGCTGAACTCCAGCGTCACATAGCCTTCCCACTCGGGTTCGAACGGGGTCACGTTGACGATGATGCCGCAGCGCGCGTAGGTGCTTTTGCCCAGGCAGATGGTGAGCACATTGCGCGGGATGCGGAAGTACTCCACCGTGCGCGCCAGCGCAAAGCTGTTGGGCGGGATGATGCAGCTGTCGCCCTCGAAATCCACAAAACTCTTCTCGTCGAAGTTCTTGGGGTCCACCACCGTGCTGTGGATGTTGGTGAACACCTTGAATTCGGGTGCGCAGCGGATGTCGTAGCCATAGCTGCTGGTGCCGTAGCTGATGATCTTGCGGCCCTCGGCCTCGCGCACCTGGCCGGGTTCGAAGGGCTCGATCATGCCGTGCTCTGCCGCCATGCGGCGGATCCATTTGTCGCTCTTGATGCTCATAGCAGAACTCCCTGCGCAGTGGCCTGGCTGCTTTTCATGAAAACCGCCGGGCGCTATTAAATGTGTAGCTGTTAGCGCTTGATGATCAGGCGCGGGAGCCGTATTTTGCTTGAGAAATCACGGTTTGCTCCACCACCCGGTCATCGCCGAGCACGATCAGCGCAAACAACAGCTCTTCCAGGTTGCGCGCCTGCTGGGTCTTGCGCGCCAGCAACGGCGTGGCTTGGGGGTTGAGCACCACAAAGTCGGCCTCGCAGCCGGGCTGCAGATTGCCCACCACACCCGCAAGGCCCAGCGCCCGGGCGGCACCCGCCGTGTGCTGCCACCACAGCTGCTGGGGCGACAGGCTCAGGCCCTGCTTGGTCTGGCCCTCTCGCCCCACGTAGTAGGCCGCCATCATGGTGTGAAACGGGCTGAAGCTGGTGCCCCCGCCCACGTCGCTGGCCAGGCCATAGCCAAAGCCCACGCGGTCGGCCCCGGCGTAGTCAAAAAAGCCGCTGCCCAGAAACAGGTTGCTGGTGGGGCTGACGGCCGCCGTGGCGCCCGTGTCGCGCATCAGCGCACGGTCGTCGTCGTCAAAGTGGATGCAGTGGGCGTACACCGCCCGCTCGCGCATCAGGCCGAAGTCGTCGTACACCCCGAGGTAGCTGCGCGAAGCCGGGAACAGCTCACGCGCCCAGCGGATCTCGTCCAGGTTTTCGGCCACATGCGACTGGATCCACACATCGGGGTAGCGCGCGGCCAGCTCGCCCGCGCCGCGCAGCTGCTCGGCTGTGCTGGTGGGGGCAAAACGCGGGGTGATGGCATAGCCCAGGCGGTCCACGCCATGCCAGCGCTGGATCAGCGCCTCGGTGTCGATCAGGCTTTGCTCGGTGTCGTCGCGCACGCCGTCGGGCGAGTGGCGGTCCTGCAGCACCTTGCCGGTGATCAGGCGCATCTGCTGGCGCTGCGCCTCGGCAAACAGGGCATCGGCCGATGCAGGGTGCGAGGTGGAAAACGCCAGTGCCGTGGTCACGCCGTTGCGCAGCAGTTCGGCCACAAAAAACTCGGCCACCTGCTGGCTGTAGCCAGGGTCCACAAACCGCGATTCGTGGGGAAAAGTGTAGTTCTCCAGCCAGGGCAGCAGGCCGTCGGCAGGGGAGCCGATCACATCGGTCTGTGGAAAGTGGATGTGCATGTCCACAAACCCCGGCGCCAGGATGCGCCCCGGCAGGTGCACCACGGGCTCGCCCGCAAACTGCGGTGCCAGGGCCTGCCAGGCACCCGCCGCCAGCACACGCTGGCGCCCCTGGGCGTCGGGGCCCACGGCCAGCAGGCCATCTTCGTCATACAGGGCGCGGCCGTCGTCGGCAAAGCGCAAAAGGGCAGATCGGTATACAGGCATGGGAGCAAGCTTAGCGGCAGGGGGCGCCGCTTGTATACGGCGCGCCCCATAGTGGCTATGGGGTTGGCGGCAAACGCGTTGTTGTGGTGCGAGCCGCTCAGCGCGCCAGCTTGCCCACCACGCCTTCGACCAGCCAGTTCATCTGCAGAATCTGCGCGTCCGTCAGCGCTTGGCCGGGGGCGATGCGCTCCTGCCCTTCGTTGTCGCGCACCGGCGCCTTGCCTGCGCGGAAAGGCTGGAGCTTGCCGCTTCCGATGGTCTTTTGCGCGGCCAGCACCTCCTGCTGCACGGCGGCAGGCACCTTGGCGCCGAAATCACCGACGCGGATCATGCCCTCGCGCACGCCGCCCCACACATTGGCACTTTTCCAGGTGCCGTTTTGCACGGCGCGTACACGCTCGGTGTAGTACGCCCCCCACTGGTGTGTCACGGCCACGATCTGGGCGTCCGGCCCGGTCTTGCGCATGTCCGAGTGGTAGGCCACCGCCATCTTGCCGCGCTCCTGCGCGGCCGCCATCACGGCGGTAGAGCCGGTGTGGAACGCAATCACATCCACATCCTGGTTGAACAGCGCCATGGCGGCGTCACGCTCCTTGGGCGGGTCGAACCACACGTTGAGCCACACCACCTTGACGGTGGCCTGCGGGTTCACCGAGCGCATGCCCAGGGTGAAGGCATTGATGCCCTGCAGCACCTCGGGGATGGGGAAGCCGGCCACAAACCCGGCCACGCCCGTCTTGCTCATGCGGCCCGCCGCAATGCCTGCGAGGTAGCGGCCTTCGTAGTAGCGCGCGTTGGCCGTGGCCACATTGGAGGCCTGCTTGTAGCCAGTGATGGATTCGAACTTCACGTTGGGGAAGTCCTGCGCCACCTTGAGCGTGGGCTCCATGTAACCGAAGCTGGGCGTGAAGATGATCTGGTGGCCGGTGGCAGCCAGGTCGCGGATCACGCGTTCGGCGTCGGCGCCTTCGGCCACGTTCTCGACGAAGGTGGTCTTCACCTGCGGGCCCAGCGCCGCGTCAACGGCCTTTCGGCCTTCTTCGTGCTGGCGCGTCCAGCCCGCCTCGGTGATGGGCGAAACATAGACAAAACCAGCCTTGACGGGCTCGGCGGCGCTGCCCTTGGCGGGTGTGGTCTGGGAAAAAACGGGGGCGAAAAAACAGGCGGCCACGAGCGTGGCTGCGAGGTTTTTATACATGGTATTCCTCTACATGGTCCTGATGAAAAAAACGTGCGAGCCGCAGGACGACGGCTCGCCGTGAAGTGAATGTCCGCGGAGGATTTTCTGGTGTGAGAAATCTCTCTGTCAGCGGGGGCGCCGCATGGGCATGAACTGCCGCGCGCTCAGCTCACACGCAGCTGCTGCCCGGGCTGTGGTGCCGGCAGGCCATATGCGCCAGAAGCGCTGGAAGCGCTCTGCACCCCGTTGCCTAGGCGGAACGCCCCCACCACGTCGGACAGGCGCGAGGCCTGATCCTTCAGGCTCTCGGCGGCGGCAGTGGATTCTTCCACCAGCGCGGCATTCTGCTGCGTCATCTGGTCCAGCTGGCTCACGGCCACGTTCACCTGGCCAATGCCCAGGCTTTGCTCGGACGCCGCGGCGCTGATCTCGCCGATGATGTCGGATACGCGGCGCACTGAGCTGACGATTTCGGTCATGGTGCTGCCCGCGTTCTGCACCAGCGCAGAACCGGATTCGACCTTCTCCACCGACACGCCGATCAGTGTCTTGATTTCCTTGGCCGCGTTGGCCGAGCGCTGGGCCAGCGAACGCACTTCGCTGGCCACCACCGCAAAACCGCGGCCCTGCTCGCCTGCGCGCGCTGCCTCCACGGCAGCATTGAGCGCAAGGATGTTCGTCTGAAACGCGATGCCGTCGATGGTGCCGATGATGTCGGCAATCTTCTTGCTGCTGGCGTTGATCTCGTCCATGGTGTTCACCACTTGTGCGACCACCTCACCACCTCGCTGCGCCACCTGCGCGGCCGATGCAGCCAGCTGGTTGGCCTGCACAGCGGAGTCTGCGCTCTGGCGCACGGTGCTGGTGAGCTCTTCCATCGAGCTAGCGGTCTCCTGCAGGCTGCTGGCGGTCTGCTCGGTGCGTGCGCTCAAGTCCTGGTTTCCGATGGCGATCTGGGTGCTGGCAGTGGAAATGCTGTCCACCACGCCACGCACTTGCCGCAGCGAGCTGTGCAGCGCGCTGCGCATGGCATCCAGGGCGCGCAGCAGGTGGCCGGTTTCGTCATTGGCGTAGCTCGCCTGGGGAGCGCCGGTCAGGTCCATGTTAGCGATGGTCTCTGCAATGGCTTCGGCCTGACGCAGCGGGCGGGTGATGCTGATGGTGAGCACCCAAGCCAGCAGAGCGCCCAGCAGCAGCGACACGCCGGTGCAGATCTGCAGCAGCAGCGTGGTCTGGGCGCGCAGTTCCTCGCTGCGCTTGCCGGCGGCGTCCAGCTCAGCTCGCTGGCCGTCCACCATTTGCTGCACACCCGCAAGGTAACTGCGGGAGGTGGGTTCAAACCGCTCGGTAAAGACCTTGTTGGCGTTCTCAGCATCGCCCGCCTGCTTGAGCTTGCTCACTTCCTCGCGGGCGGCCAGGTAGTCCTTGCGCAGCTCTCCCACCTTGGCGAAAAGCTGCTTCTTTTCTGGCGTATCCATCTTGGATTCGATGAACTTCTGCAGTTCATTGGTTTCGCGGATCGACGCGGCCGTGGCGGGTGCAAAGTAGGGAATCAGGCTAGCGTCACTGCTCTTGGCAATGGCCGCAGCACGCTGCACGCCCGATGTGGTGTGGCGCAACCAGTCCGAACCCGCGCGCTCGGTCTTGATGTTGTCGTCGACCATGGCGTCGATCTCCTTGCCCAACTGGCTGAGCTTGACCACGGCCACTACGCTGCTGGCAAAAAACAGCGCCAGGATCAGGCCCAGCACCAATGTCAGGCGCTTGCCAATGGAGATTTGACTGAGAAACATGGGAGGACTCCAAGAAGGGGAGGCATGCCGTCCGCGCGCAGCACAAAGGCGCGTCGGGCGGCATTGATGGTGGTCGACTACCCCTTAGGCCCAGGAGCCGGAGGCAAGTCGAACGAATGCTTATTATATTTGGGGTTTACCCGCCCCTGCCGCGCGGGAGACTGCATACCAAACAGCCCCCCGATGCCCGCAGCCCCATGCGCAAACCTCAGTAGTCGTGCTCCACACACCGCTCAAAGGTTTCCTTGAGCTTGTGCTCCCACACCCGCTTGTCGGCATTGCCCCCAAAACTCGCCTCGAAGCTGTTGAACGCCAGCTGGTAGGCATGTTTGGCCGTGAGGCCCGTGGCGGCAAAAACCTGGGTGAAGTTCTCGTTGATGTAGCCGCCAAAGTAGGCCGGGTCGTCTGAGTTGACCGTGGCGGCCAGCCCCGCTTCCAGCAGCTGGCCCAGGTTGTGGTCGGCCAGGTTGGGGAACACGCACAGCTTCTGGTTGGACAGCGGGCACACCGTGAGCGCAATGCGCTCGTGCGCCAGGCGCTGCATCAGCGCGGCATCGTGCACGGCCTGCACGCCATGGTCGATGCGCTCGACCTTGAGCACATCCAGCGCACTCCAGATGTAGGCAGGCGGCCCCTCCTCGCCTGCATGGGCGACCAGGTGCAGGCCCAGTTCGCGGCAGCGGGCGAACACACGCGCAAACTTCTCGGGCGGATGGCCCAGTTCGCTGGAATCGAGCCCCACGCCCACGATCTTGTCGATGAGCGGCATGGCCTGCTCCAGCGTTTCAAACGCGGACTCCTCGCTCAGGTGGCGCAGGAAACACAAGATCAGCGTGGCGCTGATGCCCAGCTCGGTGCGAGCATCTTCACAGGCCCGGTGCAGGCCATTGATCACGGTCTCCATGGCCACGCCACGTGCGGTGTGGGTCTGCGGGTCAAAAAAGAGTTCGGCATGCAGCACGTTGTCGCGCGCCGCGCGGCCCAGATACGCCCGCGCCATGTCATAAAAGTCCTGCTCATGAATCAGCACGCTGGCGCCCGCGTAGTAGATGTCGAGAAAACTCTGCAGGTTGGTGAACGCATAGGCACTGCGCAGGGCCTCCACGCTGGCATAAGGCAGTGTCATTTCATTGCGCTGCGCCAGGGCAAAGATCAGCTCGGGCTCCAGCGAACCTTCGATGTGGATGTGCAGCTCGGCCTTGGGCATGGCGCGCAGCAGCCCGGGCAGGCGCTCGGCGGAGATGGGGGGGATTTTGAACATCAGCAAACTCCAAAGGTGATGCCGCTCTGGCGCAAGAAGCGGCGGTAGGCAGATGATGCCTTGTCGGCGGCGGTATGCAACTCCGCCCGCAGATCGAGCGGCAGGCACTGTGGCATTTGCGACTCCAGCACGGGCTGGTCCTGCGTGAAGATGGTGTGCTGAAAAGCCTGCAGCTTCTCGTCGGGCGAATCAAAATCGGCCACTGCGAGGCGAAACCACACCCGGCTGCGCACCGGCGTCATGGGGCAGATGAACAGCGCGATGGACTCACGCCAGCCGTCCACCGCCGTGGTGCCCGCCTCGGGCACCTTGGTGAGCACAGCGGCATAGGGGGCCGTGACTTCGTAGGTGTATTCGACCTGTGCGGCTGCGGTGGAATGCAGGTTCGACTGGGGTTGCCAGGCCTTGCAGCCCGTGGCCAGCAGGCCGGTGGCTGTGGGCTCCACGCGGTAGTCGTCGATGGCGGTGGCTTCGCGACTGCCCAGCCAGCCCTCATGCACAAAACCAAAGTGCGACATATCGAGGAAATTCTCGATGATGCGTGGCGCACTGGCGGCCACGTCGTAAGGGCCGCAGTTGAGCTTGCGCAAGCGCGCATCCTCTTCGGCGGCGAATGGGGGCGGCGCTGCACTGCCCGGCGCAATGCGCACCCACACCAGGCCATGGGCCTCGCAGGCCTCATGGTGCCGGGCGCAGTGCGTGGTGGGCGGCACAAACGCAGGCAGTGCGGGCACATGCGTGCACTGGCCCGAGCCCTCGAACTGCCAGCCGTGGTACGGGCACTCCAGCCGCCCCTGCACCGTCACCCGGCCCAGCGACAAGCGCGCACCCCGGTGCGGACACCGATCGGCCAAGGCCTGCACCCCACCCAGGCCATCACGCCACAGCACCAGCGGCTGGTCCAGCAACTGCACGGCCAATGGGGTGTTCGCCACATCACCCGCCAGTGCCACGGGGTGCCACAACGTCGATTCGACCATCGTCCCTGCTCCAAAAAAAGCACTCAACAATGAAAAAGGGCCACCCTGGAAGGCAGCCCTTTTGAACGGGCAGCCCCAAGAGGCTGCCTGATGACGGGTCAGAAGTGCTTACTTCTTTTCGCCGCCAGGGATCTTGCCTTCCACGCCCTTGACGTAGAAGTTCACGCCGCCGAGGAACTTGTCATCGGCCACCGCGTCTTTGGCCAGCACTTCCTTGCCGTCCTGGCCCACGATAGGACCCTTCCAGATCACGAAGCTGCCGTCAGCCAGGCCCTTTTTGATGGACTCGACCTTGGCCTTGGTGTCGGCAGGCACGTCTTCGGCGATGGAGACGATATCGATCGCGCCTTCCTTCACACCCCACCAGCTTTGGCCCGAAGCCCACTGGCCTTCCAGCGCGTCCTTGGTGGCCTTGATGTAGTACGGACCCCAGTTGATGATGGCCGATGCCAGGTGGGCCTTGGGGCCGTAGGCGGTCATGTCCGAATCCCAGCCGAAGGCGCGCTTGCCCTTTTCTTGCGCCGTCTTCAGCACGGCGGGCGAGTCGGTGTTCTGGAACAGCACGTCAGCACCGCCGTTGATCAGGCTGGTGGCGGCTTCGGTTTCCTTCGGTGGGCTGAACCATTCATTCACCCAGACCACCTTGGTCTTGATCTTGGGGTTGACCGACTGCGCACCCAGCGTGAAGCTGTTGATGTTGCGGATCACTTCAGGAATTGGCACCGAGCCGACCACGCCCAGCGTGTTGGACTTGGTCATGGCACCGGCGATCACACCGGCCATGTAGGCACCTTCGTAGGTGCGGCTGTCGTAGGTGCGCATGTTCTCGGCGGTCTTGTAGCCGGTGGCATGCTCGAACTTGATGCCCTTGTTGTCTTCAGCGACCTTGAGCATGGATTCCATGTAGCCAAAGGTGGTGCCGAAGATCAGCTTGTTGCCCTGGCCGGCCAGGTCGCGCAGCACGCGCTCGGCGTCAGCGGACTCGGGCACGCTTTCCACAAAGCTCGTCACGACCTTGTCGCCGAATTCCTTCTCGATGGCCTTGCGACCGTTGTCGTGGGCAAACGACCAGCCGCCGTCGCCCACCGGGCCGACATAGGCAAACGCGATCTTCAGTGGCTCGGGCTTGGGAGCCGGTGCTTCCGCAACGGGTGCCGGTGCAGGCGCGGGGGCCGGTGCCGGTTCTTCCTTCTTGCCGCAGCCCACGAGGGCAGCAGCAGCCACGGCGGAGAGCGCTGCCACCTTGAGCATGGAGCGTTTCTGCAGATCAGTCATGTCGGTTTCCTTATCGAAGAAGTAAAACTTGCAAGGGTTGAGGGACGAAAACGGTGATTATGGTGCGATCTACCGCAAGGTAACCAGATTTTCATGCGGGCGACCCCTTTCAGGAACCCGGATAAAACGGCTTGCCCAGCGACGCCGGCATGTTGATGCGGATCCACGCCGGATTGCGCGAGATCAGCGCCAGCACCACGATGGTGGCCACATACGGCAACATGCTCAGCAACTGGCTGGCCACCTGCACGCCCGTGGCCTGCAAATGGAACTGCAGCATGGTCACGCCACCAAACAGATAAGCCCCAAGCAACACCCGTGCCGGGCGCCAGGTGGCAAAGGTGGTGAGCGCCAGCGCAATCCAGCCGCGCCCGGCCACCATACCCTCGACCCACAGCGGGGTGTAGACGGTGGAGATGTAGGCACCGGCCAGCCCACACAAGGCGCCGCCCACCACCACGGCGGCCAGGCGGATGCGGCGCACCGGGTAACCCAGCGCGTGGGCCGACTCGGGCGACTCGCCCACCGAGCGCAGCACCAGTCCGGCGCGCGAGCGGTACAGGAACCAGATCAACCCCACCACCAGCAGCATGGTGAGGTACACCAGCGGGTGTTGCTGGAACAGCGCGGGCCCGAGCAGTGGCACATCGCCCAGCACGGGAATTGCGTACTTGGGCAGCTCGGGCAGCTTGGCCTGCACGTAGCTGATGCCCGCAAACGCGGAGAAGCCCACGCCGAACAGACTGAGCGCCAGCCCCGTGGCGTACTGGTTGGTGTTGAGCCAGATCACCAGCACACCAAAGATGGCGGCCAGCACGGCACCAGCGGCCATGCCTGCAGCAAAGCCCAGCCAGGTGTTGCCCGTGTGCACCACGGTGGCAAACCCCGCGATGGCGGCGCACAGCATCATGCCCTCAGCACCCAGGTTGACGATGCCGGCCTTCTCGTTGATGAGCAAGCCCAGGGCCGCGATGGCCAGCACGGTGCCCGCGCTGAGCGTAGCGCCGATGAGGAGTGCGTAGGATTCCATCAGGCCACCACCTTCTTTGTACCTACCCAGCGCACGCGGTAGGCAATCAATGTGTCACAGGCCAGCAGCGTGAACAGCAGCAGCCCCTGGAACACGCCGGTCAGCGACTTGGGCAGACCCAGGCGCGACTGCGCCAGCTCGCCGCCGATATAGAACATGCTCATGAGGATGGCCGAGAGGATCATGCCCACCGGGTGCAGCCGCCCCACAAAGGCCACGATGATGGCCGCGAAGCCGTAGCCTGCGGGCACATAGGGCGTGAGCTGGCCAATCGGCCCCGCCACTTCCAGCGCGCCTGCCAGGCCCGCAGCGCCGCCCGAAATGAGCAGCGCCGTCCACAGCGCACGGCGCGACGAAAAGCCCGCATACCGCGCCGCCGCCGGTGCCAAACCGCCCACCTGCTGAGCAAACCCTGCCCGCGTGCGGAACAGGAACACCCACAATGCGGCCGCCCCGGCCAGCGCCAGCAGCAGGCCGATGGACATGCGCGAACCCTGCATCAGGCGCGGGATCTGCGTGACCTTCTCGAAGGTCTTGGTCTGCGGGAAGTTGTAGCCCATGGGGTCTTTCCACGGGCCGTAGACCAGGTAGCCCAGCACCAGCGTGGCCACATAGACCAGCATCAGGCTCACCAGGATTTCATTGGCGTTGAACTTGTCTCGCAGCAGCGCCGTGAGCCCCGCCCAGGCCATGCCGCCCAGCACCCCGGCAAGCAGGATGGCAGGCACGATCCAGGGGCCCGTTGTCTTGTCGGCCAGCAGCGCCACGCCGCCCGCCACCACGGCGCCGATGACAAACTGGCCTTCGGCGCCGATGTTCCACACGTTGGAGCGGAAGCACACCGCCAGCCCCAGCGCAATGAGCAACAGCGGCGTGGCCTTGACCATGAGTTCGCCAATGGCGTACTGCGTCTTGATCGGCTCCCAGAAGAACACCTGCAGCCCGCGCACCGGGTCTTTGCCCAGTGCGATGAACAGGGCCACACCAATCAGCACCGTGAAGGCCAGCGCCAGCAGCGGCGAGCCGTAGGTCCAGAGCTTCGACGCCTGGGGGCGCGGTTCCAGCTTAAGCATGCTGCACCTCCCCGGCTTGTTGTTGCTGTTGCTGCGCCAGATGGGCCTGCACGTCGGCATGCCACAGGCCGCTCATCCATTCGCCAATGCGCTCCACCGTGGCATCGGCGCGGGGCACTGAGGGCGACAGGCGCCCCTTGGCCACCACATGCAGCCGGTCGCAGATTTCAAACAATTCGTCCAGCTCCTCACTGACCACCAGCACCGCGCAGCCCGCGTCGCGCAGCGCCAGGATGGAGCCCCGTATTTGCGCCGCCGCGCCCACATCCACGCCCCAGGTGGGTTGCGAGACGATGAGCAGCTTGGGGTTGGCGTCGATCTCGCGGCCCACGATGAACTTTTGCAGGTTGCCGCCCGACAGCGACTTGGCTGCCGAATGCGGGCCACCGGCCTTGACATTGAAGCGCTGGATGATGTCCCGGGCATGCGCTTCGAGCGCGCCCACCTTGATCCAGCCGCTGCCCGACACCGCGTTCTTGCGCGTGAGCAACAGGTTGTGCGCCAGGCCCATGGTGGGCACGGCGCCCCGGCCCAGGCGCTCCTCGGGCACAAAGTGCAGGCCTAAAGCGCGCCGCTGGCCCGGCCCCATGCGGCCCGCGTTCTGCCCCACCACCTGGATGCTGGCGGGCTCGGCCCGCTGGTCTTCGCCCGACAGCGTGTAGAGCAACTCTTTTTGCCCATTGCCTGACACACCGGCAATGCCCACCACTTCGCCCGCCTTCACCTCGAACTGCAGGTCGATCAAGTCCACACCGAACTGGTCGGCACGCGGCAGCGACAGGCCTTGCACACGCAGCACGGTAGCGCCGGTCTGCACCGCGCGGTGTTCCAGCGCAGGCGGCTCGGCGCCGATCATCAGGCGCGACAGGGAGGCATTGGTCTCCTCGGCCGGGTTGCACACGCCCGTGACCTTGCCGCCACGCAGCACGGTGCAGGCGGTGCAAAGCGCGCGGATTTCGTGCAGCTTGTGGCTGATGTAGAGGATGCTGCAGCCCTCGCTGGCCAGCTTGCGCAGCACCACAAACAGCTTTTCAACCGCCTGGGGCGTGAGCACCGAGGTGGGCTCGTCCAGGATCAGCACCTTGGGGTTGGTGAGCAGCGCGCGGATGATTTCCACGCGCTGCATCTCGCCCACGCTCAGCGTGTGCACGGGGCGCAGGGGGTCGATGTCGAGGCCGTATTCGGCGGCCTTGGCGCTGATGCGCTGGGTCACCTCGGCCAGAGTCAGGCTCTTGTCCAGGCCCAGCCACACGTTCTCGGCCACGGTGAGGGTGTCGAACAGGCTGAAGTGCTGGAACACCATGGCAATGCCCAACGCCCGCGCCTCTTGCGGGTTGCGCACCTGCACGGCTTGGCCGTTGAAGAACACGCTGCCTTCGTCGGGCTTGACCGAGCCGTAGATGATCTTCATCAGCGTGGACTTGCCTGCGCCGTTTTCGCCCAGCACCGCATGGATTTCACCCGGCAGCACGGTGAGCGACACACCGCTGTTGGCCACCACGGCCGGGTAGCGCTTGGTGATGCCCACAAGCTGCAGCCGGGGCGGCGGCGACGCCCCCGGGGCGGAGGGAATAGGAGGTGAACTCATGCGGGGATTGTCTCTCAGTTTTACAACTTGTTATAAGAACGAAAACACCTTCTTGCGCTTGTTCAGCATACCCAAGCAGCTATTCTTTTCGTAGCGAAGACGCGACAGCCTTGACACATTCGCGCAGCCACACGGCCGCCGCCGAGTGGTGGGTGCGCGCGTGCCAGAGCTGGTAATACATGAGCCGGGGAAACGGCACCGGGCACGGCAGGATGGCCAGCGGCAACTGCTCCACATAACGCTCGCAATACTGACGGCCCGTGGTCAGCACAAGCAAGCTGGATGCCACGATGCTGGGGATCAGGCTGAAATGCGCGCAGCGCGCCGTGATGTGGCGCTGCATGCCCAGGCTGTCCAGGTGCACGTCGATCACGCCGCGTGCACCGGGGTGGGTGGGGGTGGGCGCGATGTGCTCGGCCGCCAGCCAGCTCTCCACGTCCCAGCCGCGCCGCACGGCGGGGTGGTCCTTGCCCACCAGGCACACCACCTCGTCGCCAAACAGGCGGCCCATGTGCAGGTCGTCCGGCGGCTGGGGCCAGTTGCCGATGACCACGTCCACCTCGCCCTGCGCCAGGTGCGCGTGGTAGTGCGCGTCAGCCGACAGCGGCAGGATCTCGATGGGGCACAGGGGCGCCTCGACCTTGATGCGGGACACGAGCTGGGGCAGGAACAGCGGGTCGAGGTAGTCGCTGGCGGCGACGCGGAAAGTGCGGGTGGCGGTGCGTGGATCAAACCCGCGTGCATCCGAAAACAGCGCCTCGGCCGCACGCAGGATGGCACCGGCGGGCTCCACCATGCGCAGCGCGGCATCAGTGGGCATCATGCTGGCGCCCGAACGCACCAACAACGGGTCGCCCGACAGGTCGCGCAGCCGTTTGAGCGCAGCCGACACCGCCGGCTGGTGCATGCCCAGGCGGACGGCGGCCCTCGATACGCTGCGTTCTGTGAGCACGGTGTGCAAGACCCTTATGAGATGGAGGTCTATCTTGTCGAAAAGGGCGTGGTCTCTCATAGCAGTGCGTGCATTGATGTCATAAGCTTGTACTTATGCTGAAGGCCTCAGGGCGCCCTACCCTCTGATGAATTGAAGAATTGATAGCAATCGAAGAAGCGGCATCCGTCATGACCACCCAACCCTTGCAATTCCTGCGCCGAGGCCAGCCCGTGGCGCTGGGCAATGTACCACCCGACCGCACCCTGCTGGAGGTGCTGCGCGAAGACCTGGGCTGCACCGGCACCAAGGAGGGCTGCGGCGAAGGCGACTGCGGCGCCTGCACCGTGGTGCTGGGCGAAGAGCGCGATGGCCAGCTGCACTACAGCGCCGTGAACAGCTGCATCCGCCTGGCCCATTCGGTGAATGGCATGGCGCTGTGGACCGTGGAGGACCTGGCGGAAGACCCGCTGATTCAGCCCGTGGGCGATGCCGCCGCTGCCCGACAAACGATCACGCTCCACCCCGCGCAGGAGGCGATGGTCCAGTGCCACGGCTCCCAATGCGGTTTTTGCACACCGGGCTTCGTCATGAGCCTCTTCGGCATGTACCAGAACCACGTCTGCCATGGCGAGCCCATCACCCGCGAGCTGGCCCAGGAAGAACTCTCGGGCAACCTGTGCCGCTGCACCGGCTACCGCCCCATCCTCGACGCCGCCCAGCAGATGGCAGCGCTGCCCGGCATGGCGGTCAATGAAACCGAAGTGCTACAAAAATTGAAGCTGCTAGCAAATGAGCAGAGCGCGCAAGCAGCCAATTTGTCTTACATCGCCCCCACCAGCCAGGCCACCCTGCTGGCCGCACGCGCCGCCCACCCCGGCGCGCAAATCGTGGCGGGTTGTACCGACGTGGGGCTGTGGGTGACCAAGCAACACAAGCAATACACCCAGGTGATCGACGTGACCCGCGCGGCCGAGCTGCGCCAGGTGACACAGCACGCTGACGCCATCCACATCGGCGCGGCCGTGAGCCTGACCGACGCGTTTGCAGCCCTCACCGCACAGTGGCCGCAGCTGCACCGTTTTGCCACGCGGTTTGCGGGGCTGCCCGTGCGCAACTCGGGCACGCTGGGCGGCAATGTGGCCAACGGCTCGCCGATTGGCGACTCCATGCCGCTCTTGATCGCCCTGCGCGCCCACGTGGTGCTGGCGAGCCAGGCCCGGGGCGAGCGCCAGCTGCCGCTGGAAGACCTCTACACCGGCTACCGGCAGAACGTGATGGCGGCGGATGAGTTGCTGGTACGCATCGTGGTGCCCCGCCCCACGGCGCAAGAGCAGCTTCGGGCGTACAAAATTTCGAAACGCTTTGACGACGACATCTCCGCCGTCTGCCTGGTGCTGAACCTCGATATCGCCAACGGCACCGTGCAGCGCGCCAGCATCGGCGCGGGCGGCGTGGCTGCCACCCCGGCCCGCGCGCGGCAGACAGAGGCCGCGTTGGTAGGCCAACCGTGGACCGAGGCCACCGCGCAGCGCGCCGCTGCGGTTTTGCAGGCCGAGTTCAGCCCCATCTCGGACATGCGCGCCAGCGGTGCCTACCGCCGCCAGGTGCTGGGTAGCCTGCTGCAACGCTACTGGCTGGAGAGCCAGGGCCACCCCTCGGTGAGCCTGGACACCTTGACGCTGGAGGCCACGGTATGAACGCCCCCGAACACATCCCCACCCAGGCCCTGCCCTCACCCACCCGGGCCGCCATGGGCCATTCGCACATCCACGAAAGCGCCCGCGCCCAGGTAGCAGGCGCCGCGCACTACATCGACGACCTGCCCGAGGTGAAGGGCACGCTGTATGCGGCGCCCATCCTCTCCACGGTGGCGCATGGCCGCCTGAACGGCGTGGATGCCACCGCCGCGCTGGCCCTGCCCGGCGTGCGCGGCGTGGTGCTGGCGGGCGATGTGCCCGGCGACAAGATCCTGGCCGCCTTCGCGCACGACGAACCGGTGTTTGCCATCGACAGCGTGCAGTTTGTGGGCCAGGTGATCGGCCTGGTGGTGGCCGATTCTGTGATGCAGGCGCGCCGCGCGGTACGCGCTGTGAAGCTCGACATCACGCCCCTGCCTGCCGTGCTGACGGTGCAGGACTCGCTGAAGGCACAAAGCTATGTGCTGCCCCCCGTGTTTGTGCGCCGGGGCGACGCGGCGGCGGGCCTGGCGCAATCCGCCCACCGCCTGAGCGGCGCGTTCGAGGTGGGTGGGCAGGAGCATTTCTACCTCGAAGGCCAGATTGCCTACGCCATGCCGCTGGAGCAAAAGCAGTGGTGGGTTTACTCCAGCACGCAGCACCCGGGCGAGGTGCAGCACTGGGTCTCGCACGCCTTGGGCATCGACAATCACGCGGTGCGCGTGGAATGCCGCCGCATGGGTGGTGGCTTTGGCGGCAAGGAGACGCAGGCCGGGCACCTGGCCGTGTGGGCCGCCGTGGCCGCCCACAAGCTGGGCCGCCCCATCAAGCTGCGGCTGGACCGGGACGAGGACTTCATGGTCACCGGCAAGCGCCACCCGTTTGCGTACGAATACGACGTGGGCTTTGACAACACCGGCCGCATCACGGGCCTGAAACTGCACATGGCGGCCAACTGCGGCTTCAGCGCCGACCTGTCGGGCCCCGTGGCCGACCGCGCGGTGTTCCACAGCGACAACGCCTATTACCTGAGCGATGTCGAGATCGCCTCGTACCGCTGCAAGACGAATACCCAGAGCCACACCGCGTTCCGTGGTTTTGGCGGCCCACAGGGCGTGATCGTGATCGAGGCCATCCTGGGCGACATCGCGCGTGCGCTGGGCCTGGACGCACAGGACGTGCGCCTGGCCAACCTGTATGGCAAGGACGCGAGCAGCGGCCGCAACGTCACCCACTACCAGATGGCGGTGGAAGACAACATCCTGCACGAGCTGATGCCCACGCTGGAGCAGACCTCGGGCTACCGCCAGCGCCAGGCCGAGATTGCGGCCTGGAACGCGCACAACCCGATCATCAAGCGCGGCATCGCCATCACACCCGTCAAGTTCGGCATCAGCTTCACGGCCACGCTGTTCAACCAGGCGGGCGCGCTGGTGCATGTGTACACCGACGGCAGCGTGCAGGTGAACCACGGCGGCACCGAAATGGGCCAGGGCCTGCACACCAAGGTGGCGCAGATCGTGGCCGACGAGCTGGGCGTGCCGCTCGCGCGCGTGCTGGTCACGGCCAGCGACACCAGCAAGGTGCCCAACGCCAGCGCCACCGCCGCCAGCAGCGGCACCGACCTGAACGGACGCGCCGCCCAATATGCCGCGCGCAACGTGCGCGACAACCTGGCCTCGTTCGTGTGCGGCCTGGACGGCTGCGGTGCAGGTGCTATCCGGTTCTCGGGTGGCCAGGTGATCTCGCCAAAGGCCGTGCGCAGCTTCGACGCCGTGGTCAAGGAGGCGTACGCCAACCGCATCCAGCTGTGGAGCGACGGCTTTTATCGCACGCCCAAGATCCACTACGACAAGGCCACGCTCACCGGTCGCCCGTTCTATTACTTCAGCTACGGCGCAGCCTGCACCGAGGTGGCCATCGACACCCTCACCGGCGAGAGCCGCGTGCTGAAGGTGGACATCCTGCACGACGTGGGCCACAGCATCAACCCGGCCATCGACATCGGCCAGATCGAGGGCGGGTTTGTGCAGGGCATGGGCTGGCTCACCACCGAGCAGCTGGTGTGGAACGACAAGGGCTACCTGGCCACCCACGCGCCCAGCACGTACAAGATTCCGGCGACGGGCGACATCCCGGCGCACTTCAAGGTGGACCTGTGGCCCGAAGCCAACCGCGAGGACAACGTGGGTGGCAGCAAGGCGGTGGGCGAGCCGCCGTTCATGCTGGCGATCAGTGTGTACGAGGCGTTGCGCAATGCGGTGGCGGCTGGGCGTACCGGGGTGGATGCAGCGGCGCCGGTGGTGTTGACGGCTCCGGCGACTGCGGAGAATGTGCTCAGAGCGTTGGGACGGGTGGGGGATTGAGATGGCGGTTTAAAAAATAGCCACCAGCGTCCGTCCAACAAGCGCCAGCAGCTATCAAAAGAGAAGCATCGCATTCCCGCCTGGGGCTGCGATGCTCTCTGCAGGCACTGCCTACTTGGACAGGTCCACGGCGTACTTCGACGTGCCCTTGCCCGACCCGTCATCGGCCGCCAGCAGCGTCACGTTCGCCAGCCCTGCGGCCTGCGCCACGGTCAGCGCATTGGCGCCCGAGCTGAACACCACCGGCCCCGCCACGCTGGCCTTGGCGAAACGCCAGCTCTTGGCCGCGCCGTTCGCGACGCGGGTCACCGCCGGGTTCTTGCGGATGTAGTCGATGACCACGTCGCGGTTCGCATCGGGCGAGGCCCAGATGGTGCCGGAGCCATCGAGCTTGTCGATGAAGCTCTTGCCGCTGGTGGCGCGGTAGTTGTTGGTGGCAATCACAAACTCCTGCGCCACATCGATGGGCTTGCCCAGGTAGGCCAGGTTCTTGATGCGGCTTCCCACGGGCTGCGTCACGTCGATCTCGTACTGCACGTCGGCCGTGGTGAACATGTCGAAGTTGTAGCCCGGGAACGTGCTGATGAGCTGCTGTTCGGTGGTCTTGGCCGGGTCGATCTGGTTGAAGCGCTTGGCGGCGGCTTCGAGCCAGTTCTTGATATCACCGCCGTTCACCTTCACCGCATACACCGTGTTGGGGTACAGGTACAGGTCGGCCGCGTTGTTGATGGCCAGCGGGCCCACGGCCACGTCGGTGTAGTCGGCGCCGCCCTGAAAGCCGCTCTTGAACGGCGCGCTCACCGACAGCACGGGCAGCTGCGCATACTGCGGCAGACTGGCCTTGATGTACGCCGCCACATAAGCCTGCTGCGCCTGGTTCACGATCTGGATCGCGCCCGGGTCGCCCACGTCCGCGAACAGCGTACTCATGCGGAAGTCGGTCTGGCCGATGGGCGTCTTCACGTACTGGATGGCGGCCTGGTGCTGTGGCTCGATCAGCGGTGCCACCGCTGGGTCTGCATCCACATACACGTTCGCACCCGCGGCGTTCTTGCTCTGGATGTTGCGCAGCTCGCTCTTGCTGGCCGACTTGTTGACCGTCCACTTCGCGCCATCCCACTGCAGCGCCAGCTGCACCACACCCAGCGCCTTGCCCCAGGAGCTGGCCATGACGGTCGGCACACCGTTCACGGTGCCCGCCTTGTGGTCCACGCCGGGCAGGTTGAAGCCGGGCGTGGCCGCCGTGTCGGGGAACACGCCGTGCTGGTGGCCCATCACCATGGCGTCGATGCCCGCCACCTTCGAAAGATGCAGGCCGGGGTTCTCCATGGTGGGCGAATACGCCGCGCCATCGAGCCCGCCGTGCAGCAGCGCCACCACGATGTCAGCGCCCTTGGCGCGCAGTTCGGGCACGTACTTGGTGGCGGCTTCCACTGCGCCCTCGGTGCTCACCTTGCCTTCCAGGTAGCGCTTGTCCCAGTTCATGATGCCGGGCGTGGTGAAGCCGATCACGCCCACCTTGATGGGCAGCTTCACTTCCTTGCCGTCCGCGCCCTTGGCCACCAGGGTGCGCTCCAGCACCGTGTAGGGCTGCACCAGCGGCTTCTTCGTCTTGTTGCTGATCACGTTGGCCAACACCATCGGAAAGCCCGCGCCCGCGCATTTCTTGCTCGCGTCCACGCCGTCCACCTCCAGGCCGCCACCCAGCACCTGGTTCAAGAACGGCAGGCCGTAGTTGAACTCGTGGTTGCCCAGCGTGCCGGCATCAAAGCCCAGCGCGCCCATGGCCTTGTACATCGACAGCTGCTGCGTGCAGGGGATGGGGCTGATGGTGGCCTCGTAGTCGGCCAGCGCCGTGCCCTGGATGGTGTCGCCGTTGTCCACCAGCAGGGTGTTGGCAAACTCCTTGCGCGCCGCACGCACCAGTGTGGCGGTGCGCTCGAAGCCGTAGCTCTTGTCCTCGGCCAGCTTGAAGTAGTCGTAGCTGCGCACGTTGAAGTGCAGGTCGGTGGTTTCCAGCACGGCCAGCGTGGCCGTGGCGCCCGCGTTGGTGTTGTCGCTGCCACTGCCGCATGCGGCCAGCGAGGCCACCAGCGCCACCAGGCCCATGGTGGCCACGCGGCGTGAGAGCCGCGCAGGAGAAGAAGTCGAATGGCTCAGAGTGCGTTCAGACATGAACAGTCCCGGGATAAACAAGGGACCGAGTGTCTGGCGGGGGTTTGACAGCGGTGTGACGTGGCGCCCGGGGGCTTAGAACCTGTTCTTACCCGATGCGGTGCACGTCGCCGTTGTGGGGCGAAGCACTTTCGTGGAACAGGTCTTCGAGGAACTGCGCCAGCTCCTGCTCTTCGACAAAGTCGGGGATCACGAAGCCCGCGGGTGTCCGCTTGCCATCGGCCCCGACACGGTAGGCCTGCCACAGCGCGCCCTCGCGGCGCACTTCGACGATGCGGCCAAAGACGTTGAAACGGGGATGCGTCGGCGCGTCCATGTGCGGCACGCCTTCACGTGGCGGGATGTGACACCACGGTGGTGGTGGTGGCGATCAGGTCCACTTCCACCGTGGCGTTCTTGGGCAGTTGCAGCACGCCCACCGACGTGCGCGTGTGCGCCCCGGCGTCACCCAGCACGGTGAACAGAATGTGCGATGCGCCATCGGCCACCTCGCTTTGCTGCGTGAAGCCGGGCGCCGACTGCACATACACGGTGATGCGCAGGATGGACTGCACGGCGTCAAGCGAACCCAGCGCACGCTGCAGCAGGGCGAGTGCCCGCATCACACACACCTTGGCGGCCTTTTGCGCATCGGCCAGCGAGGCCCCGGCACCGGCCGCGCCGGTGACCACCACCGTGTCGCCCACGCGCGGGATCTGCCCGCTCAGGTAAATGTGGTGGCCGTCGCGCACCAGTGGCACGTAATTGCCGCCGATCTTGATTTCGCCATCAAAGCTGTAGCCCAGGGCCTGGGCCTGTTCCTCAAAACGGGCATCACGGGACATAAAAAACGACGCTCCTCTTCTTCACCACAAGCAGCGCGCACCAGGTCGGGGGCGCGTCAGCACAAAAATCAATGCAGCCGTCACACGCCCTTGTTGCGCATCCAGTCTGCCGTGCCCATGAAGCTCTCCTTCAACCGCGTACGCAGGTCAACGGGCACGCCCGTCTCGCCCATGGCCTGGTCCATGCAGGCCACCCACTGGTCGCGCTCCTTGATGCCGATGGCAAACGGCATGTGGCGCATGCGCAGGCGCGGGTGGCCAAAGCGGCTCTGGTAGTGGTCGGGCCCGCCCAGCCAGCCGCAGAGGAACCAGAACAGCTTTTGCCGAGCACTGGCCAGGTCGCTGCCATGGGCGGCGCGCAGTTCGGCGTAGGCGGGCTCCAGGTCCATGAGGTCATAGAACCGCTCGACCAGCGCATGCACGCGGTCTTCGCCGCCGATCCATTCGAAGGGCGTGGTGGGTGGGGCGGCAGGGGAAGAGGCCTCTGGGGTGCTCGATGCTTCAGAATTCATAACAAAAACAGGCCTTTGCGCTTGTTCATCATACCCTTATAGCTATATTTTTTATAGCAAACAAAACAACCACCACCTACTCGGCCGCGCGTCGCAGGGTGTCCACCACGGGGCGCAGCAGCACCTCGCGCAGGCCCCACCAGCCGGCTGCCAGCGCCAGCACGGCGCCAGCCAGGGCACCCGCCAGCGGCACCCAGGGGGCGGCCGTCCAGGTGAAGTCGAACACATAGCGCGCCAGCGCCCAGCCCACACCCACCGCCACCGCGCTGGCCAGGAAGCCCGCCAGCAGGCCCACGCCCACCAGCTCGGCGCGCTGCACCTGGCGCAGCAGGCTGGCGCGGGCGCCCACGGCGCGCATGATGGCGTACTCGCGGGCGCGCTCCTCGCGTGTGGCGGTGACAGCGGCAAACAGCACCACCAGGCCTGCTGCAAGCGTGAAGGCGAACAGGAACTCCACCGCGCGGATCACCTGTTCCAGCACGCGCTGCACCTGGGCAATGGTGGCGCCCATGTCCACGTTGGTGATGTTGGGGAATTGGCGCACCAGACCGTTGTCAAAGCCGTGGGTTTCGGGGGCACGGTAAGCCGCGAGGTAGGTCACGGGCACGTCCTTCACCTCGGCCACCGGGTACATCACGAAGAAGTTGGCCCGCATGGAACCCCAGTCCACCTTGCGCAGGCTGGTGATGCGCGCCTCGTTCTGCACACCGCCCATGTCGAACAGCAGGCGGTCGCCCATCTTCAGACCCAGGGTTTCGGCAATACCTTCTTCAACACTGATGGCGCCCTCTTCGCCGGGCGTCCACTGGCCCGCCACCACCTGGTTGTGCGGCGGCGCCTCGACGGCGTTGGAGAGGTTGAATTCACGGTCCACCAGGCGCTTGGCGCGGTCGTCGGTGTAGTCGGCCGGGCCCACGGGCTTGCCGTTCACGGCCAGCAGGCGGCCCCGGATCATGGGGTACCAGTCGTAGCGCGCTACACCGTTGTCCTTGAGCGTCTGCTGGAACGCATCCGCCTGGTCAGGCATCACGTTGATGACAAAACGGTTGGGCGCATCGGGCGGCGTGGCCTGGCGCCAGCTGCTGATGAGGTCTGTGCGCAGCAACACCAGCAGCACCAGCGCCAGCAGGCCCACGGCCAGGCTGCTGACCTGCACCACGGCATAGGCCGGGCGCGCCGAGATCTGCCGCGTGGCCAGTACCAGCCAGCGGGGCGCGGTGCTTTCGTTCACGCTGCGCCGCAACAGCTTGACCGCCACCCACGACAGCCCCGCAAACAAGGCCACGGCTCCGGCAAAACCGCCCACGGCGATCAGGCCCAGCTTGATGTCGCTGCTCACGGCCAGCAGCAGCGCTGCAAACCCGGCCACGCCAATGCCCAGTACCGCCAGCGATGCAGGCTTGAGCCCGCCCACGTCGCGCCGGATCACGCGCAGCGGCGGCACCTGGGCCAGTTGCAGCACAGGCGGCAGGCCAAACGCAAACAGCAGTGTGAGCCCCATGCCCAGGCCAAAGGCCACGGGCCACAGGCTGGATGCAGGCAAGGCCGACTCCACCAGCCCCGCGAGCAACAGCACAAAGGCGTGGTGCACCGCATAGCCCAGCAGCACGCCTAAAGCGCTGGCAAACAGGCCCACCAGCGCAAATTCGGTGGTGTAGGCACCGGCAATGGTGCGCTGGCTCTGGCCCAGCACGCGCAGCATGGCCGAGGCATCCAGGTGGTCGGCCGCAAACCCCCGCGCGGCCAGCGCCACGGCCACGGCCGACAGCAAGGCTGCCAGCAGGGCCACCAGGCTCAAGAACTTTTGGGCACGGTCCAGCGTCTGGCGCATCTCGGGGCGGCCGCTTTCCAGCGACTCCACCCGCACGCCGTGCACCTCGGGCTTCTTGGCCTCAGCCACCGCCCAGTCGTTGAAGGCTTTGACGGCAGGCGCAGCGCCCACCACGGCAAAGCGATAGGTCAGGCGGCTGGCGGGCTGCACCAGGCCGGTGGCAGGCAGGTCGCGCTCGTTGACCATCACGCGCGGCGCAAAACTCATGAAACCCGCACCCCGGTCGGGTTCGATCACGATGATCCGTGCAATGCGCAGCTGGGCGTCGCCCAGCAGCAGCTTGTCGCCCATGGCAAGGTTGAGCGATTCGAGCAGCGGCGCATCCACCCACACCTCGCCCGGCGCGGGGATGTCGCGCGTGGGCTGCTCCAGCGCGCCTGGGGCATCGGCCACCGTGAGGCGGCCGCGCAGCGGGTAGCCCGGTTGCACGCTCTTGAGCGCCACGAGCTTGCTAGCGCCACCCTGGGCATCGCTCGCGCGGCCCATGGTGGGAAAGCCCAGCGTGGTCACCGACTGCAGACCCAGGGCTTGGGCGCGTTCCACAAAGGCGGCGGGCGTCGGGTTGTCGCTGGCCACTACGGCATCACCACCCAGCAATTGCAGGGCGTCGCGCTGCAGGCCGCCCTGCAGGCGATCGGCAAAAAAACCTACGGAGGTGAGCGCGGCCACCGCCAGCGTGACCGCCACGATGAGCAGGCGCAATTCGCCCGCACGCAGGTCCCGGGCCAGGGTGCGCCAGCCAAGGCGCAGAAAAGACAGGTTCATGGCATGGGACCTTAGCGCAAAGCGAACGGGCTGGCGGGCCGTGGGGTGTTTGGGTGGGGCGGGTTACGGGGCGCGGCTGGCAGGGGCTGCCGCCACGCTGCTGCCGCTGGCCTCGGGCTCCACCTGGGCCGTCTGCAGCCGCTGCTCCAGCGCCTGCAGCACCGGGGTGATCTGCTTGCCCACGCGGATCTGCGGGTTCGAGAAACCATCGGCCTTGCCCGCCTCCACCTCGCGCTGCTTGATCAGCGGCACGGCCTTGGCAAACGCCTCGGTGAACGAATGGGTCTGGCGCAACTGCTCGTGGAACACCGCACGGCCAAAAAAGGTCAGCTCCGACAGCCTGCCGCAGCCATACGAGGTGTGCGTGGCATCGGCCGCCGTCATGATCAGGGTGCCGTCGGTGGCCAGGGGTTCGATCCAGCCGCCCGAGAAGCAGGCCGACACCGCAATCACCCGGTGGCGGATGCCCGCCACGTCCAGCGCCGCACGCAGCATCTCGGGCGTGGCGGGTGCCACCTGCAGCGGCCAGTGCGAGGCCGCCAGCGCGTGGTCGCGTGCGCCGTGCGAGGTCAGGTACACCACCAGCAGGTCGTGCTCGCGGTCCATGCGGGCTGCCAGCGCGGCCACGGCCCGCTGCAGGTTCTCGGGCGTGGCCCAGGCATGGGTGTCGGCCGTCTCGGCGTGGTTGAGCAGGTGCAGCACCCGGCCCTGGGCGTCAAAACGCTCCTGCAGCAAGCTGCTGACCATGGTGCTCTCGCGGCGGAACACGTTTTCGTCGGCATAGGGGGCGAACACCAGCCCATAGACATCGACCACCCCGGGGCGCTCGGGCGCCAGCGCATCCACCTGCTGCTGCCACAGAGTTTGCTGCTCTTCAAACATCGCCTGGGTCAAGGCCAGCGGCACGGGCTCGGGCGCCTGCGCCTCGTCAGAGGCGGCGGCAGCAGTCTCTGCCGATGCATCGACCATGGCCTGGACATCCGGCTCCCAGGGCTGGTCCTGGAACTGCCACATGCCTACCCCGATCACTGCCGCCATGGCCGCAGAAAACGCCGCCGTGCGCCAACGCGACTGGATGAAGCGTGCACTCACCACCACCAGAGTGGCCAGCACCCACAGCATGAGCACCCCATAGGCCACCCAGAAAACGATGGCCGCCACAGTGTCATCCCACAGGCCGGGCCGGTGCACTGCCGTCGCCATCAGGGCATACAGCACCAGCAAGGGCGCCAGCGGGGCCCAGGCCGTCAACACATACCAGGCAGCCAAACCCCCTGTGGGCGCGGGCACACCCGCCGATGCCACCGCTGGGCTGGCAGCGGCACGCTGTGCCGGTGCCATGGCCCACCAGGCCAGCCACAGCAGCACCAAGCCACTCCACATCGGCGTGAGCCAGCCGCGCAGGTTGAACTGGGCAGGCCCCACCACCTCCAGCCGTGAGGCCGCCACCAGCAAGCCCGCGCTGACCAGCGACAACACCAGCAACTGCCAGGGCGTAGGCGCTGCGGCGGCCGTGCGGGGCGGCAGGAACAGCGCGGCACGCAGGCCCTCGCGCATCCAGCCCCACAGCGACAAACGTGCGGCAGCGGCACCATTCGCAGCCTCCGGGGCCGGCGGCTGCTGCGCGGGGTCCTGCGGCGGGCGGTTCAGCGGGACTTCCACCTCGGACTGGGTCTCGGCAAGTTCAGGGCCCCACTGGCTGGGCAATGTATCGGCCCAGGTGCTGCTGCTGGCGTTCAGGTCTTTCATGCGCGGATCATGCCATTGGGGCGTGACGAATCAGGCCCCAAGCCAAGTTAAACATCCCCACCCGCCCTCACCCCATGCACCACCGCCAGCTCCGGCTGCAACACCAACCGGTGTGCACCGCTGTAGCACACAAACCGGCGATTCGTCGCCCGCCCGATGGCACACAGGCCCAGCTGCTGAGCCACCGCGTGGCCCATCTGGGTCATGCCGCTGCGCGAGACCACGATAGGCACGCCCATCTGGGCGGATTTGATGACCATCTCGCTGGTGAGGCGGCCGGTGGTGTAGAAGACCTTGTCGGTACCGGACATGGGCACGACAGGCGCGCTCGCTTCCATACTGCCAGGTACAGCGCTGGCTGAAGGTGGGGTTGCCTCGGGGTTCATCCACATCCAGCCTGCGATGGTGTCGATGGCATTGTGGCGGCCCACGTCTTCCACAAAGGTCAGCAGTTCCTCGCCCTGGAACAGGGCGCAGCCGTGCACAGATCCTGCGGATTTGTAGGTGCTCTCCTTGAGCCGGATGGCGTTGACGATGCCGTAGAGCTGGGCCTGCGTCAGCTGCGCCTCGGGCAGCGCAATGCGGTCTACCTCGTCCATCAGGCCGCCAAACACGCTGCCCTGGCCGCAGCCGGTGGTGACCACCTTGCTGGCGGTGCGCTCTTCGATGCGGGCAATGCCGTGGCGTGTGCGAACGGCAGCGGCGTGCACCTCCCAGTCCACGGTGATGGATTCGATGTCGAACACCGATTCAACCAGCCGCTGGTTGCGCAGATAGCCCAGCACCAGCAGCTCGGGCTGTGCCCCCAGCGTCATCAAAGTGACCAGCTCGCGCTTGTCCACATAAATAGTGAGGGGCCGCTCGGCGGGGATCTGCACCTGCTCGGCTTCGCCCCGTTCGTTGACGACCTCCACCTGGTGGGTGAGCGGCGCCTGGGCCTGGGTGAGGCGTGGCAGCACGGGCGGTACAGCGGGTGAGTGCGAAGGCGTCGAAGGGCGGGTCATGGGCTGAATATACGCACTACGGCACCTCACGGTGGCCCGCAGCGCCGAACCACGGGATTGCGCAGGCATGCGACACAAATCCCTGCCCTGCACGGGCAGAGTGCACCAAAAAAACACAAAAGCCGCGCCACCAGAGGGGACGCGGCTTGCTACCCAACGGGCTGATCGGAAGCCCGTGCCCTCAGGACTTGGATGCGGGCGTGGCTGCTGCTGCCGGCACCTGAGTACTGGGTGGGCTGCTGGCCGTGCCGGGTGGCGAATGGGCGCCCGCAGCCTCGGCAGGCTTGGCCGCAGGGGGCGTGTAGGCAAAGGGGCCCGGGTCGGCACAGGCTGCACCTGCTGCAGCGGGCTTGGCCGATGGCGTGGTCTTGCGGTAATGCGCGGCCACCTTGTCTTGCGAAAGGCACAGTTTGTAGTTGTCCACCTTGCCCGCCCAGGCGGTCTTGGCAGCGGCTTCTGCGGCCTTGGCGGCGGCCTCGGGCGACGGGGCGGGCAGCTTGGCGGATGCCAGGGTGCACACACCTGCCGCGCACAGTGCCAGCGCCAGGGAGCGGGTAGTTCGTGTCATCGTCATGGTGCGGGTCCTCATACCTGCGCGGGCTGCTGGCCCGCAGATGCTGTGGCGGCATCGGCCACTGGCTGGCTGGCGCTGCGCTGGCGCGGGATCTTGCCGGCCTGCACGTCGTCGTACCAGAGCTCGTGGTGCTCCTTGGCCCAGCCCTCGCTCACGTAGCCGGTGCGCATGGCCTTGTACGCGCCCTTCATGCCCACCGTGCCCATGTAGATGTGGCCGCAGATCAGCGCCATCATCCAGATGGCCAGGGTGGCGTGGATCATGTGGGCGATCTGCATGTCGCCGCGCACATCGCCAAAGCCGGGGATGAGCTTGTCGAGCACCAGGCCCGTGGCCACCACAAAGATGCCGGGGATGGTGATGCCCCACCAGAACAGCCCCTTCTCGCCCGCATTGAAGCGGTGCGAAGGCACCTCGTGCTCGCCCTTGCCCAGCATGCCACCGCCTTTGGCCAGCCAGACAAAGTCGGCGCGGTTGGCGATGTTGTCCTTGATGAAGGTAAGGATGATCACCAGCAGCGACACGGCAAACAGCGGGCCCACAAAGTTGTGCACGTTCTTGAGCGCATAGGTCAGCCAGCCAAACAACGTGGTCCCCAGGATGGGCAACAGGAAGAACTTGCCAAACGCCATCACGATGCCGGAGATGGCCAGCGCGATGAAGGCAAACGCATTGGACCAGTGGGCCGCGCGCTCGAACGGGGTGAAGCGCTCGATGCGGCGAGGGCCGGTGCCGTCGGGGTGCTCATGCCCCAGCGGGCCCTTCACAAAGTAGAAGATGCCCAGAGCCAGCAGCACGATGGCAAACAGCGCCGCGCCGTAGGGAATGATCCAGTGGTTGCGCACCTGGCGCCAGGCCTCGCCCGCGTTGGTGTAGCGCGACCCGGGGTACTGCACAAAAGGCTGGATCAGGTTGCCCGCCTCGGGCGCCTGGGCTGTGGGCAGGCTGCTGTAGCCCGTGACGCCCTGCCCCACCTGGCGCCACATGGGCGCGTTGTTGCCGGGCTGCACCTTGGCGCGCTCGCCGTTGGTCTGCTCGGCGTACTTGGGGTCGGCGCTGGCGTCGGGTTTGACTTCGAAGATGTTCTGGCTCTTGATGCCACCGGGCGCAGGCGCGGCAGCGGGGGCCACAGACGCTGGCGCCTGTTGCGCAAACGCAGCTCCACCCGACAACCCGGCCAGCCCCGCCGCCAGAGCCAAGGACCACACGATGTGTTTCATGGTGGGCCTCACTTGGTTTGGGTGCGGGTGTACTCGTTCTGGCCGTACTGCTGGCGGGCCTTCAGCTGGGCTTCCCAGCTGGCTTTGTCGCCCGCCTTCCAGCCCGGCTCGGTGAAGTTGCTGCCGGTGCCTGCATAGGGCACGGCATCGCTGCGAATGCCCGCGCCGGTCTGCGGCTTTTCGCCGCAGGCAGTCAAAGCGCCCAGGGCCAGAACGGCGATGGCGATGAGATGAAGGCGATGGATCATGACTTGCCTCCTGCAGGCTGACCTGCCTGTTGCGAACCATAGGCCGTGCCCCAGCCCCACACTTCGGCGCCCTTGCCACGCTGCACCACGCGGTTGCGGAAGATGTCTGCCACCACATCGCCATCACCGGCCAGCAGAGCCTTGGTGGAGCACATTTCTGCGCAGGCGGGCAGCTTGCCTTCGGCCAGGCGGTTGCGGCCGTACTTTTCAAACTCGGCCTGGCTGCCGTGGGTCTCGGGACCACCGGCGCAGAAGGTGCATTTGTCCATCTTGCCGCGCACACCAAACGTGCCCTGAGATGGGAACTGTGGCGCACCAAACGGGCAGGCGTAGCTGCAGTAGCCGCAGCCGATGCACACGTCCTTGTCATGCAGCACCACACCTTCTTCGGTGCGGTAGAAGCAGTTGACGGGGCACACGGCCATGCAGGGTGCATCGCTGCAGTGCATGCAGGCCACCGAGATGGATTTTTCGCCGGGCACACCGTCGTTGAGCGTGACCACGCGGCGGCGGTTCACGCCCCAGGGCACCTCGTGTTCGTTCTTGCAGGCGGTCACGCAGCCGTTGCACTCGATGCAGCGCTCTGCGTCACAGATGAATTTCATTCGTGCCATGTGTGTCTCCTTGCGTGGCGCGATCAGGCGCGTTCCACGTTGCAGATCGTGGTCTTGGTTTCTTGCATCATGGTCACGCTGTCGTAGCCATACGTCGTTGCGGTGTTGACGGCCTCACCGCGCACCACAGGCGCCGCGCCCTTGGGGTAATACGCCAGCATGTCCGCCCCCTGCCAACGGCCCGAGAAGTGGAACGGCATCCACACCGTATCGGGGGCCACGCGCTCGGTCACCAGCGCCTGCACATTGAGCCGCGCGCCGGTGGGCGAGCTCAGCCACACACGCTCGCCATTGCGAATGCCCCGGTCGGCAGCGGTCTTGGGGTTGATCTCGACAAACGACTCCTGCTGCAGTTCAGCCAGCCAGGGGTTGGAGCGGGTTTCCTCACCGCCGCCTTCGTACTCGACCAGACGGCCCGAACTCATGATCAACGGAAATTTCTCGTGCACCTTGTCGGCGATGTTCTTCTCCTGCACGCTCTTGTACAGCGTGGGCAGGCGCCAGAAGGCCTTCCTGTCGTCGTGGGTGGGGTACTTGGCCATGAGGTCGGGCCGGGTACCATACAGCGGCTCGCGGTGCTGCGGAATCGCATCGGGGAAGTTCCACACCACGGCGCGCGCCTTGGCGTTGCCAAACGGGTGGCAGCCATGCTTGAGGGCCACGCGGATGATCGCGCCCGTGGGGTCGGTCTTCCAGTTCTTGCCTTCGGCCTTGGCCTTCTCGGCATCGCTCAGGTCGTCCCACCAGCCCAGCTTTTTCAGCAGCACATGGTCAAACTCGGGGTAGCCCGTGGTGATCTCGCAGCCCACGGAGTGCGAGCCATCCTCTGCCAGCAGATTGACGCCGTCCTTCTCCACACCGAAGTTGGCGCGGAAGTTGCCCCCCCCCTCCATCACGTGCTTGGAAGTGTCGTACAGGTTGGGCGAGCCGGGGTGCTTGAGTTCGGGCGTGCCGTAGCAAGGCCAGGGCAGGCCAAAGTAGTCGCCGCCAAAGTCGTAGCCGGTTTCCTTGTCCTTGCCGCCCTTGGACTTGAGGGTCTTCACATCGAACAAATGCATGTTCTTCATGTGGGCCTTCAGGCGCTCAGGGCTTTGGCCGGTGTAGCCAATGGTCCAGACCGACTTGTTGATTTCACGCAGGATGTCTTCGACCACGGGCTCGTCCATGCCCTTGACCTTCTGCATCTTGTAGTTCTTGGACAGCTCGGCGGCAAAGCCCAGCTTTTCGGCGAACTGGTGCATGATCATGTGGTCCGAACGGCTCTCCCACAGCGGCTCGATCACTTTTTCGCGCCACTGGATGGAGCGGTTGGAGGCCGTGCACGAGCCACTGGTTTCGAACTGCGTCGCAGCAGGCAGCAGGTACACCGCACGGTTGGGATTCAGGTCTTCGGCCTTGCCGGGCATGGCGGCCATGGCGGCGGTGGCCGACGGGTACGGGTCCACCACCACCAGCAGATCCAGCTTGTCCATGGCCCGCTTCATTTCCAGGCCACGGGTTTGCGAATTGGGCGCATGGCCCCAGAAGAACACGCCGCGCAGATTGGAATCCTGGTCGATCAGTTCATTCTTCTCCAGCACACCGTCAATCCAGCGCGACACAGTGATGCCGCTCTTGGTCATCATCGCGGGCGAGGCGTACTGCTTCTTGATCCACTCAAAGTCCACACCCCACACGGCCGCGAAGTGCTTCCACGAGCCTTCGGCCAGGCCGTAGTAGCCCGGCAGCGAGTCAGGGTTGGGGCCCACATCGGTCGCACCCTGCACGTTGTCGTGGCCGCGGAAGATGTTGGTGCCACCGCCGGTCTTGCCCACATTGCCAAGCGCCAGCTGCAGGATGCAAGAGGCGCGCACCATGGCGTTGCCGATGGTGTGCTGCGTCTGGCCCATGCACCACACAATGGTGCCGGGGTTGTTGTCGTGCAGCATCTTGGCGACCTTGAACATCTGGTCTTCCTTGACGCCGCAGGCCTCTTCCACCTTGTCAGGCGTCCACTTGGCCAGCACTTCTTCGCGCACCTTTTCCATGCCATAGACACGGTCGTGGATGTACTTCTTGTCTTCCCAGCCGTTCTTGAAGATGTGATACAGCAGGCCGAACAGGAACGGGATGTCGGTGCCCGAGCGGATGCGCACGTACTCGTCGGCCTTGGCTGCGGTGCGGGTGAAGCGCGGGTCCACCACGATCATCTTGCAGCCGGTCTCCTTGGCGTGCAGCATGTGCAGCATGGACACCGGGTGGGCTTCTGCCGCGTTGGAGCCAATGTACAAAGCGACCTTGCTGTTTTGCATGTCGTTGTACGAATTGGTCATGGCGCCGTAGCCCCACGTGTTGGCCACGCCCGCTACGGTGGTCGAGTGGCAGATGCGCGCCTGGTGGTCGCAATTGTTGGTGCCCCAGAAGCTCACGAACTTGCGCAGCAGGTAGGCCTGTTCGTTGTTGTGCTTGGACGAACCGACAAAGTACACGCTGTCAGGGCCGCTGGCCTTGCGCAGCTCCTGCATCTTGGCGGTGATTTCGTTCAGGGCCGTGTCCCAGCTGATGCGCTCGTACTTGCCGTTGACCAGCTTCATGGGATAGCGCAGGCGGTACTCGCCGTGGCCGTGTTCACGCAGGGCCGCACCCTTGGCGCAGTGGGCGCCAAGGTTGATGGGCGAATCGAACACGGGCTCCTGGCGGACCCACACGCCGTTTTCGACCACGGCATCCACCGCACAGCCCACCGAACAGTGGGTGCAGATGGTGCGGCGCACCTCGATCTTGCTATCACCGATGGCGACCTTGGCGCCTTCGGCGGCATTGGATTTCTTGACCAGCGCAAGCTGGGATGCAGCGATGCCGACCCCCACCCCCAGGCCGGAGCGGCGCAGGAACGAGCGCCGGTCCATGGTGGGCAGGGCCTGGGACAGGCCCCGGCGCAGGCTGTGAACAAAGGGCGATGCAGAGGCACTGGTGCTCTGCGCGGCGTGAGAGGACTTCTTGGTCAGCAACATGGCAGGCCCCTGTCAGAGTTGGGTGGTCTTGTAGTACTGCTTCACATGCGCAGACAGGTGGTAGCCACCGCCCTTTTCGGGTGCGGCGCGGGGCGCATCAGTGACTACAGAGTCGGACGGAGCCACATGGGGAAGTGCCACGACGGCTGCTGCTGCAGCCCCTGTGGTGACGGCGCCAGCAAAGAAGCTGCGGCGTGAGGAATTCGGCTGGCGGTTCTGCATGGTTGTCTCCAGAATGGCTGGCAGCAAATGGGGAAGCTATGAAAAGCTATTCATACAGTCTATGTCACTGTGTAAAACACTGCAATCCAGCTTTACACCCCCCACTAAAGCACTCATCTTTTGTAGCGCTGGCCGCAGGCGCGCTGCGGCCTCGCACAGATCAATCGAGCATGTCAAAGCCCTGCGCCTCCACGGACGCAAAGGCCCGCGTGAACTGGGCCAACGCGGCATAAAAGCGCGCTTGCGGATGGGCCGCCAACACATCACAAAGCTGCGGAAGCCAGGGCTGCAGATGCGTTGCAAAAAAGTCGCGCTGGGCCGTCAGGTTACAGACAGCTACGTCATCCCCCGCGATCAGGTAGCGCATCACCTCGCACAGGTAGGCGACGTGGTCCTCGGTCTCGGGCATGGCGTCGTCGCGCGCCAGACCCAGGCGATCCAGGTACGTGCGCAGGCGGGCCAGGGGTTTTTCGTTCAAGAAGCCGCTCAGATAGTGCGAGCCATACAGGTAGACCTCGGGCTTGCCCACGCCGCCAAACAGGCGGTCAAACTCTTGCGCAATGGCCGCGTCGTCCTGCGCGCGTGCCGCGCCCACCAGTTGCTGCCAGGGCTCCTGCAAAAAACCGCCATCGGCGGGTGCCTCAGTCACCGCCACGCGCAAGGCCGACATCAGCTCGGGGCTGGGCGCCGCGTAGTAAAGCTGCGACAGCAGGCCATACAGCTCGGCCCGCGCGGTCTCCTCGTCCAGTGCGGAACTGCTGCCCGGGGATGTCAAAGAAGCAGAGGGTGCGCTCACAGGTCGGTCACTTTCGTCTCGTTTTGTGCGGAATACAGGTCGATCACGCGGCAGTCGCTGCACATCTTCAGGCGCTCCAGCGCCTCGCCCTGGAACATGGGGTGGCCCGAAAGTTTGCCCAGCATCGCCTCGATGGCCTTCACCGTGCCAAAGGGCTTGCTGCAGCGCACACAGGCCCAGGGCTTGGCCTCGTTGAGCACGCGCAACTGCGCCCGCTCGGGCGTCAGCAACAAACGGGGTTGCAGGGTGATCGCGTCTTCGGGGCAGGTGGTGGCGCACAGGCCACATTGCACGCAGTTCTTTTCGATGAAACGCAGCTGCGGCAACTGGGGGTTGTCCTGCAGCGCGCTGGCGGGGCAGGCACTCACGCAGCTCAGGCACAGGGTGCAGCGGTCCTTGTTGACCTCGATCGTGCCCAGGGGCGAGCCCACGGTGGGCAAGGTGATGGCTGCGGGCCGTTCGGCCACGGGCATGGGGGCCTGCTCGATGAGGTGGTCCAGTGCCATCTCCAGCGTGCTGCGTTTTTCTTGCGCCACGGCAAAACGCGCGGCCACGGCGGGGGTCTTCTGGCGCGTCTGGCCCAGGGCCTGCAGCGCGGCATCCAGCTCGGTGGGGTGCGTGGCGCGCAGCAGCTGCACATGGGTGCCGGTGTAGCCCAGGCCCCCCAAGATGGCTTGCGCCACATCCATCTGCGCCGGCAGCCCATCGAGGTACTGCGGCGCCTCTTCGTGTGTCGCCAGCACCACCACCTGCGAGGCGCCGTAGGCGATGGCGCTGAGCCATAGGTCCACCCCGGTGCTGGCCGTGTGCCACAGCGCCACCGGGATCACATGGGCACGCACGCCCTGCGCCAGCTTGAGCTGCGCGGCGCGGCCCAGTTCTTCCACCAGCGCCTGGCCACGCTCCTGGCTGTGCAGCAACAGCACGGCATCCTTGCCACCTGCGGCGGTGTAGGTGGACAGCAGCGTCTTCAGCTTGGTGCCCTGGTCCGTGGCACTGGGGTAGGCATAGGTCAGCGCGCCCGTGGGGCACACGGTGGTGCAGGCGCCGCAGCCCACACACAGGTTGGGGTTCACCTTGATTTGCTGGCGGCCCTTGTCACTGCTGATGGCCTCGGCGGAGCAGATGTCCACGCAGGCGTTGCAGCCCACGGCGCTATTGCGGCTGTGGGCGCAGAGTTTTTGTTTGTAGGCAAAAAATTTGGGCTTCTCAAATTCACCCACCAGTTCGCGCAGTTGGAGCAGTGCCGACAGATCGCGCCCGTCCCAGCGGAAGTAGCCCTGCGGCAACGCATGCTGCAGGAAGGTGGGCGTGGCAGTGGCGGGGCGCAGGTCCAGCACCAGGTCGAAGCGCTCCTGCTGCACTGCAGCATCTCGCGTGAAATCGATGGCGCCCGCCACCTGGCACACCTTCACGCAGGCGCGGTGCGACTGGCAGGCTGCCAGGTCAATCTGGTAATCCAGCCCAATGGCGTTCTCGGGGCAGGCCGCCACGCAGGCGTTGCAGCGTGTGCACAGGTCCAGGTCGATGGGGTTGTCTGCTGACCACTGCAGCTCGAAAGCACCCAGCCAGCCCGCAAGGCCCGTGATGCGCCCCCCCAGCACGGGGTAGCGCCGCGCCTGTGCACCGCCCGCATTGCCGGGGCCCTGGGTGAACAGGGTCACGTCCAGCTCATCCGACACCAGGGCGGCGGCCTGCTCGGCCTGGTCGAGTGGGCCGATGATGAGCAAACGGCCCGTGCTTTTGTAGGTGACAGTGGGCACCGGCTCGGGCTCGGGCAGGTGGGCGGCAGCCAGCAGCGCGGCAATCTTGGGGCTGGCCTTGGCCGCGTCGCGGCTCCAGCCACCGGTCTCGCGGATGTTCACAAACCGGATGGGCGACACCGCGCCCTCGGTCTGTTGGCCCAGGTCGCCAAACAGGCGTTGCTCTTGCGTACAAGCCACCACCACATCCTGCCCGGACTGGATGGCTTTTTGAAAAGCCCCTGCGTCGCGTCGGCACAGGGTGGAGTGGAGGGTCAGGTCTTCATGCAGTGCCTCGCCCAACACCTTGGCGTTGAGGGGCATCGTCTGGTTGCAGTCGCAAATGAGCGTCGTGGTCATCGTGGGTGTGGCTGGCTGGCGTGGCCAACCCATCCTCTGCAGAACGGGCGACCCGCACAGGCTCGCTGGTGGGAACGCTAGGAACAGCGTTGCATGCCTCGGACTGTGCCACGTCTGTGGTGCCATCGGCCTCCGCATCATCCCGAGGCTGAGCGGCCTCCGGGGCTATTGCGTCGCCTGCTTGGGCCCCTGCTTCGTCCCCGGCTTTCTTTTCATCGTCAAAGAAGCCCATCGCATGGGCGCTGGCCATCTGGCGCAGCATGCCTGCGGGCAAGGGGTCGGGCTGGGTGTAGTCGTCGATGTAGATATCGAGCCCATCCATCACGTTGAAATGCGGATCGGCAAACAGCTTTTTCATCGCGAGGTTGCGCACCTCGGGCGACACGGCGCGGGACACAAAAGGCTTGAAGTCGGACGCGGGGGTGAGCGCCTCGGCGTCCGCCAACGTGGGCGCTGGTGGCTCGGCAGCGGACGCCGGGGGGGTCGGGGCGGCGGGTGCAGAGGCCGGTGTAGCAGCCTGGGGTACCAGCGCAGGCGCGGGTGGCGGAGGCTCCTCCACCGGCTTGCCCTCCCGCACGTCCTGTTTGCGGCGCGACCAGCGGCCGAGGAAGCCGTCAGCCATGGCCGCGCCCTCCTCCGCCACCACCGCCACGTTGTTTCTCGGTAGATACCGACGCAGGGTTGCCGAAGCGGTCCGTCAGCGACTGGAAACTGTCCGGCCGCTTGCGGCGCTTGGGCTCGGGCTGGTAGTGTTCGGCCACAAAGGCGCGCAGCGCCTCCAGCACCTCGGGGGCCGCAGGCACCTGTTCCACGGTTTCCTGAGCGTCCAGCCAGCGGCCAGCGTCGTGGTAACTCAGGCTCACGGCCACCGGGCGGGCCAGGGGGATCTCGCCTGTACCGGGGTCTTCATCGCGGCGCCACATCACAAACCAGCAGGGCGCGGGCGAGGTGAGATTGAGGTGGTAGCCCTCGGCGTCGTCGCGGAACAGCTCCACCCGAAAGCCCGGGAACAGCCAGCGCTGCTCGCGCTCGTCCTGGATCAGCAGGCGGGGTTCAGTGCCGAAGGTGGGTTCGTGGATCACCACCTCGGCCAGCGACCAGCGCCAGGGTTGCCAGCGGTTGTCGATGTGCTCGCAGCGCATGATCACGGCAACGTCGGTGTAGGGGCGCGGGGCAGTCATGGGCGCTGACTGTACCCCGGCGCAGCACCCCGGGCGGCGCTGCTGGCAATGCCCCTTTGCGCCGCGTCAGCTTGCGGCGCTTTCCAGCACCTCCACCGCCACCGCGCAGTACTTGAACTCGGGGATCTTGCCGAACGGGTCCAGCGCCGCGTTGGTCAGCAGGTTGGCCGCCGCCTCCACGTAGGCAAAGGGCATGAACACCGTGCCGCGCGGCGTGCCGTCGTCGCGCCGTACACGCACCTGCACCATGCCGCGCCGCGAGCGGATGCCCACCAGCGCCCCGGGCGCCACGCCAAGCCGCGCCAGTTCGTCGCCATGCAGCGATGCGGTGGCCATGGGCTCGATGGCATCGAGCACCGTGCTGCGCCGCGTCATGCTGCCCGTGTGCCAGTGCTCCAGCTGGCGGCCGGTGATGAGCACCAGGGGGTAGTCGGCATCGGGCTTTTCCGCCGCCGGGATCACGCTGGCGGGCACGAGCTTGAGGCGCCCCGTGGGTGTGGGGAACTGCTGCGTGAACACGATGGGCTGACCCGGGTCGTCGGCCGCAAGGCATGGGTAGGTCACGCTGGAGTCGCGCTCCAGCCGGTCCCAGGTGATGCCTTCAATGCTGGCGTGCATGGCCTGTCGCATTTCGTCGTAGACAGCGGCCACGCCGGACTCTTCGCCTTCGTAGTTCCAGCCCAGCCCCATGCGCGCGGCAATCTGCTGGATGATCCACAGGTCCGGCTGCGCATCACCGGGCGGGTTCAGCGCGCGGCGGCCCATCTGCACCATGCGGTCGGTGTTGCTGGCCGTGCCGGTCTTTTCGGGCCAGGCGCTGGCGGGCAGCACCACATCGGCCAGCCAGGCGGTCTCGGTCAGGAAGATGTCCTGCACCACCAGGTGCGACAGGCTGGCCAGCGCGTGGCGCGCGTGGTTCAGGTCGGGGTCGCTCATGGCGGGGTTCTCGCCCATGATGTACATGCCGCGCACCTTGTGCGGGTCGCTGTCAGGGGCCAGCGCCTTGTGCATGATCTCGACCACGGTGTAGCCCGGTGACTCGTCGAGCCGGGTGCCCCAGAAGTCCTCGAACCACGCATGCGCTCCCGCGTTGTCCACGCGCTGGTAGTTGGGGAACATCATGGGGATCAGCCCCGCGTCGCTCGCGCCCTGCACGTTGTTCTGGCCGCGCAGCGGGTGCAAGCCCGAGCCGGGCTTGCCGATCTGGCCGGTGACGGCACACAGCGCGATCAGGCAGCGCGCATTGTCGGTGCCATGCACGTGCTGGCTCACACCCATGCCCCAGAGGATCATGGAGGACTTCGCCTGCGCAAACGCCCGCGCCACCTCACGCAGCGCGTCGGCCGGGATGCCACACACGGGCGCCATGGCCTCGGGGCTGCAGCCCATCACATTGGCCTTGAGCGCCTCGAAATCGGTAGTGCGGTCGCGCACAAAGGCTTCATCCACCAGCCCTTCGTCGACCACCGTGTGGATCAGCGCGTTGAGCATGGCCACGTCGGTGTCGGCCTTGAACTGCAGGGTGCGCCAGGCGTGGCGGCCGATGTCCGTGATGCGCGGGTCGGCCAGCACGATCTTGGCGCCGCGCTTGGCCGCGTTCTTCATCCAGGTCGCTGCCACGGGGTGGTTGGCCGTGGGGTTGGAGCCGATCACGAAGATCAGCTCGGCATGCTCCACGTCGCCCGCCGGGTTGCTCACTGCGCCCGAGCCCACGCCTTCGAGCAGCGCGGCCACGCTGGACGCATGGCACAGCCGCGTGCAGTGGTCCACGTTGTTGCTGCCAAAGCCGGTGCGCACCAGCTTCTGGAACAGGTAGGCCTCTTCGTTGCTGCCCTTGGCCGAGCCAAAGCCCGCCAGCGCCTTCGGGCCGTGGGTGTCGCGCAGGTTTTTGAGCGTGCCAGCGGCCAGGTCCAGCGCCTCGTCCCAGGTCGCTTCGCGGAAGGTGTCGCGCCAGTCAGCACCGTAAGGCCGCACCTCCTTGGGCACACCGGGCTTGCGGATCAGCGGCACCGTCAGCCGGTCGGGGTGGTGGGCGTAGTCAAAACCGAAGCGCCCCTTAACGCACAGGCGGCCGTGGTTGGCCGGGCCGTCGCGGCCTTCGACGCTGATGATCTTTTCGTCGCGCACTTTGTAGGTGATGAGGCAGCCCACACCGCAGAACGGACAGACCGAATCGACCTTGCGATCCACCTTTTGTGAACCGATGTGCGTCTTGGGGCTGAGCGCGCCCGTGGGGCAGGCCTGCACACATTCGCCGCAGGCCACGCAGGTGCTCTCGGCCATGGGGTCGTCGAGGTCGAACACGATCTTGCTGTCCGCCCCGCGCAGCGCGTAGCCGATCACATCGTTGACCTGCTCTTCGCGACAGGCGCGCACGCAGCGGTTGCACTGAATGCAGGCGTCCAGGTTGACGGCCATGGCCGGGTGGCTCAGGTCGGGCGCGGGCTGCTCGCGGCGCAGGGCTTTGAGCGCCGGGCGCACAGCCACGCCCAGGCGGTCGGCCCAGGCGCTCAGCTCGCCGTGCTGGCCGATGGTTTCGGCATTCTTTGAATCAAATTGGCCTTCACCGCCTGATGGGTCTACTTTTTTTGCTATTAATTCAGGAGCATTTTCATTTCCATCATTCCACCGGTAGCCCTGGTCCGGCATGTCGGACAACAGCATCTCCACCACCATCTGCTGGCTTTTACGGGCGCGCGGGCTGGCGGCCTGCACCTTCATGCCCTCAGTGGGCGCGCGGCAGCAGCTGGGCGCCAGCGTGCGCTCGCCCGCGATCTCGACCACGCAGGCGCGGCAGTTCCCGTCGGGGCGCAGGCCGTCGGTGTAGCAAAGGTGCGGAATCTCCACGCCGTGGCGCTGCGCGGCTTTCAGGATGGTTTCGCCGGGGTGGGCGGTGACAGGCTGACCGTCCAGTTCAAAGGCCACGCCGGGAGTGTCGTGCGCCGCACTCATGGCTTGCCTCCTGCGGGCAGTTGCTCGGCCAGCGGGCTGTTGCGCGGCTTGGGCAAATCGCCCGGCCATGGCGCCTCGCCCACCTCGTGCGGGAAGTATTTGTGGATACAGCGGATGGGGTTGGGCGCCGCCTGGCCCAGGCCACAGATGGAGGCGTCACCCATCACCTGCGCCAGATCGTCCAGCAGGTCGGCGTCCCACTGCGGTGCCTCCATCAGCGCGGCGGCCTTGGCCGTTCCCACGCGGCAGGGCGTGCACTGGCCGCAGCTTTCATGTTCAAAAAAGCGCATCACGTTCAGTGCGGCATCGCGCGCGCGGTCGTGCTGGCTGAGCACGATGACCGCGGCCGAGCCGATGAAGCAGCCGTAGGGCTGCAGCGTGTCGAAGTCGAGCGGAATATTGTTGAGACTGGCGGGCAGGATGCCGCCCGAGGCGCCGCCGGGCAGGTAGGCGTAGAGCTGGTGGCCGCCCAGCATGCCACCGCAGTATTCGTCGATGAGTTCCTGCACGGTGATGCCCGCCGGAGCGAGCTTGACGCCGGGGCGCTTCACGCGCCCGCTCACGCTGAAACTGCGCAGCCCCTTGCGGCCGTGGCGGCCAAAGCCCGCAAACCAGTCCGGCCCGCGCTCGACGATGTCGCGCACCCAGTACAGCGTCTCGAAGTTGTGCTCCAGCGTGGGCCGGCCGAACAGGCCGACCTGCGCGATGTAGGGTGGGCGCATGCGGGGTTCGCCGCGTTTGCCTTCGATGCTCTCGATCATGGCCGACTCTTCGCCGCAGATGTAGGCGCCCGCACCGCGCCGCAGCTCGATGTGCGGCAGTGGGCATGGCGGCTCGGCACGCAGGTCGTCCAGCGCCGTTTGCAGCAGTGCGCGGCAGCCGTGGTATTCGTCGCGCAGGTAGATATAGATGGCCTCGGTACCCACCACCTGGGCGGCGATGAGCACGCCTTCCAGAAAGCGGTGCGGGTCGCGTTCCAGATAAGTGCGGTCCTTGAAGGTGCCGGGCTCGCCTTCGTCGATGTTGACGGCCATCAGGCGTGGAGCGGGTTGATCCCTAACAATCCTCCACTTGCGCCCAGCCGGAAATCCCGCCCCGCCCAGGCCCCGGAGGCCCGAGTTTTCCATGGCCGCGAGCACGGCCTCGACGTCCATCTCGCCATTCACCAGCGCAGCGGCCGTCTGGTAGCCGCCGTGGGCGCGGTAGGTGGCCAGGTCGGTGTGGGCGGGGCTGACCTCGCCAGGGGGCATGGGAATGCTTTTCTCCGCCAGCGCCGCAACATCAAAATTGATAGCTACCAGCGCTTGTGGGTGGCGCGCAAGAGCCCTTTTTGGCTTGGATTCCACCACCTCCAGCACGGTATCGACCGTGGCGTGCGGCACCGGGCACTGGTGCACCACGGCCACGGGCGCCTGCTCGCAACGCCCCACGCAAGGCACAGCCAACACCTCTACATCGCCCTGACCGACCGCGCGCAGGCGTTCGGGCAGCACGGCCAGCAGCTCGCGCGCGCCCGCCAGGCTGCAGCTCAGGCTGTCGCACACGCGCAGCACCAGGCGCGGAGCCTGGGCATCCTCGCCGCGCACGATGTCGAAGTGGTGGTAGAAGCTCGCCACCTCGTACACCTCGGCCATGGGCAGGTTTATCTGCTTGGCGAGAGCCACCAGGTGCCGGTCGTGCAGCACGCCAAAGTGGTCGTTCAGGCGGTGCAGGTATTCGATGAGCAGGTCGCGCCGAAAACCGGTGGCCGGGCGCGGGCCCAGCAACTGCGCCACTTCGGCCATGGCGGCATCTTCAGGCTGGCGGCCTTTGAGGCGGCTTTTGCGGCGGATACGCTCGCGCATGTCGTTGACCGACACGGCGGCGACAACGGTTGCAGGGGGGGCTTCGGGGGCAAGGTGCATGGACCGGGGGCGTGGGGGCGTTGTTTTGTATGAAGGCGCCTGCATAGGCCTGGCGCGCCGCCGCAGTGTCGGCCAGGGGCGCGTGCGGCGTCAAATTGCCGATGCACATGGGTCGATTACAAAAACAAATGAAACAGCCGTTTTTGCAGCAGCCCATGAATCAACCACCGCAACCCGTGCGGTCAGCGCTCAATCGGCGACCAGAAGCCCACTGTGCGCTGCTGCATGCTGCAGCCAGTCGGGGTCCTGTGCCAGTGCCAGCGCTGCATCGAGGGCGCGGGTGGGCTGCACCTGGCGGTGCGACATGAAGCCGATGGGGGTAGTGAGCACCGGGCCGACCAGCGGCAGCGCTTCCAGCCCGTCGTGCCCGCGCACGGCATCAACCAGTGCGCCGGGCAGCACACTGCAAAGCTCGCCTGCCACCACGCTCAGCGCCAGGGTCAGCACCGAATCCGTCTCCATGGCGGGCATCACCGTAGCGCCTGCGCTGCGAAAGGCACCATCCACCAGGCTGCGGTTATGCATCTCGGGGGTGAGCAGACACAGCGGCAGCGCCGCCGCATCGGCCCAGGCCATGGGTGGGCCGATCTGCAGCCCGCGCGCTGCGCCCTTGGGCGGCCGGGGCGCGCGGCGCAGTAAAAAGTAGTGCTCCACGTACTGCGGCCAGGCCCGCAGTGGCCCACCGCGCGCAGGCATGCGCTCGGTGTAGCCCAGCGCCAGGTCGAGCGCAATGTTCTCCAGCCCTGCCTCCAGCGCCTGCGAGCTCATCGACAGCGCCACCGGCACGATGCCCGGGTGCCGCGCCTGCAGCTGCGCCGCAAACCGCGCCAGGATGGGCATGGCGGTGGGCACCGCGCCCAGGCGCAGCGTGCCGCGCGGGTGGGCGGCGTCGCTGCTCAGGTCCTGCTGCAGCACCTGGTGCTCGTGCAGCATGCGCTGGGCCGAGGCCAGCACGCGCTCGCCCTCGGGCGTGAAGCCCTCGAAGCTGCGCCCCCGGCGCACCACCACCACGCCGAATTCCTTTTCCAGCGCACGCAGCGCGTTGGACAGCGCTGGCTGCGTGATGTGGCAGGCCTGCGCCGCCCGGCCAAAGTGCCGGTGCTCGTGCAGCGCCACCAGGTAGCGCAGGGACGCGAGCAGGTTCATGGGATCAGGCCTGGGTCTCTGGCAAGGCGCCACCGCCCATCAGTTCGCGCTCGATCTGCGCGATGCTGGGCAGGTTGGTCTTCAGCTCTGCGGGCAAGGACTCCAGAAGCTTGTATTCGGCGATCCCGAGCGGCTGCGCCGTATCGCGCAATGCGTACTCGGCCACCACCTTGTTCCTGGATTTGCACAGCAGCAGGCCGATGGTCGGACCATCATCCGGGTGCTTGACCTGGGAATCCACCGCCGTCAGGTAAAAGCCCAGTTGGCCCAGATGCTCAGGCTTGAACTTGCCGGCCTTGAGTTCGATCACCACGTAGCAGCGCAGCTTGAGGTGATAGAACAGCAGGTCGATGAAAAAGTCGTCGCCGCCCACGTCCAGCAGCACCTGCCTGCCCACGAAGGCAAAGCCAGCACCGAGTTCCAGCAGAAATTCGGTGACGTGCTTGACCAGGGCGCCTTCGATCTCGCGCTCGTGCGCTTCATCGGACAAACCCAAGAAGTCGAATCGGTACGGGTCCTTCAATGACTCTCGCGCCAGGTCCGACTGCGGTTTAGGCAGGCTGGCCTCGAAGTTGGTGATGGCCTGGCCGCTGCGCTCCAGCCGACGTGTTTCGATGTGGATGTTCAGCACGTTTCGCGACCAGCCATGCGCAATGGCGTGTTGCGCATAAGCCAGCCGCAGCTCGGGGTCTTTGAGCTGAGTCAGAAGCACCAGGTTGTGCCCCCAAGGCAATTGTCCAACAGCCTGTTGGACAATTTCAGCATCCGGCCAGGCCTGCGCAAACGCGCGCATGTACATGAGGTTGGCGCGAGAGAACCCCTTCATCTCCGGAAACGCTGCGCGCAAGTCCTGCGCCAGCCGCTCGATCACCTTCGCACCCCAGCCTTGTTCAGCCTGGCGCTGCAGGATGTCCCTGCCGATCTGCCAGTACAGCAGCACCAGCTCGCGGTTCACCGCCAGCGTGGCCCGCTGCTGGGCGGTGTGGATGCGGCCCTTTAAATCGACCAGCCAGTCGGCGTAACCAGCGGGAGGGTCGATCAGGCCTGCGGGCTTTTCGCTCATGGGTTTTGAGTCTTTCTGGCCACCAGCGCCCGCCACTCAAGCGCTAGCAGCTATTATTTCAATAGCAAATCCAACTCACGTGTTCTTGCTGATCGAAATCGTCGGGAACTTGTTCGAGAAATCCTTGGCCTGCTGGGCGATCTTCACCGCCACGTCGCGCGCCACCTTTTTGTAGATCTTGGCCACGTCCCCGTCGGGGTCGGCCACCACGGTGGGCTTGCCGCTGTCGGCCTGCAGGCGGATGCTCATATCGAGCGGCAGTGCGCCCAGGTAGTCCATGTTGTAGTCGGCCGCCATCTTCTTGCCGCCGTCGGCGCCAAAGATGTGTTCCACATGGCCGCAGTTGCTGCACACGTGGGCCGCCATGTTCTCGACGATGCCCAGGATGGGCACGCCCACCTTCTCGAACATCTTGATGCCCTTCTTGGCGTCCAGCAGGGCGATGTCCTGCGGGGTGGTGACGATCACCGCACCGGTCATGGGCACACGCTGGGAGAGGGTGAGCTGGATGTCGCCGGTGCCCGGCGGCATGTCGATGATGAGGTAGTCCAGGTCCTTCCAGTTGGTCTGGCGCAGCAGTTGCTCCAGCGCCTGGGTGGCCATGGGGCCGCGCCAGATCATGGCTTCGTCCTGGTCCACCAGGAAGCCGATGGACATCACCTGCACGCCGTAGTTCTCCAGCGGCTCCATGGTCTTGCCGTCGTCGCTTTCGGGGCGGCGGTTGATGCCCAGCATCATGGGCTGGCTGGGGCCGTAGATGTCGGCATCGAGCACGCCCACACTGGCACCCTCGGCGGCCAGGGCCAGGGCCAGGTTGGCGGCGGTGGTGCTTTTGCCCACGCCGCCCTTGCCAGAGGCCACGGCGATGATGTTCTTGACCTGGGGCAAGAGCTGCACGCCGCGCTGCACGGCATGGGCGATGACCTTGGTCGTGATGTTGACCGAGACGTTCTCCACCCCAGCCACCCCCTTGGCAGCAGCCACCAGGCTGCGGCGCAGCTCGGGCACCAGGCTCTTGGCGGGGTAGCCCAGTTCCACGTCAAAGGCCACATCGCCACCGGTGATCTGCAGGTTGCGCAGGGCGCGGGTGCTGACGAAATCCTTGGCCGTGTGGGGGTCCAGCACGCTGGAAAGTGCGGCCAAAAGGCCCTGTTCGGTGACTGACATGCAAATAACTCCTGTGGGGCGGGTAGTCTATCCAAGCGCCGTGCCCTCAGCGCGTGAAGGACAATGCGCACGCTTTGCCCCTGGCGCTACAACAGTCGGCAACCCGTGCAACCGAACGAAAAGGACCCCCGTGAAATTCAAGATGGCCGAGAAATCCCTGTTTGCCATGCTGCTGCGCTCGCCATGGTGGGTCAGTTTTGTGGTGGTCGGCCTCATCGTCCTGGCCGCAGGTGCGCTGCTGCCCAAGGAATACTTCGTGGTGGGTGCGCTGGCTGGTTTCCCCATTTTTGTGGTCGGCTGCATTGCCGCCTGGAAGCAGCTGCGTGCCCCCAACCCCACCAAGGTTGCCGAGATGCTGGAGGCCGTTGCCAGCATGCCCTGGCGCAGCTTTGCCGACACCCTGGCCACAGCCTGGACCCGGGCTGGCTACACCGTGGAGCGGATCAACGGCAACAACGCCGGGGCCGACATGCGCCTGACCCAAGGTGGCAAGACCACGCTGGTCAGCGCCAAGCGCTGGAAAGCCGCCACCCATGGTGTGGAGCCCCTGCGCGAGCTGCAGGCAGCCATGGCGGCAGCTGATGCCCCCGCCGGGGTGTATGTGGCGGCGCTGGGACAGGTCAGCGACAACGCCCGCATCTACGCCCGCGACCATGGCATCGTGGTGCTGCAGGGCGACGCCGTGGCGCAGTTGCTGCTCAAGGGCTGAGAAGGTGTGGTTCCATGCGGGTTTTCCCACATGAATCGCCCGGGGCGCACCTCCACACTCTGGGCATCCGTTTGCACCACCTGCCACGCCTGCTTCCATGCCCTCTTCTTCGGACACCCCCGGCGCAGCGCCCTCCATCCCCGCCACCGGCCTGCTGCTGACAGGCGGCGGCGCCCGCGCTGCCTACCAGGTGGGGGTGCTCGAAGCCATTGCCGACCTGCGCCTGGCCTGCGGCGAAGCTGACAGCCCCAACCCCTTCCCCATCATCACAGGCACCTCGGCCGGGGCCATCAACGCCGCCGCGCTGGCCTGTGGGGCCGATCACTTTGACCGCGCCGTGCGCCGCATTGCACGCGTGTGGCGCCAGTTCCACGCCAGCCAGGTGTACGGCGCCGACTCGCTCAGCGTGATGCGCAGCGGCGCGCGCTGGCTCACGCTGGTGTCGCTGGGCTGGGCGCTGGCACGCTGGCGGCGCATGCGGCCCCGCTCGCTGCTGGACAACACACCGCTTGAAAAACTGCTGGTCAAGATGGTGCCGCTGGTGCGCCTGCCCCGGCTTATCCGTCAGGGCCACCTCACCGCGCTGGCAGTGACGGCGTCGAGCTACAGCTCGGGCGAACATGTCACCTTTTTTGAGGCCGCTACACCCGTCAAGCCCTGGGTGCGCTCGCAGCGCAAGGCCGCCAGCGACCGCATCACGCACGAGCACCTGCTCGCGTCTTCGGCCATCCCGTTCATCTTTCCGGCCAAGGGCATCGAGGTCGATGACCACATCGAATACTTTGGCGACGGCTCCATGCGCCAGTCCGCGCCCATCGCTCCGGCCATCCACCTGGGGGCCGAGCGCATCTTGGTGATCGGCGCGGGCCGCATGCACGAGCCCAAGGGCGATGCCGCCGCCAACCCCACGGCCACCTACCCCACGCTGGCGCAGATTGCCGGGCACGCGCTGTCCAACATCTTTCTGGATGCGCTGGCCGTGGACGTGGAGCGCGTGCAGCGCATCAACCAGACCCTGTCGCTCATCCCCGAAGAAAAGCGTCTGCACAGCGCGCTGCGCCCCATCGAGCTGCTGGTGATCGCCCCGTCACAGCGCCTGGACGCCGTGGCCGCGCGCCATGTGGGCGACCTGCCGGGGCCCGTGCGCACCATGCTGGGCGCACTGGGCGTCACCTCCAACATGGCCGATGTGCGCGGCGCCGCGCTGGCCAGCTACCTGCTGTTCGAGTCCGGCTACACGCAGGAGCTGATGGCCCTGGGCCGTGCCGACACCCTGGCCATGCGGGCCGAGGTGTGCAAGTTCTTTGGCTGGACGGACACCGGCGCCGAGGTGAAGACAAGGCACCACGGGGAAACCGCCTGAGACGCCCCCGGCCTGAACCCTACGGCTTGGGCAGCCACCCCAGGCCATGTGCGTGCAGGCTTTGCACATACAGCCGGTCCGCGGTCTCGGTGATGGCCGTGGTCTCGGGGTAGGCACCGCTTGGGTCCTGCAGGTCGGCCACCACCTTGCCGTCGTCGGTGAACGCGATCACATGCCCGTACGGCTGGGGAATCGGCCACAGCGCGCGCGGCAGGCGCAGGGTCAGGCTGCGCAGCCACGGCTTGCCGGACATGTTGTCAATGGCGGCGCCGCGCGGCTTGGCAAAGCCCAGCCAGATGCGGCCGTCCATACCGCGCATCAGGTTGTCGGGGTAGCCAGGCAGGTTGTCCAGCAGCACGCGGGCCTGGGGTGCGGGCTGGCTGCCGATGGGGGCCTTGACCTTGGCATCGGCCTCGCTGATGTCGAGGTCGTTCGCGTCCACCGCGATCTTCCACACGCGGTATTTGCCGGTTTCGTTGACGAACAGGCTTTTCTCGTCCTGGCTCAACGCCACGCCATTGGCAAAGCTGATGCCCCGGGCCACCACGCGTGTGGCACGCGTCGCAGGGTCGTATTCGATCACCCGGCCGGTGCTGGCCTGCTCCAGGATGTCGAGCACGCTGGCCTCAAAGGTACCGCCCCAGTCCTTGGGGGCAAAACGGGTGGAGGCGTCGCTCAGGTACATCTTGCCGTTCTGGGCCACCACCACCGCATCGGCGTAGCGGATGGGGTCATTGCCCACCTTGTCGGCCAGCACGGTGACCTTGCCATCGGGCGCGATGGACAGCAGTCCCTTGACCGCATCGGCGGCAATCAGGTTGCCCGCCGCATCAAAGTCAAAGCCCAGCACCCGCCCGCCGGTGTTGACAAACACCTCCTGGCTCGAGCCGTCGGCGTTCATGCGCAGGATGTTGCCGCTGAGCACCGTGGTGTAGAGCTTGCCGTCCTTGCCAAAAGCGATGTGCTCGGGGCCCACCTCGCCCTTCAGGTCAATCATCTGCAGCTTGGCCAGGCGCTGGTTGGGTGCGTGCACACCCTGGTAGCCGGGCGCGGCAGGCGCGCTCCAGGCCACCGGCTGAATGGGCACGGGCCATGCCGCCAGGTATGCGGCTACCGCCACCACGGCGGCGCCCACGCCCCACCCCACCCGTTTTGCCCATGTTCCGGCCATGTGTTGCCTCCTCGTTGAATGTTGGAATGCGGCGCATTGTGGCGCCATCGGGGGCCCGCGCGCACGCCTTGGTTGGCACCTGCGCGACCCGGCCCATCCGGATCAGAACCCACCGCGGCCCAGGGTACCGCCGACCGCCTAAAATCACGGGTTCCGCCTGAGAAAGCCGCTTTTCATGACGTCATCCGCCCGCAAACTCTTCGTTACCACCGCCCTGCCGTATGCCAACGGCAACTTCCACATCGGCCACATCATGGAATACATCCAGGCCGACATCTGGGTGCGGTTTCAGCGCATGCAGGGCAACGCGGTCAACTTTGTGGGTGCAGACGACACCCACGGCGCACCCATCATGATTGCCGCCGAAAAGGCAGGCAAGACGCCCCAGCAGTTCGTGGCCGACATTGCTGCAGGCCGCAAGCAGTACCTGGACGGCTTTCACATCAGTTTTGACAACTGGCACAGCACCGACGCGCCCGAAAACCACGACCTGGCCCGCCAGATCTACCGCGACCTGCGCGATCGTGCCGATGGCAGCCTGATCGAGGTGCGCACCATCGAGCAGTTCTTCGACCCCGAGAAGAACATGTTCCTGCCCGACCGCTACATCAAGGGCGAATGCCCCAAGTGCCACGCCAAGGACCAGTACGGCGACAACTGCGAGGTGTGTGGCTCGGTCTATGCACCCACCGACCTCATCAACCCCTTCTCGGCCCTGTCGGGCGCCAAGCCCGAGCTGAAGCACTCCGAGCATTTCTTCTTCAAGCTGTCGGACCCGCGCTGTGTGGAGTTTCTGGAAAACTGGACGCAGGATGGCAAGCTCCAGCCCGAGGTGGCCAACAAGATCAAGGAGTGGTTCACCGTCCGCACCAACCCCGACGGCACCACCAGCGAAGGCCTGGGCGATTGGGACATCAGCCGCGACGCGCCCTACTTCGGCATCGAGATCCCCGACGCGCCCGGCAAGTACTTCTACGTGTGGCTGGACGCGCCTGTGGGCTACCTCGCATCTCTGAAGAACCTGCTGGAAAAGCGCGGCGAGAGCTACGACGCCTACATGGCCGACCCCGCCCTGGAGCAGTACCACTTCATCGGCAAGGACATCGTCACCTTCCACACCCTGTTCTGGCCCGCCATGCTGCACTTCAGCGGCCGCAAGACGCCCAACAACGTGTTCGTGCACGGTTTCCTCACGGTGAACAACGGCGAGAAGATGAGCAAGAGCCGGGGCACGGGCCTGGACCCGCTCAAGTACCTGAGCCTGAACATGAACGCTGAGTGGCTGCGCTACTACCTGGCCGCCAAGCTGAGCGCACGCAACGAAGACATCGACTTCAATGCCGAAGACTTCATGCTGCGGGTGAACAGCGATTTGATTGGCAAGTACGTGAACATTGCGTCACGTGCGGCGGGATTCCTTACCAAGCGGTTTGATGGCAAGCTGACCAGCCACTTTGGCGCCACGGGTACAGCCCTGCTGGCCGAGGTGCGCGGTGCGGGCGACTCCATCGCGCAGATGTATGAAACCCGCGAGTACAGCAAGGCCACACGCGAAATCATGCTGCTGGCCGACAAGGTCAACGCCTATGTGGACCAGAACAAGCCCTGGGACCTGGCCAAGGACGCTGCCAACAACGAGGCGCTGCACCAGGTGTGCTCGGTGCTCGTGAACGCCTTCGCCGCACTCACCCGCTACCTGGCCCCGGTGCTGCCGGGCCTGGCCCAGGCAGTGCAAGGCTTTGTGGGCCTAAACATGCAGCAGTGGAACGTGGCGGGCGACGTGCAGGCCATCCAACCCTATCAGCACCTGATGCAGCGCGTGACCCCCGAACAACTTGAAGCATTGTTTGAGGCCCCAGCGCAAGCAGAGCAAGCGCAAACAGCTACAAAAGTGATAGCACAACCCGGTGGCGAAGAACTGGCCCCCACCATCACCATCGACGACTTCACCAAGATCGACCTGCGCATTGCGCTGATCGTGAACTGCGAGCCAGTGGAAGGCTCCACCAAGCTGCTGCGCCTGACGCTGGATGTGGGCGAAGGCCGCACACGCATTGTCTTTTCAGGCATCGCCAGCGCCTACAAGCCCGAAGACTTGGTGGGCAAACACACCGTGATGGTGGCCAACCTGGCCCCGCGCAAGATGAAGTTTGGCGTGTCCGAAGGCATGGTGCTGGCTGCGAGCCATGGCGACGAAAAAGCCAACCCCGGCATCTACGTGCTCAACCCCTGGCCGGGCGCCACGCCGGGCATGCGGGTGCGGTGAGCTTGTTGCTTCGTCAATCCGCGCCAGGTCTGCAACGCGGGCTTGTACTGGAGCGCTGCCTTGTGCGCCTTGCGGCAGCATCCTTCGCTGCATGCCTTGCGATGGCTGCTTTGCCAGGCTGCACTGTGATCGCGGTCACGGGCACAGCCGTCAGCGTCACGGCCTCGGCGGTCGGCATGGCTGCCAGCGCCGCCGTGGGCACGGTCAAGGTCGCAGGCAAGGGCATCGGCATGGCGGCTGACGCGCTGGGCGGCGATGACAAGCCGGACCAGAGCGGCATCATCATCCGTGAATCGATCCGCGACACCACAGTCGCCGCCCCTCGCGAGGGGCCCTAGGGATGTCCTGCAGAACTCCCTGCGGTCTGTGATAGCGCGGCCTCGGGGGTGTCAGTGCCCCACGTACCGCCCCGGCCGGTGGCTGATCCACAGGAACCCGCTCATCACCAGCACGGCCAGCACCGAATACGCCACGCGGTCCACCGGCACCACCCACAGCGCCAGCAGCACCACCGTGCCGTCAATCATCATCTGCACCTTGCCCGCGCGCATGCCGTAGCGGCCTTGCAAGTACAGCGACACCACGGTGGCGCCGCCCAGGCTGGAGCGGTGGCGCGCCAGAAACAGGCAGCCTGTGCCCAGCAGCAGCCCGCCCAGCAACGCGGCGAACAACGGGTTCAGGTAGTCCACACGCATTACGTGCGGGAACAGCTCGGTCAGCAACGAGAGCAGGCCCACACAGACGAAGGTCTTGATGGTGAACTCGTGGCCCATGCGTGTCCAGGCAAACCAGTAGAACGGCAGGTTGACCACAAAGAACAGCTTGCCAAACGAGATGCCGGTGACGTAGTGCAGCAAAAACGCCGCGCCCGCTGTGCCACCCACCAGCAGGCCCGCCTGGTTAAACAGCATCAGCGCCATGGCCACGAACAAGGTGCCTGCAAACAGGGCCTGGGCGTCTTCAAAGGCGCCGTGGCGCAGGGTGGCCGCCTGGGCGGCGGCGTCCACGGCAGAGCGGGGGGTGGGTGTGTCGGGCATGGGTAATTCAACCATCGGCGGCTGGCACAGAGGGTCTGTGCGCTGAAAAAAGTGCATGGCAGCGGGTAGACCGGGGTCAGCAAGCAACATGCCAAGCCCCACCGTGGCTGCACCGGCGTGGAGGCCCATGCCTCAGTCGGAGCTCAAAAATTTCCAAGCTTTTTGAGGCCCCTGCGCCTGATGGCATTGTCTTTATAGCTATCAAATGTATAGCATCTCTCAATTTCAGCGGGCCCGCGAGGCGACGGCGCGGCATGCAACCTGCTTGGCGCCTGGGGATTGGCTCCCTACACTGAAACCCACCACCCCGCCCCGAAAGCACCCGCCACCATGTCGCTGAGCTTCGCCTTCCACCCCCGCCTCATCGACGCACTGCGCGGCTACGACAAAAGCCGCTGGCTGGCCGATGTGGGCGCAGGTGTCACGGTGGGCATCGTGGCGCTGCCGCTGGCCATGGCGTTTGCGATAGCCAGCGGGCTCAAGCCCGAGGCCGGGCTGTGGACGGCGATCATCGCGGGTTTTCTGATCTCGGCACTGGGCGGCACCAACGTGCAGATTGGCGGGCCAGCGGGCGCGTTCATCGTGATCGTCTACGGCATCGTCGAGCGCTACGGTGTGGCCAACCTGCTGATCTCCACCGCCTGCGCGGGCGTGCTGCTGGTGCTGCTGGGCCTGTTCCGGCTGGGCACGCTGGTGCGGTTTGTGCCGGTGAGCATCGTGATCGGGTTCACCAACGGCATTGCGGTGCTGATCGCGCTGTCGCAGGTGAAGGACTGGCTGGGGCTGTCGATCGACCGCATGCCGGGCAATTTTTTCTCGCAGGTGGGCACGCTGGCACAGCACCTGGACAGCTTCAACCCCTATGCCTTCGGGCTGGGTGCGGCCTGCGTGGCGGGCTTGTTCCTGTGGCCCAAGCTCACGATGAAGGAATCGCCCGTGATGCGGGTGCTGGAACAGCACACGGTGCGCACGTTTGCGCGTGTGCCCGCCCCCGTGGTGGCCCTGGTCACGCTGAGCCTGCTGGCCTGGGCGATGGAGCTGCCGGTGGAGACCATCGGTTCGCGCTTTGGCGGCATTCCGCAAGCGCTGCCGGTGTTTGCGCTGCCCGATTTTTCGTGGGAGACGGTGCGCCTGCTGGTCACGCCCACGCTCACCATTGCGCTGCTGGGCGCCATCGAATCGCTGCTGTGCGCCCGCGTGGCCGACCAGCTGGCCACCGATGTGCACCACAAGAAACACGACCCCAACCAGGAGCTGGTGGCCCAGGGTCTGGCCAACATGGTGGTGCCGTTTTTTGGCGGCATGCCGGCCACGGGCACCATTGCGCGCACGGTGACCAACATCCGCTCGGGCGCCACCTCCCCCATCGCGGGCATGGTGCATGCGCTCACGCTGGCCGTGATCGTGCTGGTGGCCGCGCCGCTGGCGCTGCACATCCCGCTGGCGGTGCTGGCGGGCATCCTGCTGTTTGTGGCCTGGAACATGGGCGAGTGGCACGAATTTGTGCGCCTCAAACATTTCAGCAACCACTACCGGCTGCTGATGCTGGGCACGTTTTTCCTCACGGTGGTGTTCGACCTCACGGTGGCGGTGGAGGTGGGCCTGTTCCTGGCCTGCGCGCTGTTTGTGCGGCGCATGAGCGCGCTGTTCCGCGTGGAGCGGCAGCCCGACCCGGACACCGCCGCACCCCCCCGGCACCCGGCCGCCACCTGGCGCCTGCACGGCGCGCTGTTCTTTGGTGCCGCCGCCAAGCTGGACGCCATCATCCAGGCTGTGGAGGCGGGCCCACCCGGCCTGGACGTGGTGCTGGACGCGAGCGAACTGGTGGCGCTGGACACCACCGGGCTCGATGCGCTGGCCCAGCTGCTCAAGGCCGTGGCGGCACGCGGCGGGCGCTTGCGCATCGAGCACCTGCACGAGCAGCCACGTTCACTCATTGAGCGATCAGGCTTTGGCGCGCGGCTGGCGGCGCAGGACGATCTGGCCGTTTAAGCTGCGCTGATGGGGAAGGTCGCAGGCTGAAAGGCCCTACTTGCCGCCCTTGAACTCCGGCGCATCCATGTCCGCCCCGGTCTGCGTGCGCAGCACCACATGGTCGGGCCCGTGGACCACCGTGAACACCTTGGCCTGGTTGGACGCCTCCAGGTAGCGCCAGTCCACCCAGGTCTCCTTCTTCAGCTCGTAGGGCGTGGACTTGGCGGGTTTGCCCAGCAGGCGGCGCACCTCGTCCATGCGCTGGCCGGGCGACACGCGCGCAAAGGTTTCGGGCGTGAGCACCTGGCGCAGTGCGGTCATGCGGCCATCGGGGCCGATGGTGATCATGTAGTTGACCTGGCCCGCAGGCTGGCGGTTGTACTCGAAGGTGCGCGCGCCGCCGGGTTCTTCCCACACGTTTTCGGGGGCACCAAAGCGGTCGCGCACGTCGGCTTCGGTCGATACGCCCTCCTTCAGTTCGCTGATGCGCTGGGGGTCGCAGGCGGTTAGAGCGATCAGGGAAAAAGCGGCAGCTGCCAGGGCAGCGGCGCGATATATCAAGCGCATAAATTCGTCCCGGTAAAATCTTGGACCTTTGGTGCGTCACTGTGCCTGACGCGTTCCAAGAAAGAGATTCACAGTCCATGTCCATTTTCCGCCGCCCCGACTACCAGTCCGACGCCACCCAGTTCATCAACCAGCTCAAATCCAGCCGCCCCGAGCTGGACCAGCAGCAGCAAGCCGGCCGTGCCCTGCTGTGGGACAAGCAGGTGGACCGCAAGATCTGGGGCGAATACCGCGAAGGCCAGGTGGCCCAGAAGCCCTACGTCTACCAGACGAACGCTGATTGAGCACCAAATTGGCCTTCTGCGCCTGTCCATCAAGCGCCGATAGCTCACATTTTAATAGCACTCAATGACCACCGCGAACGCAGCCGACACGGCCGATTCGCCGGACATGCCCGCCCTGGATGCGGCAGGCATGCCCGACGTGGTGGACCAGGTGGCGCTGGCGCGCCTGTACGGCGAGCCGCTGTTTGCGCTGCCCAACGACCTGTACATCCCGCCCGACGCGCTCGAAGTCTTCCTCGAAGCCTTTGAAGGCCCGCTCGATCTGCTGCTGTACCTGATCCGCAAGCAGAACTTCAACATCCTCGACATCCCCATGGTGGGGGTGACCAAGCAGTACCTGGCGTATGTGGACGAGATCCGCAGCCGCAACCTGGAGCTGGCGGCAGAGTATTTGCTGATGGCGGCGATGCTCATCGAGATCAAGTCGCGCATGCTGTTGCCGCCCAAGAAGCAGGCAGAAGGCGAAGAACCCGAAGACCCACGCGCCGAGCTGGTGCGCCGCCTGCTCGAATACGAGCAGATGAAGATGGCCGCAGCCCGCCTGGGGCAGCTGCCGCAGTACGGCCGCGACTTCCTCAAAGCCCAGGTCTACATCGAACAAAGCCTGCAGCCGCGTTTTCCCGACGTGCATGTGGTGGAACTGCAGGAGGCCTGGCGCGACATCCTCAAGCGCGCCAAGCTCGTGCAGCACCACCGGATCACGCGCGAAGAACTGAGCGTGCGCGAATACATGAGCATGGTGCTCAAGACGCTGCAAGGCCGCCGCTTTGTGGAGTTTGAAGAACTCTTCGAGCCCGAAAAAGGCAGCACCGTGCTGGTGGTGACCTTCATCGCCCTGCTGGAGCTGGCCAAAGAGACGTTGATCGAGATCACACAGGCCGAGGCCTTCGCACCCATCTACGTGCGCCTCGCCTACACGCCGGCCTAGGCTGGCCCCACCGTTCACCGCCCTGGCCGGTGGCCGTGGGCGCTACTCCCAATCCTCACCCGCAAGCCATGGCATCCCACGACTTCGACGTTCTCATCGTAGGCAGCGGCCTCGCCGGCCTCTCGGCCGCTTTGCACCTGGCGCCCACGCACCGCGTGGCCGTGATCACCAAGCGCACGCTGCAGGATGGCTCCAGCGGCTGGGCCCAGGGCGGTATTGCCGCTGTGCTGGCCGACGACGACAGCTTTGCCGCCCACATTGAAGACACGCTGGTGGCGGGAGCCGGCCTGTGCGACCTGGCCACCACGCGCTTTGTGGTGGAGAACGCGCCCGCATCGATTGCCTGGCTGCGCGAGCTGGGCGTGCCCTTCACGCTCGAAGGCGACCAGCTGCACCTGACGCGCGAAGGCGGCCACAGCGCGCGCCGCATTGCCCACGTGACCGACGCCACCGGCGCGGCCGTGCAGCGCACGCTCATCGACGTGGTGCGCGCCACGCCCGGCATCACGCTGTTCGAGCAGCACACGCTGGTGGACCTGATCACCACGCGCAAGCTGGGCTTGCCGGGTAACCGCTGCCTGGGCCTGTACGCGCTCGACAGTGACACCGACGAGGTCGTGACCTTCCGCGCGCCGCAAACCATCCTGGCCACGGGCGGCGCAGGCAAGGTGTACCTGTACACCACCAACCCCGATACCGCCACGGGCGACGGCATTGCCGCCGCCTGGCGCGCGGGCTGCCGCGTGGCGAACATGGAGTTCATCCAGTTCCACCCCACAGGCCTGTACCACCCGCACGAAAAGTCCTTCCTCATCAGCGAGGCCGTGCGCGGTGAGGGCGGCAGGCTCCTGTTGCCGCCATCGGCGGGCGGCACGCGCTTCATGCTCGACCACGACCCACGCGCCGAACTGGCCCCGCGCGACGTGGTGGCCCGCGCCATCGACTTCGAGATGAAGAAACACGGGCTGGACTGCGTGCACCTCGACATCTCGCACCAGAGTCCCGCGTTTTTGCAGGAACACTTTCCGAACATCCTCGCGCACTGCGCGTCGCTGGGCATCGACATCACGAAGGAACCCATCCCCGTGGTGCCCACCGCCCACTTCACCTGCGGCGGCGTGCTGACCGACCTGGCGGGCCGCACCGACCTGCCGGGCCTGTTTGCCGTGGGCGAAGTGGCCTGCACCGGCCTGCACGGCGCCAACCGGCTGGCCAGCAACTCGCTGCTCGAATGCATGGTGTTCGCCCGCGCCGCCGCGCAGGCCATTGCCGCAGCACCCACCGCCACGCTGCCCGCTGTGCCCGCGTGGGACGACAGCCGCGTGCAGGACGCCGACGAGTCCGTCGTCATCTCCCACAACTGGGACGAGCTGCGCCGCTTCATGTGGGACTACGTGGGCATCGTGCGCACCAACAAGCGGCTGGAGCGCGCCGCCCACCGTATTGCGATGCTGCAGGGCGAGATCCAGGAGTTCTATGCGCACTTCCACGTCACGCGCGACCTGCTGGAGCTGCGCAACCTGGTGCAGGTGGCCGACCTCATCGTGAAAAGCGCACAGCTGCGCCGCGAGAGCCGGGGCCTGCATTACAGCCGCGACTACCCCGAGGTGGCTGCTCCCGCCGCCCCCACCATCCTTGTTCCGCCGGTACCCCGATGACCTACAGCGTCAAAGAAATCTTCTACACCCTGCAAGGCGAGGGCGGCCAGGCGGGCACGCCTGCCGTGTTCTGCCGCTTTGCGGGCTGCAACCTCTGGACGGGCCGCGAGCAGGACCGCGCGCAGGCCATCTGCCAGTTCTGCGACGCCGACTTTGTGGGCACCGACGGCACGCTGGGCGGCAAGTTCGAGACGGCCACCGCACTGGCGGAATTGATCGCCGCCCAATGGCCTGCAGGCGCGGGCCATCGCCTGGTGGTGCTGACCGGCGGCGAGCCCCTCCTGCAGGTCGATACGGTGCTCATCGACGCACTGCACGCGCAGCAATTCCGCATCGCTGTGGAAAGCAATGGCACCGTGGCCGCGCCCGAGGGCATCGACTGGTTGTGCATCAGCCCCAAGGCGGGTGCCCCGTGGGTGCAGCGCAGCGGGCAGGAACTGAAGCTCGTGTGGCCCCAGCCCGGCTTTGACCTGCAGGCGCTGGAGCAAGGCACACAGTTCACCCACCGCTTTCTGCAACCCATGGATGGCCCGTTGCAGCGACAGAACACTGCCGCTTGCATTGACGCCTGCCTGGCCCACCCCGCATGGCGCCTGAGCCTGCAAACCCACAAGCTCACCGGCATCCGGTGAGCGGTTTTCTTTTTGGTTCCCGTATGTTGTTCACCATTTCCCAGCGGTTCTTCTTCGACGCCGCCCACACCCTGCGCCGCGAAATCGAGGCCGAAGGCAGCCGCCGCGTGCACGGCCACACCTACCACGCCGAAGTCTTTTTGAGCGGCCCACGCGACCCCGCAACCGGCATGGTGCTGGACCTGGGCCTGCTGCGCCGGGGCCTGGAGGTGGTGCGCGAGCAACTGGACCACCACATGCTGGACGACGTGCCCGGCCTGGGCACGCCGACGCTGGAGAACCTGTGCGTTTTCATCGCCCAGGCGCTGCCTGCCAACCTGCGCCCCAGCGTGAGCCGCGTGCGCGTGTGGCGCGAGGCGTTGGGCGACAGCTGCGTGCTGGACTTTCCGCAGCCCTGATCGACCACGGCCCTGCCACCGGCAGATCCTCCCCCATTCACAGACTTCACTGAAGGAAGCCGATGTTCCGCACCCTGCTCAAATCCAAGATCCACCGCGTGGCCGTGACCCAGTGCGAGCTCCACTACGAAGGCTCGTGCGCCATCGACGAAGACCTGCTCGACGCCGCCAACATCGCCGAGAACGAGCAGATCCATATCTGGAACATCAACAACGGCGAGCGTTTTGTCACCTACGCCATCAAGGGCCAGCGCGGCAGCGGCATGATCTCGGTGAACGGCTCGGCCGCACGCCGCGCATCCGCAGGCGACCTCATCATCATTGCGGCCTTTGCGCAGGTGCATGAAGACCAGGTCGGCACGCACCGGCCGCAGCTGGTGTTTGTGGACGAGCACAACCGCCAGACGGAACTGCGGCACGCCGTTCCCACGCAGGCCCTGTAACGGTGACACCGAACCACGACGGGCTGGTAGCCCGCAGCCACGCCAGCGTGTGGCACCCCTGCACACAGATGAAACGGCACGAGGCCCAACCGCCCGTGGCCATTGCGCGAGCCCAAGGCCCGTGGCTCTACGACACCAACGGCAGCCGCTACCTCGATGGCATCAGCTCCTGGTGGGTCAACCTGTTTGGGCACAGCCACCCGCACATCCAGGCGTCGCTCGTGGACCAGCTGGGCAAGCTCGACCACGTGATGCTGGCGGGCTTCACGCACGCGCCGGTGGTGGAACTGTCGGAGCGCCTTGCTGCGCTCACCGGCCTGGGCCACGCGTTCTATGGCAGCGATGGCGCGGTGGCCACCGAGATCGCGCTGAAGATGAGCGCGCACTACTGGCGCAACACAGGGCGCCCCGCCAAAAGCCGCTTTGTGGGCCTGGCAGGCGGCTACCACGGCGAGACCGTGGGTGCGCTGGCCGTGACCGACATTGCGATCTTCCGCGAGGCCTATGCCCCGCTGGTGCGTTTGGCCGATACCGTGCCCAGCCCCGATGCACGCGGAGCTGCCCCAGGTGAGACGGCGCAGGACGTGGCCCGGCGCGCCGCCGCCGCGCTGGAAGCCTGGCTGCAGGAGCACCACACCACCACCGCCGCCTTCATCGTCGAACCGCTGGTGCAATGCGCTGCGGGCATGGCGATGCACGACCCCGAGTACCTGCGCCTGGCGCACGCACTGTGCAACCGCTACGAGGTGCACCTGGTGTTGGATGAGATCGCCGTAGGCTTTGGTCGCACGGGCACGATGTTCGCGCACCAGCAGGCGGGCATCCAGCCCGACTTCATTTGCCTTTCCAAGGGCCTCACCGGCGGCACACTGCCGCTGTCGGCCGTGCTGACCACGGATGTGGTGTACGCCGCGTTCTACGACGACGACGTAGCACGCGGCTTTCTGCATTCGCACTCGTACACCGGCAACCCCCTGGCCTGCCGCGCGGCGCTGGCCACGCTGGAGTTGTTTGAACAGCTGGATGCGCTGAATTCCAACAAGGCGCTGGCGCAGCACATCGATGCGGCGTGCGCACCCTTGGCACAGCACCCACGTGTGCGCCATGCGCGCCGCCTCGGAATGATCTGGGCCTGGGATGTGGACACCACGCTGCCCGACTTTTCCCGGCGCTACCACCAGCACGCAATGGCGCGCGGACTGGTGCTGCGCCCCATTGGAAAAACGCTGTACGCCATGCCGCCCTATGTACTCGACGACGAGGCCGTCCAGTGCCTCGCCAGCGGCGCGCTTGATGCGCTGAACGCCACCCTGCAGGAGGAGACCCCATGATTGGTTGTTTTGTCACCGGCACCGACACAGGCGTCGGAAAGACACTGGTATCTGCCGGGCTGCTGCATGCGCTGGCACGCCACCACCGCCGCGTGGTGGGCATGAAGCCCGTGGCAGCCGGCCTGGTGCCCTGGGGCGAGGACTGGGCCAGCGAAGACGCTATCGCGCTGCGCTCGGCCTCTACGCTGGCCGTGCCACCCGCGCTGGACAACCCCGTGCTGCTGCCCGACCCGCTCTCGCCCCACATCGCAGCCGCGCGCGCGGGTGTCGAGATCGACATCGCCGCCATCGTTTCCAGCTACCAGGCGCTCGCTGCCCAGGCCGACGCCGTGGTGGTGGAAGGTGCAGGCGGCTTCCATGTGCCGCTCACCGACACGCTCACGGGCGCCGACCTCGCCCAGGCACTGGCGCTGCCCGTGGTGCTGGTGGTGGGCCTGCGCCTCGGTTGCCTGAACCATGCGCTGCTGACGGCCGAGGCCATCCGCGCACGTGGCCTCGCGCTGGTCGGCTGGGTCGCCAACCGCATCGACCCGGAGATGGGTGCCGCCGACGAAAACATCGCCTACCTGTGCGCACGTCTCAACGCGCCGCTGCTGGCCGAGGTGCCCTACCAGGACCTGCCCGAGCCCGGCAGCCTGGTTTTTGATTTGCCGAAGGACTGGCAATGACAAGCTCCAAGGCACCCCAGCCCTCCTGGCTGGACGAAATCCCCGCGCGCCTGGCCGACATCGAACGCGCCCACCTGCTGCGCCGCCGCCGCGTGGTGGAGCCCGCAGGCGGCGCCCGCCTGCGGGTGGACGGCAAACCCATGCTCGCGTTCTGCAGCAACGACTACCTGGGCCTGGCCAGCCACCCCGCGCTGGCCGAGGCGGCGCGCGAGGCCACCCACCACTTTGGTGTGGGCTCGGGCGGCTCGCCCCTGGTCAGCGGCCACAGCGCCGCCAACGATGCGCTGGAGCGCGACCTGGCCGCCTTTGTGCAGTTGCCCCGTGCGCTGTACTTTTATGCGGGCTATGCCACCAACACCGGCATCATCCCGGCGCTGGTGGGCGATGGTGATGCACTGTTTTCCGATGCGCTCAACCACGCCTGCCTGATTGACGGTGCCCGCCTGTCGCGCGCCACCATCCACCGCTACCCCCATGCCGACCTGGCCGCGCTGGAGGCACAGCTCGCCGCCAGCCCCGCACGGCGCAAGCTGGTGGTCAGCGACGCGGTGTTCAGCATGGACGGCGATCTGATCGACATCCCTGCCCTGCTCGCGCTGTGCGAACGCTACGATGCACTGCTGCTGCTCGACGACGCCCATGGCTTTGGCGTGCTCGGCCCCCAGGGACGCGGCAGCCTCGCGCAGGCGGGCCTGACGGGCGCCACGGCATCGCGCCGGGTGCTCTACATGGCCACGCTGGGCAAGGCAGCGGGCGTGGCAGGCGCCTTTGTGGCGGGAGATGCTGCACTCATTGAATGGCTGCTGCAAAAGACCCGCACCTACATCTTTGCCACCGCCGCCCCACCCCTGCTGGCGAGCGCATTGCGTAAAAGCCTGGAGCTGATCACGGCTGCGGACGACCTGCGGGAAGGGCTGCGCCAGCGCATCGCCCAGTTGCGCGAAGGCCTGGCCACGCTGCCCCCGGAGCTGGGCTGGCACCTGGTGCCGTCCCACACGGCGGTGCAGGCGCTCATCATCGGCAGCAACGAAGCGGCCCTGGCCGTGATGGAAAGCCTGCGCCAGAGGGGCCTGTGGGTGCCCGCCATCCGCCCGCCCACGGTGCCCGCAGGTACGGCCCGGCTGCGCATTGCGCTGTCGGCCGCGCACACGGCGGCCGATGTGGATGAGTTGCTGGCAGCGCTGGCGGCCCATGCCGCCGACTGCGTGGCAGCTCTTCAACAAAAAGCTGCAGGCACCAGCGTGGCGCCTGCAGCAGTTATCGCCTGAACACAGCCTGATGGCTCAGCCGACCCCATAGAAACCGCAGGGTCGGCGGGGCAGCATCAGGTGCTTTCCTTCACCACACGCCCATTGAGCGGCTGCAGAGGCCGCGCGTTCGCGTTGTAGAGCTGGCGGAACGCCTTGATCTGCTGCGGGCCCAACTTCACAGGCTCCTTGAGAACCATCCACTGCACGCCCTCGGAACAAGGCGGTGTGGTCAGCGACCCGGCAAAGCTGTAGTAGCCCTTCTTGGCAGGCAAGAGGGTGCTGGCATCCAGGCTCAGGCCATCCACCATCACCTGTTCGCCCACGCGCGGCAGGTGCGCGAAGATGGGTGCCCAGGCCGCGTTGGTCTTGCCGGGCTGGATCAGCACGGCCACCACACCGAGCCCGCCGTCCGGGCCCTTGTGCACAAAGTGCGCCACCATGGCCGCGTGTTTTCCGCCAATGGCCTCTTCGCTGGGGGTGTGGAAGTGGAACTGCAGCAGCTCCATCGCCTTGCCGTCCACCACCAGCTTGCTGCCCGCAGGCATGTTCACCTGCACCGTGTGCCCGTTGTTGACCAGCGTGGGGGCCCCGGCGGTGTACTGGAAGTCCAGCGCAGGCAGCGCCTCTTTCACGGTGTTGCGGATGTCGATGGGGCTTTGCGCCGCACCGCGTGCGCAGGCCTCAAAGCCAGCCTCCAGCGCCCCCCAGTGGGCGGCGCCGTGTTTGCCCTTGTACGCCCAGTGCGGGCGAGCCCCTTCTGCGCTGGCCCAGTCGGCAGCGCACAGCGCCAGAGCGGCCACGGTAGTGTGTCGAATCAATGTTTGGTATTTCATGGTTTTATTGAAGACAGGTGACGAAATGCTGCAGCCTGCCCGCATATCCACCTCCCCTCCTGCACAGCAGCCCTTCGGATGTCACCCTGGAAGGCTTCTGGCAGTACGGCGGACACACAAAACCGGCACACAACGCGGGCCCCACAACGCGCGGGGCCGCTCGGATTCTGAGCAAGTGGCTTGCGATACGGCAACAGGCATGCACAAGGCCCTGATGCCGTGTCAAACAAGCCACGGGGGTCGGAGCCCCCCGGCGTACACCACAATCCCCTGCATGAAACTCCTGCTGGTGGATGACCACCCCCTGTTCTGTGTAGGCTTCGCGCACGCACTCGCCCAGGCGCTGCCGACTGCGCAGGTATTGACCGCGCCCACGCTGGACGCGGGGCTCCAGGCGGCAGCGGGCGAGCAGGACCTGGACCTGGTGCTGCTGGACCAGCGCCTGGGCGCCCACACGGGCCTGGAAGGCCTGCGGCTTTTTGCCGCGCAGTTCCCGCTCGTCGCCCGCGTACTGATATCGGGCGACGAAGACCCCGCGCTGGCTGCAGCGGCGCGTAGCGCCGGGGCAAGCGGCTTTCTTGGGAAATCACAGCCCGTGCCTGCACTGGCGGCCGCGCTGCAGCGCATTGCCGAAGGGGGCGTGGTGTTTGATATTCCGGCACCTCCGCAGGCCAGCGCCGCCCCCACCCCCACAGCTCGGCAGCGCGAGGTGTTGCAGCTGGTGGCCCTGGGGCACCCCAACAAGCGCATCGCGCAGGAGCTGGGTATCGCCGACCGCACAGTCAAGCTCCACGTCACCGCGTTGCTGGACACCCTGCAGGCACGCAACCGCACCCACTTGCTGGTGGTGGCCCGCGCACAGGGGCTGCTGCAGCGATGACACGGACCGAACCCGCTGCAGCGGCCATGGACGCGGAGGCCCTGGACACGCTGTACCGAGGCGCGCCGATGGCCGCCCTGGTGGGGGTGGTGGAGGCTTTTTTCCTCAGCGTGCTGTTCTGGCGCGATGTGCCTGCAACTTCTATCGCCTGGTGGCTGGTCGCGTTTGCGGCCGTGCGCAGTCTGCGCATCGGCCTGGGCCTGGCGTACCGCCGTGCGGGGGCGCTGCAGCCAGGCCGCAACGCCTTCTGGGCCCGCTGGGTGGTGGCCAGCGCACTGGCCCAGGCGCTGGCCTGGGGGGCCAGCAGCTGGGTGCTGATGGCCCCCCACAACGTGGTGGCCGAGATGGCCTTGCACATTGGCCTGGCCGCCGTGGTGCTGGGCAGCGTCACGCACCTGGCCCACCACCTGCCAGCCCTGGCAGCCTATGCCGCCGGTGTGTTCGGCCCGCTGGCTCTGCGCGATGTGCTGGTGGGCCAGCCTCTGCACTATGCGCTGGCGCTGGCCTCGGTGCTGATGGCTTTGTACGTGTGGCGCAGCGGCCGGGCGCAGGCGCTTACGCTTGTGCAAGCCCGCGCACAACGCCAGGAGAAGCTGGCCCTGATCGATGCCTTGCAGCGCGAAAACGCAGCCACCCGGCAGGCACGCGCCGACGCCGAGGCCGCACATGCCTCCAAGGCTCGCTTTCTGGCCACCGTCAGCCATGACCTGCGCCAACCCCTCAATGCCCTGGGGCTGCTCTCACACACGCTGCGCCACGCTCCCACAGCCGCTACACCCGGCAGGGTGCAGGAGTTGTCTGGCGCCATCGCCGAATGTGTGGGCAGCATGGGGGCGCTGGTGGAGGGCCTGCTGGAACTGTCGCGGCTGGATGCGCGCAGCCTCACACCCCGGCCCACGGCCTTTGCGCTGCAGGGCCTGTTCGATGAAATGACCGGCAACTTTGCTGCCGTGGCGCAAGAACGGGGGCTGGACTTGCAGGTTGCCACCACCCCGGCCACCGTGTGGGGCGACCGCGCCTTGCTGGCACGTGTGTTGTCCAACCTGGTGTCCAACGCCATCCGCTACACGCCCGCAGGGTTCGTGCGCGTTGCAGCTGCGCAGGAGGACGGAGCCCTCACCCTAGCCGTGCACGACTCCGGCGTGGGCATGGAGGCTGCCGAGTTGCCGCGCATCTTTGACGAGTACTACCAGATCGACAACCCGCAGCGCAACCGCAGCCAGGGGCTGGGCCTGGGGCTGGCCACCGCCAAACGGCTGAGCGACCTGCTGGGGCTCGACCTCGCGGTGCAATCCACCCTCGGTCATGGCAGCTGCTTCAGCCTGCGCCTTCCATTGGCGAAGCCCGCCCCTGCCGCCCCACTGCAGGCACAGCCCGCCGAGGCCACCACGCCCGCGCCCCTCGCAGGGCGGCGGATTCTGGTGCTGGAAGACGATGCGGATTCACGCAAGGCGCTCTGCGGGCTGCTGGCGTCCTGGGGCTGCGCCGTGGTCGAGGCCGGCGATCTGGCGGCCGCACTGGCGCTGATGCCCCGTGCGGACACCGCCGCAGACCCCATCGACGCCCTGGTGGTGGATCTGCGCCTGCCCGGCGCAGACGACGGGGTAACAGCGATCGCACGCCTGCGGCAGGCCCTGGGCAGCCCCGCACCGGCCCTGCTGGTCACGGCCGATGCCCACCAGGCCGACGTGCAGCAGCGGGCCACGGCGGCCGGCCTGCCCCTGCTGCCCAAGCCCATTGCGCCGATGAAGCTCCGGGCCTTTCTGCAAAGCCACACGCCGGGCTGACCAATCCACCACGGGTGGCGTGCTCCCTCCACGCGCGCCCACCCGTGCAAGCCACTGTGGTGGGTGCACACACCTGCCCTTTGGTGCTATTGGCGATCGCGCCGGGGCTTTCTAAGCTGGTGGCTTCTTAACCGACATCCACCCCATTCATCCATGTCCACCCTTAGCTTGGCAGCCACCACCTTGGTCACGCTGGCGCTGCTGTTGACGGCCCTGTCCCTTCACGTGTCGCGCCTGCGCCTGCGCTACCGGCAGACCTGGGGAGATGGAGGCCACAAGGATCTGGCTGCGGCCATCCGCACGCATGGCAACACGCTGGAACAGTCGATGCTGTTTGGCCTGCTCCTGCTGGCCCACGCGCAGCTCCACAGTGCAACGCCCGGGGCACTGGCGGTGGCCTGTGCGGGGTTTGTGCTGGCGCGGCTGCTCTATTGCATGGGCGCCTTGACCCGGCGGCTGGCGTGGCGGCAGGCCGCACACGCCTTCACGCTGCTCACCCAACTCACGGCCACGGCGCTGCTGGCACACACCGCATGGACCGCCTGACGCCCGCGCTGCGGCACTGGCAGGCCCAGGGCGGCATGGTCGCGCTGGGCGGCCATCGCCTGTTCGTGGCACAAGCGGGCCAACACGGCAGCGTGTTGCTGCTCATCCATGGCTACCCCACCAGCTCGTACGACTGGCATCCGCTGTGGGCGCCCCTGGCCACACGCCACCGCCTCATCGCGCCGGACCTGCTGGGCATGGGCTTTTCCGACAAGCCCGCGGACCACACCTACGGCATCGAAAACCATGCGGACCTGCTGGAGGCGCTGCTGGACCGGCTGGGTGTGCAACAGGTGCACATCGTCGCCCACGACCTGGGGGTGAGCGTGGCCCAGGAGATGCTGGCGCGGCGGCAGACCCACCCATTGGCGCCACGCATCCAGTCGCTCACCCTGCTCAACGGCGGCGTCTGCCCCGAGGCGTACCAGCCACGCATGCTGCAGCACCTGCTGTCGTCACCCTTGGGCCGCTGGGTCGCACCGCGCATTCCCCAAAAAGCGTTCGAGCGCACCATCACGCGCCTCTTTGGCCCACAGACCCTTCCTTCCCCTGCGCTGCTGCAAGACTTCTGGGCGCTGGTCAACCACCACAACGGCCGCGCCATCAGCCACAAGACCGGGCGCTTCTACATCGACCGCATGGCCCTGCGGGACCGCCTGGTAGGGCCGCTGCTGCAGCACGTTGTGCCGGTGCGGCTGATCAACGGCGCGGCAGACCCGAACTCGGGCGCCCACATGGCGGCGCGCTACCGTGCGCTGGTGCCCGACGCCGACGTGGTGTCGCTGCCCGGCATCGGCCACTGGCCACAGATCGAGGCGCCTGACCAGGTGCTGCAGGCATTGGAAGAGTTTCTGCAAAAACACGACCAGGCCGGGTGACCCCAAAGGCGTGGGGCCTGGGCCCTTAAACTAGCGCACTGCCCAAGACCGGAACCACCATGCCCCACCTCACCATCGAATACTCCGCCAACCTGCCCCACTACCCTGAGGCCGAGACCCTGACCGCCCTCAACGCCACGCTGTGCGCCCACCCCCAAGTACAGGACGAAGCCGACCTGAAGACGCGCTTCATCGTGGCCGACAGCTTCGAGATTGGCACCGCCCCGGCGAACCGCGCTTTTGTGCATGCGCAGCTGCGCCTGCTTGCGGGCCGCACGCCCGAAGCCAAGACGGAGCTGGCGGGCCGCATTGCCGCCGTGCTGCGCGAACGCACGCCCCGGCCGCAGGGCGTGATGGTGCAGCTGAGCGTGGAGATCGTGGACATGGATCGGCCGAGCTATGTGAAGGAACGGCTCTGAAAATTGGACAGCTGCCAGCGCTTGTTCCACGGGCGCTGGGAGCCGATTGGATTCAGATTTTCTATCTGTCCAGCTCGGCGGCCAGCCAGCCGCGCAGGCTGTTGATGAAGGCCCAGCCCTGCACCCGGGGCACATCGGCCACGCGCAGTACCGCCTCCACCACCCGGCCCTCGCGCAGCGCCACGGCGCGGCCCACGCCGGGCAGCAGGCCGCAGGACAGCGGCGGCGTCACCCACCGCCCGTCGATGAGGGCGGCGATGTTGCCGAAGGTGCCCTCGGTGATCTCGCCCGCCGCATTCCACAGCAGAGTGTCGAACACACCGGGCGTGGTGGGCGCAAACGCCGCGTAGTGCGCACGGCGCGTGGTTTTGTAGCGCACAAATTCGCTGTGGGCTTCGGCAAAAGCGCTTTTTGCCAGTTGCAAGCGCACGGGCTCCTGCGTGGGCAGCAGGGCAAAGGCCTCGGCCCGGGGCGTGCCCGTAGCGCCCAGCAGCAGACGCACGCGCCAAGCGCCGTCGGCATGGTCTGCCGCCAGCGCCTGCAGGCATTGCAACACGGCCGCCGCATCCCAGGGCACACCGAAATGTGCAGCAGCTGATTGCAGGCGCGCCAGGTGCTCGCCCTGGTGCCGGAAAACGCCCGCCTGCAACGCCAGGGTTTCGAGCAGGTCAAAGGGCTGGCTCGCGCGCTCCACAAACGCGCGCTTGTGCTGCCACTCGCTCCACTCGGCATCGGCCAGCGCCCCCGAAGTGATGCCGCTGCCAATGCCACAGGTGGCGCGAACGGTATCGCCTTCAGGACGCAGCACCACGGTGCGGATGGGCACATTGAAGGTCGCGGCCACCGCATGTTGGCCCTGCGCATCGAGCGGACCGGCCGGGCGCACCACACCCACGGCGCCGCAGTACACGCCGCGCGGCGCGCCTTCCAGCGCGTGGATCATCTGCATGGCGCGCACCTTGGGTGCCCCGGTGACGGAGCCGCAGGGGAACAGCGCGGCAAACACGTCTGTCAGCGTGGTGCCGGGCCGCGTGCGCGCGGTCACGTCCGAGGTCATCTGCCACACGGTGGGCAGGGCCTGGGTGGCAAAAAGCACGGGCACGCGCACGCTGTGGGGCAGCGCAATGCGCGACACGTCGTTGCGCAGCAGGTCCACGATCATCACGTTCTCGGCACGCTCCTTGGGCGCCGTGCGCAGGTGCGCCGCCTGCTGCGCGTCCTGTTCGGGCGTGGCGCCGCGCGGGGCCGTGCCTTTCATGGGGCGGGCCAGGATATGGCCGCCGCCTGGCGCATCCCGCCAGTCGAAGAACAACTCGGGCGACACCGACAGCACCTGCTCGCCCCCGGTGTCGATGTGCGCCGCATACCCGCCGGGCTGGGCGCGCAACAGTGCGGCAAACAGGGCCGGGGCCGAGCCTTGCAGCGAGCCGTTAAGGGGGGCCGTGTGGTTGACCTGGTACAGCTCGCCCGCCGCAATCGCCTGCTGGATCTGCGCCAGCGCGGCGTCGAAGGTGGCGCGGTCGGGGCTGTCGGTCCACGTCACCTGCGCCGGGGGCCCGTCTGCCCCGCCATCCGCCCCTTCGGGCCAAGGCAAGGGCGCGTCATGCACCGCAAACCAGGCCAGCGGGCCGTCGGCCGCGTGGGTCAGCAGCGCGGCATCAAAGGCGGCAGCCGCCTCGTAGCGCACGAAGCCCACACACCAGCGGCCTTGTTGTGCCGCCACAAACACGGCATCCAGCACGCCACGCACCTCGTGCAGCGCATGGGCGGCCAGCACCTCGCGCGGCGTGCCAAAGGCGTGGCGCAGGCGCGGGGCGCCGGGGTCCAGCGGCTGGGTGAAGTCAATGCGGGAAATCACAAACAAAAAAGGCCCCTGGCGCCTGACCAGTGGACATAGTTAGCTATCAATTAAAGAGCAAATGCACTCTTGTACCTTCAGGCTGCCCCCAGGTGTGGCACCAGCGCTGCGGTGGGCTGCCCGTTCCTGAGCGCTGCCGTGAACGCCAGCATGCGGTCAATCGGCTGGCGCGCGCGCGGGATCAGCGCCGGGTCCACCTGGATGGCATTGGCACCGGTTTCCAGCACCCGCGCCACATCGGCCAGACCGTTCATCGCCATCCAGGGGCAGTGCGCACAGCTCTTGCAGGTGGCACTGTTGCCAGCGGTGGGCGCTTCGTAAAAGGTCTTGCCGGGGTTGAGCGTGCGCAGCTTGTGCATCATGCCGTTGTCGGTGGCCACGATGAACTCGGTGGCGTCCATCTCGCGCGCGGCCTTGAGGATGGCGCTGGTGGAGCCCACGGCGTCGGCCAGGGCCACGACGTCGGCGGGGCTCTCGGGGTGCACCAGCACCTTGGCGGCGGGGTGGTCCTTCTTGAGCAGTTCCAGCTCGACGGCCTTGAACTCGTCGTGCACGATGCAGGCGCCGTTCCAGAACACCATGTCGGCGCCGGTCTCGCGCTGGATGTAGGCGCCCAGGTGGCGGTCGGGGGCCCACAGGATCTTCTGGCCTGCGGCCTTGAGCGCGCTGACGATGTCGAGCGCACAGCTCGATGTGACCAGCCAGTCCGCGCGCGCCTTCACGGCCGCGCTGGTGTTGGCGTAGACCACCACGGTACGGTCGGGGTGCTGGTCGCAGAACGCGCTGAATTCGTCGATGGGGCAGCCCAGGTCCAGCGAGCAGGTGGCGTCCAGGTCGGGCATGAGCACCGTTTTTTCCGGGCTCAGTATCTTGGCCGTTTCGCCCATGAAGCGCACGCCACTCACCACCAGGGTCTGCGCCGCGTGGTCGCGGCCAAAACGGGCCATCTCCAGCGAGTCGCTCACCAGGCCGCCGGTTTCCTCGGCCAGGTCCTGCAAGTCCGGGTGCACGTAGTAGTGCGAGACCATCACCGCGTTCTTCTCTTTCAGCAAGCGGCGGATCTTGTCCTTGAGCGCGGCACGCTCAGCCTGGGTGAGCTCGGGTGGCACGCGCGCCCAGGCGTGTTTGGTGGAGCAGACGGCGCCTTCCTCGGTATCGAGCGGCTGCTCGTACTCCACGTCGATGCGGTTCAGTACAGCGGTGCTCATGCCAGCTCCTGCAGACGCATCGAAAAGTCCGTGGCCTTCACGTCCTTGGTCAGCGTTCCGATGGAGATGCGGTCCACGCCGGTTTCGGCCAAGGCGCGCAGGCCGTCGAGCGTGACGCCACCCGATATTTCCAGAATCGCCCGGCCTGCATTGATGCGCACGGCCTCGCGCAGCTGGGCCAAGGGCATGTTGTCCAGCAGCACCATCCTGGCGCCCGCATCCAAGGCCTCGGTCAGTTGCTCCAGGGTTTCGACTTCGATCTCGATGAACTTTGCCTGTGACGCCACCTGCTCGGCAGCGTGCAGCACGGCGGTCACGCCTCCCGCAGCGGCAATGTGGTTCTCTTTGATCAGCACCGCATCGTGCAGGCCAATGCGGTGGTTGGTGCCGCCGCCCACGCGCACGGCGTACTTTTGCGCCAGGCGCAGGCCGGGAATAGTCTTGCGCGTATCGACGATGTGGGCGCGGGTGCCAGCCACCACATCCACATAGGTACGGGTTTTGGTGGCCACGGCCGACAGCAGTTGCAGGAAGTTGAGTGCCGTGCGCTCGGCGCTGAGCAGCGCGCGGGCATTGCCTTCAATCTCCAGCACCACCTGGTCGGGGGCGCAGCGCTGACCCTCGGCCACATGCCAGGTGATCTGCACCGTGGGGTCGAGTGCGCGCAGCGCGGCTTCGGCCCAGGGGGCGCCGCAGATCACGGCAGCTTCGCGCGCCAGGATGCGCGCGCGGGCGCGGCGGGTCGGGTCGATCAGGCCGGCGGTGAGGTCGCCGGTGCCCACGTCTTCGGCCAGGGCGCGGGCCACATCGGCCTGGGCCAGGGCCTTCACTTCGTCGTTGTCTCTCATGGTGCTTTTCGCGGGGGGTAACGCTGCTGTCATGGGCCGCGAGCATACCGGGAACGCAAAGGCCACTGCGTCGACACGGGCCGCTGGCCTGGGGGCCGTAAACCAATAAGTACACCCAGTATTGGTCGCATAGACTCGCGGCAATTTTTTGGCCTCACCACGCTACATGACCGCCACCAGCCCTGTTTCTGCCACGCCCTACGGCACGCTGCCGCCCGCATCCCCCCTGCCCCAGCGCCGCCCCGTGAGCCTGCCGCGCCTGGCGCAGATGCGCGCCGCAGGCGAGAAGATCACCATGCTCACCGCCTACGACGCCACCTTTGCGGCCGTGGCCGATGCGGCGGGGGTGGAATGCATTCTGGTGGGTGACTCGCTGGGCATGGTGTGCCAGGGCCTGCCCAGCACGGTGGGAGTGACGCTCGACACCATGGCCTACCACACGGCCAGCGTGGCGCGCGGCCTGCACCGCGTGCAGGGCACGGCCTGGCTGGTGGCCGACCTGCCCTATGGCACCTACGCCGAAAGCCGCGAGCAGGCGCTGCGCAGCGCCTGCGTGCTGATGCAGGCGGGTGCACACATGGTCAAGCTCGAAGGCGGCGGCTGGACGGCGCCCACGGTGGAGTTTTTGGTGCAGCGCGGCGTGCCGGTATGCGCCCACCTGGGCCTGACGCCGCAAACGGTGCACGCGCTAGGTGGCTACCGCGTGCAGGGCAAAACCGACGACGCGGCCCGCACGCTGCGCAAAGAGGCCCATGAGCTGCAGGACGCAGGCGCCGCCATGCTGGTGCTGGAGATGGTGCCCGCAGCGCTGGCTGCCGACATCACGGCCGAGCTGCCGCACTGCCACACCATCGGCATCGGCGCGGGCAACGGCACGGCCGGCCAGGTGCTGGTGTTGCACGACATGCTGGGCATGAACCTCGGGAAGATGCCGAAGTTCGTGCACAACTTCATGCAGGACGCGGGCAGCGTGCGCGGCGCCATGGAGGCGTATGTGCAGGCCGTGAAGCAAGGGCGCTTCCCGGACAACGCTGTACACGCCTGGTGAGCCCTTTTCCTTCCTTTCTCTGACCCGTCCGACCCCATGCTGATTGCCCGCTCCATCGCCGACCTGCGCCAGGCCCTGGCCCCCTACCGCCGCCCCGCCTTTGTGCCCACCATGGGCAACCTGCATGAGGGGCACATCGCCCTGGTGCGCCAGGCCAAGCCCCTGGGCGATGTGACCGTGGCCAGCATCTTCGTGAACCGCCTGCAGTTTCTGCCGCACGAGGACTTTGACAGCTACCCCCGCACCTGGGAGGCCGACTGCGCACAGCTCCAGGCCGCCGGTTGCGACGTGCTGTTTGCCCCGCGCGAGACGGACCTGTACCCCGAGCCCCAGACCTTCAAGGTGCACCCCGACCCGGTGCTCGCCGACATGCTGGAGGGCCATTTCCGCCCCGGCTTTTTTTTGGGCGTGAGCACGGTGGTGATGAAGCTGTTTGCCTGCGTGCTCGGCCAGACCGGCGGCACCGCCGTGTTCGGCAAGAAGGACTACCAGCAGCTCATGGTGATCCGCCACATGGTGCGGCAGTTTGCGCTGCCCATCGAGATCGTGGCGGGCGAGACCTGCAGGGCGGCCGACGGTCTGGCGCTGAGTTCGCGCAACGGCTACCTGGGCCTGGAGGAACGGCAAGAGGCCGTGGCCCTGTCGCAAGCATTGCAGCGGCTGGCGCAGCAGTGGCTGGGCACCGCCCCGAGCGACCGCAACCTGCTGGAGACATTGGCCCTGGACGCCCTGCGCGCACGCGGCTGGGCGCCTGACTACCTCACCGTGCGCCGCCGGGCCGACCTGTTGCCCGCCACGGCCGACGATGCAGCGGGCACGCTGGTGGCACTGGGCGCCGCGCGGCTGGGCAGCACGCGGCTGATTGACAACCTGGAGTTTTGATTAGCTATAAATTTAATAGCTATCAGCGCTTATCCATCGCGCGGTAGCGGCCAAAAAAACCTCAAACCCCGGATCAAATCCACCCGTTGCGGCCCAGCCACTGCACCAGCAAGCCGGTGACGACCTCCGGCTGCTCCATGGTCAGCATGTGGCCGCTGTCGGGCATCAGGTGGTGTTCGGCGCCGGGCACCAGCGCCGCAATCTCTGCCGAGCATTCGGGCGGCGTGAGCTGGTCGGCCGCGCCACACACCACCAGCACGGGGCAGGCCACCTGGGGCAGATGCACCCGCGCATCGGGCCGATGGATCACGGCGCGGTTCTGGCGCACCAGGTGGTCGGCGCCCGCATCCAGCACAAAGTCCAGGTAGGCCTGCACCAGGTCCACCTTGGCAGCGTTCACTGGGTGGAAGGCCAGAGCCACGTTGGGCTCGATGACCTCGCGCATGCGGCCCTGTTCAAACAGCTCGATGGCGCCTTCGCGCAGGGCGCGCATGTCGGGCGTCTCGGGCCGCGCGGTAGTGCCCAGCAGCGCGAGCCCTGCCACACGCTGCGGCGCCTGGCGCGCGGCCTCCATGGCGACCATGCCGCCCATCGACGCACCCGCCAGCACCAGCGGCCCCGCGTGCTGTGCCAGCAGGCGTGCAGCAAAGTCCTCGATGCGGTGCAGGTTCACATCCTGGTGGGCTGTGGCGACCTCTGGGCGCAGCGCGGCGGGCAGCAGCGGCAGCACGCCGCGCCACATGCGTTCATCGGCGGCCAGGCCGGGCAGAAGCAGAAGTTGGGGGGAATGGGACATGGGTCAAAAGGGCGTCACCAAGATGGTGCACAGTCAAAAAACAGGCGGCCCCAGCAGCGGGGCACGGACCGTATATTGTGAACAGCCGATGACCGCTTGTCACCGCCCCTGGAATAGTTGCCCGCGATGGCTCGGGACTTGCTAGTCCACTGAATCATTGAAATTGGCTGCATGCACTCCATATTCGAAGGTATGCACAGGATGAACTTAACGACAGACGAGCGTGACCAATTGGAGGCATTGGTCCGCAAGCGAAGCGCCAGCGCGGC
>NZ_JBUDZG010000015.1:0-111269 GCF_054950075.1 Acidovorax sp. Q11 | reverse complement strand
GCTGTCTGCGTGATCGACAGCCCCACGTCGCGCAGACATTGGATTTGGTAACGTTCGCTTTGGCTCAGATGGGTGTAGTTCATGGTGCACTTGGGTTGACTGGCAGGTCACACAAGTCATCTTCACTTACTTATCTGGGCCTACCTTTTGGCAACGTGCACTTCGTTGTTTAAACCGCAAGCTTTTTTGCCGCTACCGCGCTATCAGAAGGCCTTGGCAGCTATGAATAAGTGAGTAAACACCCTGCGCAACGCCCCCCCACCGGCAGGGGATGCAAGGGCGAAGCAGGCGCCTACGCCGGGTTGTCGATCTCGATGAACTGGTGCTCCAGCCCACATCGCGCCGCCACATGGGCGGCCACGGCGGGGGCGCCATAGCGCTCGGTGGCATGGTGCCCGGCGGCAATGAAGCTCACGCCCATCTCACGCGCCAGGTGGGCCTGGGGTTCGGAGATTTCGCCGGTGATGAACGCATCGGCACCTGCGGCAATGGCCGACTCGAAATACCCCTGGGCGCCCCCGGTGCACCAGGCCACCAGGCGCACAGGACGAGATGGCATGCCACCTGCGGCTGTGGGCTGCACCAGCGTCACGGCACGGCCCAGCGCCTGCGCCACATGGTCGGCCAGGGCCTGACCGTCGTCAAAAACCGCCGGGGCGGAGAACCCCAGGTCCTGCTCGCCAAACCGCGCATCGGCGGCAAAACCCAGCACGCGGCCCAGTTGCGCGTTGTTGCCGAGTTCGGCGTGGGCATCGAGCGGCAGGTGGTAGGCAAACAGGTTGATGTCGTGCGCCAGCAGCAGCTGTAGCCGCTGCTTCATCCAGCCCGTGATGCGGCCGTCCTGCCCGCGCCAGAACAGGCCGTGGTGCACAAAGATGGCGTCTGCGCGGGCGGCAATCGCAGCCTCGATCAGGGCACGGCTGGCGGTCACGCCGCTCACCACGCGCTGGATCTCGGGCCGCCCCTCGACCTGCAGGCCATTGGGGCCGTAGTCCTTGAAGCGTTCGGGCTGCAGCAGGCCGTCGAATGCCTGCAAAAGTTGGTGGCGTGAAATGCTCATGCCGCTATTGTCGCGCGGGCCCCAAGCCCCCACATGGGGGACAATGCCGCCAGCGAGACGGCTTGGCTCCGCCCCCGGTGGCGGCGCTCTCGGCCTCTCCCTACCCACCACCTGTACGTTCATCGGGACGTGAATTTCATGAAACGACTCTGGCTGTTGTTCTCCCAGACCGTGACGGTGTTCGTTGCGGCCTATTTTGTTGTTGCCACCCTGCAGCCCGACTGGCTGGGCCGGGGCACCACACGCTCCGGGGCCGGCATTGCGCTGCTGGAGGCGCCCACCACGGCGCCCTCGCAGCCCGCTGCGGGCAGCTTCAGCGGTGCGGCGCGCAAGGCCGCGCCCGCCGTGGTCAGCATCAACACCAGCAAGGAAGTGCGCCACCCGCGCAGCAACGACCCCTGGTTCCAGTTCTTCTTTGGCGACCAGGGCAGCCAGGCGCAGGCGGGCCTGGGCAGCGGCGTGATCGTGAGCCCTGACGGCTACATCCTCACCAACAACCATGTGGTCGAGGGCGCGGACGAAATTGAAGTCACCCTCACCGACAGCCGCCGCGCCCGCGCACGTGTGATCGGCACCGACCCCGACACCGACCTGGCCATCCTCAAGATCGAGCTCGACAAGCTGCCCGTGATCGTGCTGGGCAACTCCGACGGCCTGGACGTGGGCGACCAGGTGCTGGCCATCGGCAACCCCTTCGGCGTGGGCCAGACCGTGACCAGCGGCATCGTGAGTGCGCTGGGCCGCAGCCAGCTGGGCATCAACACCTTCGAGAACTTCATCCAGACCGACGCGGCCATCAACCCCGGCAACTCGGGCGGCGCGCTGGTGGACGTGAACGGCAACCTCATGGGCATCAACACCGCGATCTACTCGCGCTCGGGCGGCAGCATGGGCATCGGCTTTGCGATCCCCGTGTCCACGGCGCGCATGGTGCTCGACGGCATCGTGAAGGACGGGCAGGTCACGCGCGGCTGGATCGGTGTGGAGCCCAACGAACTCTCGCCCGAGCTGGCCGAGACCTTTGGCGTGAAGAAGGCCACCGAGGGCGTGATCATCACCGGCGTGCTGCAGGACGGCCCCGCCGCCCAGGCCGGCATGCGCCCTGGAGACGTGATCGTGCGGGTGGACGGCAAGAACGTGGGCAATGTGTCCGAGCTGCTGAGCGCCGTGGCCGCCCTCAAACCGGGCACTAGTTCGGCCTTCAACGTGCAGCGGGGGGACAAGCTGGTGGAGCTGAGCATCAACCCCGGCGTGCGCCCCCGGCCGCAGCAGCGGAACATCCGGCGGTAAGCGGGGAGGCTGCGGGCGGGCCCTGGGGCCCGTCTTGCGCCAAGGGGCCGCTGCCACAGAGGCGGGCGCGGACAAACCGCTGGCTTGCTCAAATGCTATACAAAATATAGCATTAAGTCGTTTATGGACGTGCGGAAGCGGTCAATTTCATCCAAAAAACTGGCTCCAAGGATCGCGCAAGAAGCGCAGACCTGCCCCTCAGGCTTTGGATTGCCCCGCCCCGCTGCGTACACTGCGCACCGCCAGCAGGAACAAACGCTTCAAAAAGCCAGGGAAGAAATCAGGGAGCCGATGCGGACTCTTCCGCTTCTGCCGGCGCCTTGGTGTGCTTGATGAAAACCTGCGCGGCCCAGATGCCCACCTCGTACAGGATGCACATGGGGATGGCCAGCGACAGCTGCGACACCACATCGGGCGGCGTGACGATGGCGGCGATCACAAACGCGATCACGATGAAGTACCCACGGAATTCGCGCAGCTTCTGCACGCTGACCACACCCATGCGGGCCAGCACCACCACGGCAATCGGCACCTCGAAAGACAGACCAAACGCAAGGAACATCGACAGCACAAAACTCAGGTAGGCCTCGATGTCTGGCGCCGCTGTGATGCTTTTGGGCGCAAAGCTCTGGATGAATGCAAACACCTGGCCGAACACCAGGTAATAGCAAAACGCCACGCCGATGAAGAACAGCAGCGTGCTGGAGATCACCAGCGGCAGCACGAGCTTCTTCTCATGCGAGTACAGCCCGGGCGCCACAAAGGCCCACACTTGCCACAGCACAAACGGCAGGGCCAGCAAGAAGGCCGACATCAGCAGGATCTTGAGCGGCACCATGAAGGGCGAAATCACCGAGGTGGCGATCAGCGTGGCCCCCTTGGGCAGGTGTGCCACCAGGGGCGCCGCCAGAAAGTCGTACAGCGCGCCGGGGCCAGGGAAGAAGAACAGAATCGCCGCCGCAATGGCGATGGCGATGATGGCCTTGACCAGCCGGTCGCGCAGCTCCATCAGGTGCTGCACAAACGGCTGCTCGGTGCCGGCCAGCTCGTCTTCTTTGGTGGGGGTGTCGGACATGGTGGGTTTTCAGGTGCGCACAGGGCGCCCATGCAGCGCCGCGCACAGGGGGCCGCGCGGCGTCATCGTCAATGGAATTTCTGGGGGCGGTAGCGGGCCACACGCGCCGCACCGGACTGCGCCTTGGTGCGCACACCGCTTTTGGCCTTGTACCACTGGGGCACAGCGCCGCGCTTGAGGCGCCAGTTCTTGCCCGGGTGTTTGTAGGCGGGCACCACAGCGGACTGCTCCCGCAGGTCCGCATTGTTGCTGGTATCGGTGGCTTCGGCCCAGTCCTTCTCGAACTCGCTGGCGCTGGTCTGGATGGAACTCTGCACATCACGTGCCGCGTTCTCCACCGTGTCCTTCATCTTCTTGAGTTCGTCCAGCTCCATGGAGCGGTTGACCTCGGCCTTCACGTCGGACACATAGCGCTGGGCCTTGCCCAGCAGAGTGCCCACGGTGCGGGCCACGCGCGGCAGCTTTTCGGGGCCGATGACGATCAAAGCCACGGCACCGATCAGCGCCATTTTGGACAGGCCAATATCAATCATGGATGGATCAGGCGCAAGGGCACAACAGAGTGCAGCGTGTGCGGGTCAGCGGCCACACCGGCTCAGCTTTTTTGCTTGGCTTCGACATCGATGGTGGTCTTGTCGGCAGCCTGGCTGTTGGCCACCTGGCCAGCCGGGGGCGTTGCGGCGGTGTCAGGGGCGGCGCCGCCGTCCTTCATGCCGTCCTTGAAGCCCTTGACGGCGCCCCCAAGGTCGGAGCCCATGTTCTTGAGCTTCTTGGTGCCGAACACCATCACAACGATCAGCAGCACGATCAGCCAGTGCCAGATGGAAAAAGAGCCCATGGAATATCTCCTAACGAATTGCAACCATTTTAGACGGGGGCTGTGACCGGAGTTCGGCGCACGCGCTCCCCAGCGGGAAACTACCGGCTTGCGCCGTCAGTCTGGGTCAGCCTTTGAGCCACGGGCGGGGGCCACCCATGACATGGACATGCAGGTGGTGGATTTCCTGCCCACCTTCCAGACCCGTGTTTACCACGACGCGAAAGCCACCCTCGGGGTACGGGTTGCAGCCTTGCTCCAGCGCCAGCTTCGGGGCCAGCGCCATCATGCGCCCCAGCACTCCCGCATGCTCGGAAGTGACCTGGGCCATCGAAGGGATATGCAGCTTGGGGACCATCAGAAAGTGCACCGGCGCCCAGGGGTGGATGTCGTGGAAGGCGAAGATTTCTTCGTCCTCATAGACCTTCTTCGAAGGAATTTGGCCCGCGATGATTTTGCAGAAGAGGCAGTTCGGATCGTGCATGGGAAAAATCGGTTCGAAGTTAGCTGTAAACAACTCGCAGAGCCATGCTCACCGCCGGTTGAAACCGGCGAGCCCCCGGGCCAGCGCCACCGTGGAACTGGCTTTGCCAGGCCACGGGTGGCGTCCCCCTGAGGGGGAAGGCGCCGCAGGCGACACAGGGGGCTTCACGCATTGTCAGCGATCTTGATGGTGGGCCGCACGCCCACGTCCTTGCGGTGCGCCTGCAGCCATTCCTGCCCCGCCGTGCGGCCCAGGGCGAACAGCTTGCGCACAAAAGGCAGGTCGGCGCGGGTCTTGCTGTCGGCACCGAAAGGCGCCAGCACGGCGCCACCGTCGATGCGGTGCATGCGCACGCTCTTGTAGCGGCGCGGGTCCAGCTTGCCCTCGGCCAGCAGGCGGCGCACGAACTCGATGGCGCGCATCTCGGCCAGCAGGCTGGCGTTGAAAGTGACCTCGTTCATGCGCTCCATGATCTCGGGGCCGGAATGGGGCAACTCCAGGTGCTCGATGGGGTTGATCTGCACCAGCAGGATGTCGGAGGTTTCGGTCTGGTAGATCAGCGGGTGCAGTGCCGGGTTGCCCGAATAGCCGCCGTCCCAGTAATGCTGGCCGTCGATCTCCACCGCCTTGAACAGCAGCGGCAGGCAGGCCGAGGCCATCACTGCATCCGCGCTGAGCTTGGGGCCCGAGAAGATCTCACCGCGCCCGGTGCGCACATTGGTGGCACACACAAACACCTTGGGCCCGCCTGCGGCGCTGAGGGCACGGCGCGCGGTGCACAGCAGGTCAAAGTCCACCTCGCGCTCCAGCAGGCGGCGCAGCGGGTTGATGTCGAGGGGGTTGGTCTGGTAGGGCGAGAGCCACTGGCTCATCATGCCCAGCATGGGGTTGGCAGCCGACAGCGGTGAGCCCCACATCAGGCTGCCCAGCGTGCCCACGCCCTCCCACAGGCGGGTGAGCGTCTCGCGCGCCTTCTGGCAGCCCGCCAGGTGGGCGTCTTGCGGGTCTTTGTGCTCATGCGCGGCCTGGGCAAAACCGTGGGCCAGGGCCACGGCGTTCATGGCGCCCGCACTGGTGCCGCTCACGCCGTCAAAGTGCCACTGCCCGTCTTCGAGCAGCGCGTCCAGCACACCCCAGGTCAGCGCACCGTGCGAACCGCCGCCTTGCAGGGCCAGGTTCAGGCGCGGCAGCGGCGCTGCGGGGGCTTCAGGCATCCACCGCCCGGTTGTTGCTCATGGCCAGCATGCCGCGCACGATGCGGTACAGGAACCACAGCGAAATGATGCCCCAGGCAATCCAGCCCGGCGCAATCAGCAGCAGCCACAGGGGCGCGGTCACGATATACAGCACACCCACCCAGATCGTCGAGCGAATGCGCCAGGAGAAATGGTTGGCCTGCCAGGTGCCTTCGGCATCACCGCGCTTGACCAGATCGATCACCAGCGCAATCACCAGCAGCAGTGCGCTGGCCTGCGCCCCCGGCAGCACCGCCCCCACGGCCACAATGAGGTGCAGCACATAGCTGACCCAGCCGACGTTTTTCAGGCTCTGGGCCTTCTGGTCGTTGGTCTGCACATCGACGATATCGCTCATGAAGAACCTTCCTGGCTGGCACGCGCATCAGCCTTGCGCAAGGCTTTTTCCTCAATGCCACTGGTGCCTTCGCGGCGCTCCAGCTCGGCCAGCACGTCTGCAGGCGTGAGGCCGTAATGGGCCAGCGCCACCATGGAATGGAACCACAGGTCGGCCACTTCGTACACCAGCGTAGATTTATCGGCCCCGTGGTCCACGTCCTTCGCCGCCATCACCACCTCGGTGGCCTCTTCGCCGATCTTCTTGAGGAATGCGTCGGGCCCCTTGTGCAGCAGGCGCGAGACATAGCTCTTGTCGGGATCGCCGCCGTTGGCCGGCTTGCGGCTTTCAATGACAGCGGCCAAACGCGCGAGCGCGTCTTGTGACGCGGGGGCGAGGGAATCGTTGGAACTCATGGGTGTTATTTGTAGATGGATTCGGGGTCTTTCAAGACCGGATCGACAGGCTGCCAGGCGCCGTCCTTGAGCACGCTGAAAAAGCAGCTGTGGCGGCCGGTGTGGCAGGCGATGCCAGGCTCGTGGCCGAGCTGGGTGACCTTGAGCAGCACCACGTCGTTGTCGCAATCCAGGCGGATCTCATGCACGGTCTGCACATGGCCCGATTCTTCGCCCTTGAACCACAGCTTCTTGCGCGAGCGGCTGAAGTACACGGCGCGGCCGAGTTCGGCCGTTTTTTCGAGCGCCTCCCGGTTCATCCACGCAAACATCAGCACGTCGCCCGTGCCCTGCTCTTGCGCAATCACGGGCACCAGGCCCTGCGCATCCCATTTCACTTCGTTGAGCCAGTTCATGGCGGGGATTGTCGGCGATTTGCCTGGAGAGCCCGTGCGCCCAAGGTGCAGGTTTGAGGTCATTTTGGCCCTTTGGGCGCGACCACCATGCGCACGCAGCTACTAAAAAATGAGCAATCGAAATCCACCGGGCTGTGGGCACGCGGCCCTTGGCGCTGCCGCGCTGCCCGCCGCACACCCACTCAAAAACAATAGCTACAAACGCTTACCCATAGCGCGGAGAAGCCGATTTTTTTCACTCACCGCGCGACCGTCAGGAAGACCCACTTGCGGTCCCAGTTCTTGCGGCCCAGGTACTTGATGGCGAAGGCGTAGCGGCCCGGGGGCAGGAAGTCCTGCGTGAGGGTTTCCTGCTGCGTCACCACCGGCTGGCCATTGATGCGCACGCTGGAATTCGCCACCAGTTCGGACTCGCTCTCCAGGTCCTGGCCATCCAGGGCATAGACGATCACGTCGGGCTCTTCCTTCTCGTCCCCCACATGGGGCAGGCCCAGGGGGGTGGCGCGGGTTGCCACGTCCAGCGCCTGGGCGCCCGGCACGGGGTCGCGCACGACCCAGTGCACATCGCGCACATTGCTGTTGAGCGTTTGCAGCAGGGCCTTGAGCTTGTCGAATTCGGCCTTGTCGGCAATCACCTCCACCGGCTTGCCGCCGATGGTCGCATCAAAACACCGGCCAATGCGGTGCACACAAGGCAGGCGCTCGGAAAAGCTCGCGTACGACGGGGGTGGCACCTGGGCCGCAGCAGGCAGCGCCGTGGCCGCGCCAGCCAACGCCACCGTCAGCAGCCGGCGCAGGCCTGCGAACGGAACAGCCATCACAGCCGTACGGGGATACCGCGCTCGGCCATGCGGGCCTTGGCCTGGCCCACGGTGTATTCGCCGTAGTGGAAGATACTGGCGGCCAGCACCGCGTCGGCGCCACCGGTCTGGATGCCGTCTGCCAGGTGGTCGAGATTGCCCACGCCGCCCGAGGCGATCACGGGCACGCCCACGGCGTCACTGACGGCGCGGGTCAGCTCCAGGTCAAAACCTGCCTTGGTGCCGTCGCGGTCCATACTGGTCAGCAGGATTTCGCCCGCGCCGCGCTGCGCCATCTCGGTGGCCCAGGCAATGGCATCCAGGCCCGTGTTCTTGCGCCCACCGTGGCTGTAGACATCCCAGCCCGCGCCCACGGGCTGGCCGTGGGCGCCGATGCGCTGGGCATCCTCGGCCGAGCGGCGTTTGGAGTCAATGGCCACCACGATGCACTGCGCGCCGTACTTGGCCGACACGGCGTTGATCACCTCGGGGTTGGCGATGGCGGCCGAGTTGAAGCTGGTCTTGTCCGCACCCGCGTTGAGCAGCCTGCGCACGTCTTCCACGGTGCGCACGCCGCCGCCCACGGTGAGGGGAATGAACACCTGGCTGGCCACGGCCTCGATGATGTGCAGGATCAGGTCGCGGCCATCGCTGGTGGCGGTGATGTCCAGAAACGTGAGTTCGTCGGCCCCCTGGGCGTTGTAGCGCGCAGCGATCTCGACCGGGTCGCCCGCGTCGCGCAGTTCGACAAAATTGACGCCCTTGACCACGCGGCCTCCGGTGACGTCGAGGCAGGGAATGATGCGTTTGGCAAGCATGTCAGATGTCCAATGGGGCGGCGCTGCCGCCCCGGGGGTTGTTACCCATTCAACTCGTCAGCCCGCGCTTGCGCAGCTGCAAAGTCCAGGTCGCCGCTGTAGATGGCACGGCCGCAGATCACGCCTTCGACGCCCTCGCCTTCCACCGCACACAGCTGCTCGATGTCGGCCATGTTCGACAGGCCACCCGAGGCAATCACGGGGATGCTCAAAGCCTGGGCCAGCTTCACCGTGGCGTCGATGTTGATGCCCGAAAGCATGCCGTCGCGGCCGATGTCGGTGTAGATGATGGATTCAACGCCCCAGTCCTCGAACTTCTTGGCCAGGTCCACCACTTCGTGGCCGGTGAGCTTGCTCCAGCCATCGGTGGCGACCTTGCCGTCCTTGGCATCCAGGCCCACGATGATGTGGCCACCAAAGGCGCTGCACGCGTCCTTGAGGAAACCGGGGTTCTTCACGGCCGCCGTGCCGATGATCACGTAGCGCAGGCCACCGTCGATGTATTTTTCGATGGTGTCCAGGTCGCGGATGCCGCCGCCCAGCTGCACGGGAATGTCATCGCCCACCTCTTTGAGGATGGACTTGATCGCGCCGTAGTTCTTGGGCACGCCCGCGAAGGCGCCATTGAGGTCCACCAGGTGCAGGCGGCGTGCGCCTGCGTCCACCCACTTGCGCGCCATGGCGGCGGGGTCTTCGCCAAAGGTGGTGGATTGGTCCATATCGCCTTGCTTGAGGCGTACGCAGTGGCCGTCTTTGAGATCGATGGCGGGGATGAGCAGCATGGTGGTGGGGGTTCAGGGGATCGGCCAAATCTCGGCGCGGCCCGAACGGGATGGTTGAGGAGGAAGGGTGGAGAAAAAGAATCAGGGATTCCAGTGCAGAAAGTTGCGGTACAGGGCCAGGCCATGTTCCGCGCTTTTCTCCGGGTGGAATTGCGTCGCAAAAATATTATCGCGTGCAATGGCCGCAGCGAAAACACCGCCGTAGTCGGCCTGCCCCGCGCAATGGACGGGGTTTTGCGGCACGGCATAGAAGCTGTGCACAAAGTAGAAATAGCTGTTGTCGGGCACACCGGCCCACACGGGGTGCACAGCCCCCCCGTGCTCCATCTGGCGCACCTGGTTCCAGCCCATCTGGGGCACCTTGAAGCGGCTGCCATCGGGCTGGGTGCGGCCGGCCAGGTCGAACTTGAGCACGTCGCCGGGGATCAGGCCCAGGCCGGGGGTATCGCCCTCGGCACTGTGGTCCAGCAGCATCTGCATGCCCACACACACACCGAACAGGGGCTTGGTGGCAGCGGCTTCAAGCACCGATTCCTGCAGGCCGGATTCGCGCAGCTCGCGCATGCAGTCGGGCATCGCACCCTGGCCGGGCAGCACCACGCGTGCTGCGGCGCGCACGTCTTCGGGGCGCTGGGTGACCAGCACCGTCCAGCCCGTCCCCTGGGCGGCGGCCTGGACGGCCTGCGACACCGAGCGCAGGTTGCCCATGCCGTAGTCCACGACCACCACTGTTTTTGCTTCCATATTCATAGCTACTGGCGCTTACCCATCAGGCGCAGAGGCCCGATTTGATTCATAAAAATCACAAAGAACCCTTGGTGGACGGGATGACACCGGCCGAGCGCGGGTCGCGCTCCAGCGCCGCGCGCAGCGTGCGCCCGAACGCCTTGAAGATGGTTTCGCACTGGTGGTGGGCGTTGAAGCCCTTGAGGTTGTCGATGTGCAGCGTGACGCCCGCGTGGTTCACGAAGCCCTGGAAGAACTCGTACACCAGCTGCGTATCGAGCTGACCGATGCTGCCCGCCGTGAACTTCACATCGATGTGCAGCCCGGGGCGGCCCGAGAAATCGACCACCACGCGCGACAGCGCTTCGTCGAGCGGCACATAGGCGTGGCCGTAGCGGCGGATGCCCTTCTTGTCGCCCACGGCGCGCGCAAACGCCTGGCCCAGCGTGATGCCCACGTCTTCCACGGTGTGGTGGCCGTCAATGTGCAGGTCGCCTTCGCAGTCGACGTCGAGGTCGATCAGCCCGTGGCGGGCAATCTGGTCGAGCATGTGGTCGAAGAAGCCGATGCCGGTGTGCAGCTTGGCCTGGCCCGTGCCATCGAGGTTGATGCGCACGCGGATGCGCGTCTCGGCGGTGTTGCGGCTGACCTCGGCGATGCGGTCGGCCAGGGGGTCGGTGGTCGTGGAGGGGACGAGTGCGGAGGAAGTCATAGGGAGGCTTGCAGGGCGGCCAGCATCTGCGCGTTGTCGGAGGCGGCGCCCACCGTCAGGCGCAGGCAGTTGGCCAGCAATGGGTGCATTGTAGAAACGTTCTTGACGAGGACCTTGCGGTTTTTCATGCCGTCATAGGCCCGGGCGGAATCCGCCACGCGGATGAGGATCATGTTGGCCTCGCTGTCCCAGCATTTTTCGATGCCGGGCATCTGGCGCAGGGCCGCCAGCACCTTGGTGCGCTCGGCACGGATCTCGGCAGCCTGCGCGGCAAACACGTCGGCATGCTCCAGAGCGAACAGCGCAGCCTCGCAGTTGAGCACGCTCACGTTGTAGGGCGGGCGCACCTTGTCGATCTCGCTCACAAAGGCAGCGGGGCCGATGAGGTAGCCCAGGCGCACGCCCGCCAGGCCGAACTTGCTGAGCGTGCGCATCAGCAGCACGTGGGCATTGCGCGCGGGCTCGGCCCGCATGCGGTCGATGAAGGTGCGGCTGGCAAACGGCTGGTAAGCCTCGTCCATGACCACGATGCCGCCCTGCGCACCCGCGGCGTCGATGATGCGCTGCACCGCCCCCTCGTCCCACAGCGTGGCCGTGGGGTTGTTGGGGTAGGCGATGTAGGTGATGGCCGGGCGGTGCTGGGCGATGGCGGCCAGCATGGCGGGCTCGTCCAGCTCGAAGTCGGGCGTGAGCGGCACGCCGACAAAGTCCAGGCCCTGCAGCTGCGCGGACAGCGGGTACATCACAAAACCCGGCATGGGCGCGAGCATGGTGGCGCGCTGGCCCGTGCCGGGTTGGGCGCAGGCCAGGGCCAGCAGGGTGATGAGTTCGTCCGACCCGTTGCCCAGCACCACGCCGTAGCCCTCGGGCATGCCAGCATATTTGGCGAGGGCAGCCTTGAGGTCCAGCAGGCGGTCGCCGGGATAGCGGTTGAGCGCGACCGCGCCCAGGCGCTGGCCCAGCGCGGCCTGCAGATGCGCGGGCAGGCGGAACGGGTTCTCCATCGCGTCCATCTTGAGCATGCCGGTGGAGGGCTGCACGCCGTAAGCGTGCATGGCGCGCACGTCGGGGCGGATGCGGGCCAGGGCTTGAAGCGGGGAAGATGGAGCGGCGTTGGTCATTCGGCGGTGTCCAGTTCGTTGGGGGTGGTGAGAAACGGGTTGATGGGGCACACGGCGTCCAGCGGCTCGCCATGCGGCAGCGCCTCGGTCAGCAGGTAGCGGCAGCCTTGCTGGTGGGCGGACGAAAGGATGAGCGCATCCCAGTAGCCCAGGCGGTAACGGTCCTGCAGATCCCAGGCGCCGTCCACCGTATAGGAGTCGAGGTGTGGCGGCAGCCACACGCGCAGGCGGCGCACCTGGGCACGCACCTGCTGCAGCACCTGGGGGCCCTCAAAGCGCTGGATCGCCTGGTTGTAGAGCTCGTTGAGCACCTGCGAGCTGATACGGCCGCTGCGCGTCTGCCAGCAAAAGCTGATCCATTCGCGCGCCCGCGCCTGGCGCCCGGCATCGCGGTCGTCCACGCTGGCCAGCAGGATTTCGGTGTCAACAAAGATGGGGACGGTGCTCATGCGTTGTCAGCTTGCGGGTCAGCGCAGGAACAAGGTCTCGCGCGGCACATAAGGCCCGCTGGATGCACCCCAGCTCTCGAAGCCCAGCGCCTCGCGCATGGCCTGCGCATAAGCGTCTTCCTGGCGCATTTTTTCGGCCAGCCATTCACCGAGCAGGCGGGACACGCTGCTGCCGCGTTTGGCGGCTTCCACGCGCACCCATTCGGCAACGGTGTCGTCCATGGTCACGGTGACGTTTTTCATGGGGCCATATTACACGAATTTCGTGCCACACGAACTTCGTGTTTATTTTTCCACCTTGATCAGGCAGCCTGCCGTTGGCCCTGCAGCATGCGGGTGGCCATATCGCCCACGGTGCGCAACGCCTCCAGGTGCGCGGGCGACCAGTCGCCGCCCACGCCGATGCGCAAGCAGTTGCGAAATCGCCCGCTTGCGCTGAATACCGTGCCGGGTGCAATCAGGATCTGCTGTGCCAAGCAGGCCTCGTGCAGTTGCACCGAATCCAGCGCACGCGGCAGCTCCAGCCACAGCAGCAAGCCGCCCGGCGGGTCGCTCACACGCGTGCCCTGCGGAAAACGGGCGGCGACAACGTGCCGTACTTCGTCCATGCGCGCCGCCACGGCCGTACGCAGCTGGCGCATTGCCGCCGCATGGCCCGCCTGGGTGATGAGGTCGGCCAGCGCCAGCTCCAGGACGGCCGACTGCCCGCCCGCCTGCAGGTCCTTGATGCCTCGGACCTTGTCAGCCCAGCGCCCCGCCTCCAGCCAGCCCAGGCGCAGCCCCGGCGCAAGTGTCTTGGAGAACGAGTCGCACAGCATCACATGGCCCGTGGTGTCATACGACTTGACGGTGCGGCGCATGTCATCGACCTCCACAAGGTCGTTGTAGATCGCATCCTCGATGACCGCCATGCCATGCCGCGCCGCCATCTGCACCAGACGCTTGCGCTCGGCCTGCGGCATGCAGCTACCCAACGGGTTGCTGAGCGTCGGCACCACCATCAAGGCCTTGACAGGTTGTGTCTCCAGCGCAAGCTGCAGCGCATCGAGCGAAAGGCCATTGCGCGGGTGGGTGGGAATCTCCAGTGCCTTGAGGTGCAGCCCCTGCAGCACCTCCAAAAACGAAAAGTGCGTGGGCGACTCCAGCGCTACCACGTCGCCTGGCTGCGTCACGGCGCGCAGACACAGCGCAATGCTGTCCATGCAGCCCCCGGTGATCACAATGTTCTCGGGGTCCAGACTGCAACCCAGACCCACGGCGTAGCGCGCGATGGCGCGGCGCGCATCTTCGTGCCCCGAAGAGCTGGGATAGGTGCACAGCAGATTGCGATGGCGCTGCGCGGCGCGAACCACGGCGCGGCGCACCCGGTCGGGGTTGAACAGCTCCGGACCAGGAGTGCCACTGCTGTACGACACCATGTTCTCGGGCTGGTTACGCCCCAGGATGCGCTGGCCCAGCCAATCCACCGACACCTCGCGCGGGCGACGCATGGAGCGCGGCGTGCTGGGCTCAGGCAAGCTCACAGGCCGAGCCGCCACAAAAAAACCCGAGCGCGGGCGGGCTGTGATAAGGCGCGCATCCTCCAACCAGTGGTAGGCCTGCACCACCGTGGTCTGCGCCACGCCGTGCTGGCGTGCCAGCTCGCGCACCGACGGCAGCTTTTCGCCACGCGCCAACGTGCCGTTGCGGATCAGCTGCGCCAATTGCTCGGCGATCTGGAGATAGAGCGGAAGAGCGTCATCGGTGGCCATGGCTGCATTTTGTACTGGCAGCCAGACAAATAGCCAGTACAGAGCAGATGCAGCCCATACAGTACAGATGGCCAATACAGCCAGTCTGTACTGGACCAGGTCCTGCATGCCTGTCCGTGGCGCCGCGCGCGCCCTGGCAGCACAGTGAAGGCATGAACACGCTGCACACCCCCACCCCGCCGTCGCCCACGCTGCCCACCCAGCCTGCGGCGCCCCTCACCCTGCAATGGAAGCGCCAGCCGCTGCCGCCACTGCAGGCCGTCCAGGTGCTGGACTTCCGTGCGGGCGAAATCGCCCTGCTCGAAGTCGAACAAGGCCGTGTCTGGGTGACCTGCGACGGCCTGCTGGAGGATTATTTTCTGGAGGCCGGGCAGCGCCTGTCGTTCACCGGCCCGGTACGGCTGCGCGTGAGCGCCGAAGGCAGCCGCCCTGCGCAGCTGAGCTGGGCGAAACACCGGGCGGTGGAGGGAGCAACGTACCCACCCGCTGCCGCAGTCACTGCGCCACCAAGGGCCTCTGTGGTGCCCACGCCCGCACCGAGCACCCCGCCCCGGGGCGCGATCAGCGCGGCTTGACGGGCGTGGTCAGCCGCATCTCTGCGGCTTGCGCGTGGGCCTGCAGGCCCTCGCCATAGGCCAGCTCGGCGGCGATCGTGCCCAGCACCTGGGCACCCGCCTCGCTCACCTCGATGAGGCTGCTGCGCTTCTGGAAGTCGTACACACCCAATGGCGACGAAAAGCGTGCCGTGCCGCTGGTGGGCAGCACGTGGTTGGGGCCCGCACAGTAGTCACCCAGGCTTTCGGAGGTGTAGGCCCCCAAAAAAATCGCACCCGCGTGGCGCAGCAGCGGCTCCCAGCGGTGCGGGTCGGTGCTGCTCACTTCCAGATGCTCGGGTGCGATGCGGTTGCTGATGGCGCAGGCTTCCTCCATGTCCCTGGTGAGGATCAGCGCGCCCCGGCCCGTGAGGCTCTTGGCGATGATCTCGGCGCGCGGCATGGTGGGCAGCAGGCGGTCGATCTCGCGCTGCACGGCATCGAGGTAGGCGGCGTCGGGGCACAGCAGGATGCTCTGGGCCAGCTCGTCGTGTTCGGCCTGGCTGAACAGGTCCATCGCCACCCAGTCGGGCGGCGTGCTGCCGTCAGCCAGCACCAGGATTTCGCTGGGGCCAGCGATCATGTCGATGCCCACCGTGCCGAACACGCGCTTCTTGGCGCTGGCCACGTAGGCGTTGCCGGGGCCGGTGATCTTGTCCACCTTGGGCACGGTGGCCGTGCCGTAGGCCAGCGCCGCCACGGCCTGGGCGCCGCCGATGGTGAAGGCGCGCGTGACGCCCGCCACGTAGGCGGCTGCCAGCACCAGCTCGTTGCGTTCACCTCTTGTCGAGGTGCCCTCGCCCGTTCCGCCCGTCGCCACGCTGCCGCGCACGGGCGTGGGCACAACCATGATGATTTCCTGCACGCCCGCCACATGGGCCGGGATGGCGTTCATCAGCAGGCTCGACGGGTAGGCAGCCTTGCCACCGGGCACGTAGATGCCCACGCGGTCCAGCGGCGTGACCTTCTGGCCCAGCAAGGTGCCGTCTTCGTCGCGGTAGCTCCAGCTCTCGCCCGAGGCTTTCTTTTGCGCCTCGTGGTAGCTGCGCACGCGCTTGGCAGCGGCCTGCAGCGCGTCGCGCTGGGCCTGCGGAATGGCGTCGAAAGCGGCCTTGAAGTCGGCCTGGGTCAGCTCCAGCGCGGCCATGTTCGGTGCCGAGAGGCCGTCGAAGCGGGCGGTGTATTCCAGCACCGCCGCATCGCCGCGCTTTTGCACATCGGCCAGGATGTCGGCCACGCGCTGCTCGATGGCCGCGTCGGCGTCGGCAGACCAATGCAGGCGGGCTGCAAAATCAGCCTCAAAAGTGGCCGCAGAGGTGGACAGACGGGCGGGAGCAGCTACCAAAGTCATAGTTTCAGTCGGTGGGATAGGTCAGTTTTTTTCAGCCGGAATGGCGGAGGCAAACGCATCAATGATGCGGCGCAGCGGCGCCTGCTTGAGCTTGAGCGCGGCCTGGTTGACCACGAGATACGAGCTGATGTCCATGATGCGCTCAACCTCGACCAGGTGGTTGGCCTTGAGCGTGTTGCCGGTGGAGACCAGGTCCACGATGGCATCGGCCAGGCCCGTCAAAGGCGCCAGCTCCATGCTGCCGTAGAGCTTGACCATGTCCACGTGCACGCCCTTGGTCGCGAAAAAGTCGCGGGCGATGCTGGTGTATTTGGTGGCCACCTTCAGGCGTGCGCCCTGCTTGACAGCGCGCTCGTAGTCGAAGTCATTGCGCACGGCTACGCTCACGCGGCACTTGGCGATCTGCAAATCCAGCGGCTGGTACAGGCCCTGGCCGCCGTGTTCGATGAGGGTGTCTTTGCCCGTCACGCCGATGTCAGCACCGCCGTATTCCACGTAGGTGGGCACGTCGGTGGCGCGCACCAGCACCACGCGCACGTTGGGCTGGTTGGTGGGCAGGATGAGCTTGCGCGACTTTTCGGGGTCTTCCAGTACCTCGATGCCTGCGGCGGCCAGAAGCGGCAGGGTTTCGTCGAAGATGCGGCCCTTGGAGAGTGCCAGGGTAATCATGCTCATGCTTTTACTCGCTCGATGTCGGCGCCGATGCCGCGCAGTTTGGCTTCCATGCAGTCGTAGCCGCGGTCCAGGTGGTAGATGCGGTCCACCACGGTTTCGCCGTCGGCCACCAGGCCGGCGATGACGAGGCTGGCCGATGCACGCAGGTCGGTGGCCATCACGGTGGCGCCGGACAGGCGTGGCACGCCTTCGATCACAGCCACCTTGCCATCCACCTGGATTTTGGCGCCCAGGCGCACCAGCTCGTTGACGTGCATGAAACGGTTTTCAAAAATCGTCTCGGTCACCGTGGCCGTGCCCTGCGCAATGCAGTTGAGCGCCATGAACTGAGCCTGCATGTCGGTGGGGAAACCGGGGTACTCCGTGGTGCGAAAGCCCTGGGCCTTGAGCGTGGCGCCGCCCCGGCTCTTCACGTGAATGCCACCCTCCACCGCCTGCACGTCGGCACCGGCTTCACGCAGCTTCTCAATGACGGCGTCGAGGTGGTCGGCGCGGCCATGGCGCAGCACCACATCACCGCCGGTGGCGGCCACGGCGCACAAGAAGGTACCGGCTTCGATGCGGTCGGCCACCACGCGGTGGGTGCAGCCGTGCAGCTTGTCCACGCCCTGGATACGGATGCGGCTGGTGCCGTGGCCTTCGATTTGGGCGCCCATGGCGATCAGCATCTCGGCCAGATCGGAAATCTCAGGCTCTTGCGCAGCGTTTTCGAGCACCGTCTCGCCCTCGGCCAAGGCTGCGGCCATGAGGAAGTTTTCGGTACCCGTCACCGTCACCATGTCGGTGGTGATGCGCGCCCCCTTCAGGCGCTTCCAGCCAGCGGGCAGCTTGGCGATCATGTAGCCGTGTTCGACCACGATCTCGGCGCCCATGGCGGCCAGGCCCTTGATGTGCTGGTCCACCGGGCGGGAGCCAATGGCGCAACCACCGGGCAGCGACACCGTGGCCTCGCCAAAGCGGGCCAGCAGCGGGCCCAGCGCCAGCACCGATGCACGCATGGTCTTGACCAGCTCGTACGGCGCCTCGGGCGTGTTGAGCGCACTGGCGTCGATGCGCACCGTGCCGTCGTCAGCGCGCTCTGCAGTCACGCCCATGTTGCGGATGAGCTTGAGCATGGTGCTCACATCCTGCAGCTGGGGCACGTTGAGCAGGGTCACGGGCTCGGCCGTGAGCAAGGCGGCACACAACTCCGGCAAGGCGGCGTTCTTGGCGCCGGATACCAGCACCTCGCCCTGCAAGGTGCGTCCGCCACGAATCAGGAGTTTGTCCATGTCAAGTAACCAGAATATGAATAAAAATCGGCTCTACCGCGCGTCCATCATGCGCTGGTAGCTATCAATAAATGAGCAAAAGACCTGGCACTTTGTGTTTACTGCGCCTGCGCCGCCCACTCGGCGGGGGTGAAGGTCTTCATCGACAGCGCATGCACTTCGTCGGTGTGCATTTTCGCCCCCAGCGTGGCGTACACACGCTGGTGACGCTGGATGGCGCGCTTGCCCTCGAACTCGGCCGAGACGATGGTGGCGTACCAGTGGCGGCCATCGCCTTCGAGCGTGATGTGTTCGCAGGCCAGGCCAGCGGTGATGATGTCTTTGAGTTGGTCAGCGGTCATGTCAATTCCGAATCTTGTAGCCTGTGCGCAGCAGGTGCACAGCCAGGGCGCTCACAGCCAGCCAGGCGATGCCCACGATGCCCAGACTGAGCCAGGGCGAGGTGTCGCTCTGGCCAAAGAAGCCGTAGCGGAAACCGTCGATCATGTAGAAGAACGGGTTGAGGTGGCTCACGGCCTGCCAGAACGGCGGCAGCGACTGGATCGAATAGAACACGCCCGACAGGAAGGTCATGGGCACGATGATGAAGTTCTGGAACGCGGCCATCTGGTCGAACTTGTCGGCCCAGAGCCCCGCGATCAGCCCCAGCGTGGCCAGCAGCGCCGCGCCCAGCAAGGCAAACACCAAAATCCACAGCGGCGCTGCAAATTCGGGCCGCGCAAACGCCAGCGTGACGATGAACACCCCCAGGCCCACCACCAACCCACGCACCACGGACGAGCCTACATAGGCCACAAACCAGGCCCAGTGCGACAGCGGCGTGAGCAGCACAAACACGAGGCTGCCCATGATCTTGCTCTGGATCAGGCTCGACGAGCTGTTGGCAAAGGCGTTCTGCAGCACGCTCATCATCACGAGGCCGGGCACCAGGAAGGCGGTATAGCTGATGCGGTCGTAGACCTTCACATGGTCTTCGAGCACATGACCGAAGATCAACAGGTACAGCACGGCAGTGAGCACGGGAGCCGCGACGGTCTGGAAGCTGACCTTCCAGAAGCGCAACACCTCTTTGTAGAACAGAGTCTGCCAGCCGGTCATCGCTGTGCCCCCACGCTCGGCACTGCCGTGTCCTCGCTGCCCCCCAAGGGGGCCGCGCCTTGCTTGGGGCGGCCCGGCGCGGCGGCGGACGCCACCCCTTCCAGCGGGATGTTGGAAGCCGACGTGCCGGACATCACCTGCAAGAACACATCCTCCAGATCAGGCCTGCGAATCTCCATGTCCTGCACCTCGACCCCGGCCACGCGCAACGCGGCCAGGTGGTTTTCAATCTCTGCCGCGTCGTGGGCGGGCAGCTGGACGATACGACCGGTGACCCGCGCCACTGCAGCCAGCGAAGGCGGCAGGGCCGTGTCGGTCTTGAACTGCAGCACGCTGCCCGAGGCGGCCTTGAGCAACTCGCTGGTGCGGTTGAGCGCCACCACCTGCCCGGCCTTGAGCATGGCAATGCGGCCACACAGGGCTTCAGCTTCTTCCAGGTAGTGGGTGGTGAGCAGCACGGTGTGCCCTTCCTTGTTCAGGCGGGCGATGAAGTGCCACAGGGTCTGGCGCAGCTCCACGTCCACGCCCGCCGTGGGCTCGTCGAGCACGATGATGGGCGGCTTGTGCACCAGCGCCTGCGCCACCAGAACACGGCGCTTCATGCCGCCGGACAGTTGGCGCATGTTGGCATTGGCCTTGTCGGTCAGGCCGAGGTTCTCCAGCAGCTCGTCGATCCAGGCGTCGTTGTTCTTCACGCCGAAGTAGCCCGACTGGATGCGCAGCGCCTCGCGCACGTTGAAGAAGGGGTCGAACACCAGCTCTTGCGGCACGATGCCCAGCTTGCGGCGGGCATCGGCATACTGCGCCTGCACATCGCTGCCCTGCACCAGCACGCGGCCGCTGCTGGCACGCGCCAGGCCGGCAAGGATGCTGATCAGGGTGGTTTTACCGGCCCCGTTGGGGCCGAGGAGCCCGAAGAACTCGCCCTCCTCAATGTCCAGGTTGACCTGGTTCAGTGCCTGAAAAGGGCCTTTGGGCGTGGCAAAGGTCTTGGAGATGGCTTGGAAGGAGACTGCGGGCATGAAGCCGTCGATTTTACGGCCTTGCCTTGAACCGCGTTGGTGAGGGGGCGGGCGGTGGCTTTTGCCACACCGGGAGCCGGAGAATGCGGGAGAGGCTGAACCCTGAACCTGCTTCAGGACACCGGCGTGAGCAAGGTGCCCACACCATACAGGCCCGCCATGCCGCGCAGCGCCGTGGGCAGGCCTTGCACGGCAAAGGTCTTGCCCACCGACAGCGCCTCGCGCCGACATTCCAGCAGCACCGCCAACGCCGAGCTGTCAAACACCGTCATGGCGCTCGCGTCCACCACCACGCCGCTTTCGCGGTGCACCCGCAGGCCTTGCAGCAGCATCTGCAGGCAGGCCGTGGCCTGGCGGTGGGTGAGTTCGTGGGGCAGTACGAGCATGGCGGATTCGGTCACACCGTTTCAACCCTTGGCGGTGGTGTTGGCCTTGTTGCGCGCTACCAGAGTCTCGATCAGGCCGTCGATGCCCTTGGCGTTGATCTCTTGCGCGAACTGGCCCCGGTAGGTCTCGACCAGCCACACGCCCAGCACGTTCAGGTTGTAGATCTTCCAGCCTGCGCCGTCGCCGGGGGTCTTTTCGAGCCGGTAGTCGAGCTGGATGGGGTCGCCCCGGCCCACGATTTCGGTGCGCACCAGCACGTCCTTGTCTTCGGCCGCCGCACGCAGGGGCTTGACCTGGATGGTCTGGTCGTTGACCTGGGCCAGTGCACCGGCGTAGGTGCGCACCAGCAGGATCTTGAACTCTTCCTGCAGGCGTTTTTGCTGCTCGGGCGTGGCCTGGCGCCAGCCGGGGCCCACGGCCGCAGCCGTCATGCGGCGGAAGTTGACGTTAGGCATGACGGTCTTGTCCACCAGCGCGATCACCTTGGACAGATCGCCGCCCTGGATGGCCTTGTCGGCCTTGACGGTGGAGAGCACATCGGCAGACAGGCGCTTGATCAGCGCGTCAGGCGCTTCGTCAGCTGCCAGCGCGGGCACAGACAGGCCCAGCGAAAGCGCCATCCCGGCAGCAAGAGTCAGGGCGCTGCGGCCCAGGGTACGTCGGTTCATCATGTTCTTGGCTTTCATCAGCGCGGGCTGATGCCCGTCAAATCATTGTGGAGGCCTGGGTGCGCCCGCATGCTTCGCTGAGGTTGCGGATTGCAAGCAAGTGCAACAGGCACCGACCGTCTGTCGGAACACCCGGCGGGGTCGTTCAGCGCGGCGGCTCTTCGGGCAGCACGCCGTCGTTGCCATTGGCCTCGCTCTTATCGTCGCCATTGAACGGCGTGCCTGCCTGCTGGCTGCGCACCTGCAGGAACACATCGCGTGTGAAGCTGTATTTGTCCAGCGCCGCACTGTCGAGCACCGAGCTGGCACGCAGCAGGTTGGCCCGCGTGTCCACAACGCGCAGCGCGTAGAGCGAATTACGTGCCGAGACCGGATCCACATAACTCACCACATTGCCCTTCATGTCCACCGGCAAGGCCAAGGTGTCACGCACTGTGGAAGGCCCCAGGATGGGCAACACGAGGTACGGACCAGTGCCCATGCCCCAGTAGCCCAGCGTCAGGCCGAAATCCTGCTTGTAGCGGTCGATACCCAGCTCGCTGGCAATGTCCAGCACACCGCCAATGCCCATGAGGGTGTTCACATTCACCCGCATGAAGGTGGAGGCGGCGGCTTCGCCACGCAGCTGCAGCACGTTGTTCACGAACGACCACACATCGCCCAGGTTCGCAAAGAAGTTGCTCACCCCGGTGCGCACGGGCGCGGGCGTGACCTCCTTGTAGGCAATCGCCACCGGCTTGAGCACCATCGCATCCACATGCTCATTGAAGTTGGTCATGCTGCGGTTGTAGGACTCCAGCGGGTCACGCGGGTCGGGGTTGGCCACTGTGGCGCAGCCCGTCAGCAGCGCAGCGCCGAGCAAAAGCCCCAGGCAGGTCATCAGGCGCGCCGCCAAAGCCCCGCGTGCTGCGTGGGGGGGCGGGTTTGTATCGTGAGAGTTCGTCATTTTTTGCCACCTGTCCCAGCAGGTTTGCTGCCGTCTTCGGCCTTGCTGTAAAGAAATTGTCCGATGAGGTTTTCCAGCACCACGGCCGACTGGGTCGCCGTGACCATGTCGCCCGCCACCAGGTTTTTCTCGTCCGCACCGGCCTCGATGCCGATGTACTGCTCACCCAGCAGGCCGCTGGTAAGAATCTTGAGCGAGCTGTCCTTGGGGAAAGCGTAGCGGTTTTCCATCGCCAGCGTCACCCGCGCTTGGTAGGTCTTGTCATCAAAGGTAATAGCCTGTACCCGCCCCACCACCACACCGGCGCTGCGCACCGCCGCCTGGGGCTTGAGGCCGCCAATGTTGTCGAAGCGCGCCGTGATCTGGTAGCCCGGCTGGAAGTTCAGGGTCAGCAGGTTGGCCGACTGCAGCGCCAGAAACACCAGCGCCACCGTGCCCAGCATCACAAAGAGCCCCACCCAGAAATCGTTTTTGGAACGTTGCATTGTCTTGGATTCCTTCCCGCGCCAGCTTTGCCAGCGTCAGATACTGAACATCAGGGCCGTGAGCACGAAGTCCAGCGCCAGCACCGCCAGCGACGCCATGACCACCGTGCGCGTGGTGGCCCGCGACACGCCTTCGGGCGTGGGCTTGGCCACAAAGCCTTGTAAAAGTGCCACAAAGGTCACGGTGAAGCCGAAGACCACACTTTTGAGCACGCCGTTGCCCAGGTCTTTCCAGACATCCACCCCGCCCTGCATCTGGCTCCAGAAGGCCCCGGGGTCGATGCCGATCATGAGCACGCCCACCACCCAGCCGCCAATGATGCCCACGGCGCTGAACACCGCCGCCAGCAGCGGCATGGTGATCACCCCGGCCCAGAAGCGCGGCGCCAGGATGCGCTGCACCGGGTCCACGGCCATCATTTCCATGGCGCTCAATTGCTCGCCCGCGCGCATCAGCCCGATTTCGGCCGTGAGCGAAGTGCCCGCGCGGCCCGCAAACAGCAGCGCCGTGACCACAGGCCCCAGCTCGCGCACCAGGCTCAACGCCACCAGCAGGCCCAGGGCCTCCGAAGACCCGTAGCGCTGCAGCGTGTAGTAGCCCTGCAGCCCCAGCACAAAACCCACAAACAGGCCCGAGACCGCAATGATGGCCAGCGAGTAATTGCCCAGAAAATGGATCTGGTCGCGCACCAGCCCGGGGCGAACAAAGGTCGCCCCCGCCAGCCGCAGCAGCCGGAAAAACAGGCGCGCACCCAGGCCGATGTCCGCCAGTTGCTGGCGCACGGCAAAACCGACATCCGAGGGCTTATACCAACTCATGATCTGCGCCCTCCCTCCGGTCCAAAATCCTGGGCTGGGTCTGGCGACGGGTAGTGGAACGGCACAGGCCCCGCAGGCAGGGCATTTACAAACTGGTGCACCAGCGGGTCGCGGCTGGCGCGCACCTCATTGGGCGTGCCCTGGGCCGCCACCACGCCCTCACCCAGGATGATCACGTGGTCTGCAAGCCGGAAGGTTTCCTCCAGATCGTGCGAGACGATGATGCTGGTCAGGCCCATGGCGTCATTGAGCTGGCGGATCAACTGTGCCGCCGTGCCCAGCGAGATGGGGTCCAGACCCGCAAAGGGCTCGTCATACATGACCAGCTCCGGGTCCAGCACGATCGCGCGGGCCAGAGCCACGCGGCGGGCCATGCCGCCCGAGATCTGACTGGGCGCCAGGTCGCGCGCGCCACGCAGGCCCACGGCATGCAGCTTCATCAGCACCACGTCGCGGATCAGGGCTTCGGACAGGTCGGTGTGCTCGCGCAACGGAAAGGCCACGTTCTCGAACACGCTGAGGTCGGTGAACAGCGCCCCGAACTGGAACAGCATGCCCATGCGCCGACGCGCCGCATACAGCGTCGCCACATCCATGCGCCCCACATCCTGGCCATCAAACAGCACCTGGCCGCTCTGGGCCTTCTGCTGGCCACCGATCAGGCGCAGCACCGTGGTCTTGCCGCCACCCGATGCACCCATGAGTGCCGTGACCTTGCCGCGCGGCACCGTCAGGCTGACGTCGCGCAGGATGGCGCGATCACCGTAGGAGAAGGTGACGTTGCGCAATTCGGCGAGGAAAGACGGCTCTTGCATGCAAGGAAAAGGGTTGTGAAAATCCTGGACCTGCCCACGCAGCACCCGACGCGCCCCACAGTGAAACGAGCCGCGATGGTAGCCGAAGACACAAACATACATTCACGCATGTTTGTAAAAATTGGCACGGGGCGCGGAGGGCCGCAGCGGCCCCAAGACAGAGGCAACCCCGGATTGACAGGACTCCCGATTGTGCCAACAAAGCACATGAGCAGCGGGCCCCATGGTTTTACCCCGGAACTCACAGGTTGACCCCGTCGCAAAAAGCCCCAAAAAAACGGCGCCCGCAGGCGCCGCTTTTGCTTGAACCCATCCGCCGGTGATCAGCGGGGCAGGTCCGAGTAGCCCATGAGGAATTCGTCCACCGCGCGGGCGGCCTGGCGGCCTTCGCGAATGGCCCAGACCACCAGCGACTGGCCCCGGCGAATGTCGCCAGCGGCAAACACCTTGGGCACGTTGGTGGCATAGCCGCCATCGAACTCGGTGGTGGCGCGGGCGTTGCCACGGGCATCCTTGTCCACGCCAAAGGCGTCGAGCACGGCGGCCACAGGGCTCACAAAACCCATGGCCAGCAGCACCAGGTCGGCCTGGTAGTGCTTTTCGGTACCTGGGACTTCGACCAGCTTGCCGTCCTTGAACTCCACCTGCACGGTCGTCAGGCTCTTGACCTTGCCCTTTTCACCCGTGAACTCCTTGGTGGAGATCGCGAACTCACGCACACAACCTTCGTCGTGGCTGGAGCTGGTGCGCAGCTTGAGCGGCCAGTAAGGCCAGGTGAGGGGGCGGTTTTCCACCTCGGGGGGCTGGGGCATCACCTCGAACTGGGTCACGCTGGCCGCGCCATGGCGGTTGCTGGTGCCTACGCAGTCGCTGCCGGTATCGCCGCCACCGATCACGATGACATGCTTGCCCGTGGCCAGGATCTGGCCCTTGAGCTTGTCGCCTGCATTGACCTTGTTCTGCTGGGGCAGGAACTCCATGGCGAAGTGAATGCCATCGAGATCGCGGCCGGGCACGGGCAGGTCGCGCGACTGCTCGGCGCCACCGGTCAGCAGCACGGCATCGAACTCCTTGTTCAGCTGCTCGGGCGTGATGGTTTCCTTGGCCCAGTTGGTGACCTTGGAGTCCTTGCCCAGGCCATCCTTGGCTGCGCCCACAAACACGCTGGTGCGGATGACCACGCCTTCTGCTTCGAGCTGCTTGACGCGGCGGTCGATGTGCGACTTCTCCATCTTGAAGTCAGGAATGCCGTAACGCAGCAGGCCGCCCACGCGATCGTTCTTTTCAAACAACGTGACGCTGTGGCCAGCGCGTGCGAGTTGCTGGGCGGCGGCCATGCCGGCCGGTCCGGAGCCGACCACGGCGACCTTCTTGCCCGTCTGGTGCTTGGCGGGGCGGGGCTTGACCCAGCCCTCTTCCCAGGCGCGGTCGATGATCGCGTGTTCGATGGACTTGATGCCCACGGCGTCGTCGTTCACGTTGAGCACGCAGGCCGCCTCGCAGGGGGCGGGGCAGATGCGGCCGGTGAACTCGGGGAAGTTGTTGGTGCTATGCAGCACCTCGATCGCGCTCTTCCAGTCCTGGTGATAAACCAGGTCGTTGAAGTCCGGAATGATGTTGTTCACCGGGCAGCCGTTGTTGCAGAACGGCGTGCCGCAGTCCATGCAGCGCGCGCCTTGCACCTTGGCCTGGGCGCTGTCGAGCCCGATGACAAATTCCTTGTAGTGCTTCAAGCGCTCGGGCACGGGCTTGTAGCCCTCTTCGATGCGCTCGTATTCCATGAAGCCGGTAGTTTTTCCCATGACGGTGTCCTTGTCTATGAATGCTGTGCGAAGGTCTGTGGCGGGGCCTTACTTGGCCGGCGCCGCTTCCTTTTTGGGAGCAGCTACCGCAGGTGTAGCGGACTCTTCCAGCACTTTTCGTTCATAAATTTCGGCCAGCGCACGCTTGTACTCGGTCGGGAAGACCTTGACGAACTTGCCGCGCGATGCCGCCCAGTTGTCCAGCAGTTCGCGCGCGCGCTTGCTGCCCGTCCAGCGGTTGTGGTCTTCCAGCAGCTTCTTGAGCTGGGCCTCGTCGGTCTGGCCGTTGTGCCAGATTGAACGCGGCACCGTGGCCTCCTGCTCAGAGGCTGGCAGGATGCGCTCCAGCGTGACCATGGACATGTTGCAGCGCGTGTCGAACTGGCCGTCTTCGTCATAGACGTAGGCGACGCCGCCGCTCATGCCCGCCGCAAAGTTGCGGCCAGTCTTGCCCAGCACCAGCACGGTGCCACCGGTCATGTACTCACAACCGTGGTCGCCAGTGCCCTCCACCACCGCCGTGGCGCCCGACAGGCGCACGGCAAAGCGTTCGCCCGCCACACCACTGAAGAAGGCCTCGCCCGTGGTGGCGCCGTACATCACCGTGTTGCCCACGATGGTGTTGCGCACAGCGTCGCCACGGAAATCAATGCTGGGGCGCACCACCACACGGCCGCCCGACAGGCCCTTGCCCGTGTAGTCGTTGGCGTCGCCGATCAGGTACAGCGTGATGCCGCGCGTGAGGAACGCACCGAACGACTGGCCACCCGTGCCTTCCAGCTGGATGCGGATGGTGTCGTCTGGCAGGCCTTCGGGATGGGCGCGTGTCACGGCCCCCGAGAGCATGGCGCCCACGGAGCGGTTGACGTTGCGCGCCACTTCGATGAACTGCACGCGCTCGCCCTTGTCGATGGCAGGGCGGCTGCGTTCGATGAGCTTGCGGTCCAGCGTGCTCTCGATGTTGTGGTCTTGCACGTCCACGTGGAAACGCGGTACGTCGGCAGGCACATTGGGCTGTGCGAACAGGCGGCTGAAATCCAGGCCGCGCGCCTTCCAGTGCGAGAGGCCAGCGCGCATGTCGAGCAGGTCGGAGCGGCCGATCAGGTCATCGAACTTCTTGATACCGAGCTGGGCCATGATCTGGCGCACTTCTTCGGCGATGAAGAAGAAGTAGTTCACCACGTGTTCGGGCTTGCCCGAGAACTTCTTGCGCAGCTCAGGGTCTTGCGTGGCCACACCCACCGGGCAGGTGTTCAGGTGGCACTTGCGCATCATGATGCAGCCCTCGACCACCAGCGGAGCGGTGGCGAAGCCAAATTCATCCGCCCCCAGCAGCGCGCCGATGGCAACGTCACGGCCGGTCTTCATCTGGCCATCGGCCTGCACGCGTACGCGGCCACGCAGGCGGTTGAGCACCAGGGTCTGCTGGGTTTCGGCCAGGCCGATCTCCCACGGGCCGCCCGCGTGCTTGATGGACGACCAGGGCGATGCGCCCGTGCCGCCGTCGTGCCCGGCGATCACAAGGTGGTCGCTCTTGCACTTGGTGACGCCTGCGGCGATGGTGCCCACGCCCACCTCAGACACCAGCTTGGTGCTGATGCTGGCATGTGGTGCCACGTTCTTCAGATCGTGGATCAGCTGGGCCAAATCCTCGATGGAGTAGATGTCGTGGTGTGGCGGGGGCGAGATCAGGCCCACGCCCGGCACGCTGTGGCGCAGCTTGCCAATGTAGTTGGACACCTTGCCGCCGGGCAGCTGACCGCCTTCGCCGGGCTTGGCGCCCTGGGCCATCTTGATCTGGATCTGGTCGGCCGACGACAGGTACTCGGCCGTGACGCCGAAGCGGCCCGACGCGACCTGCTTGATGCGGCTGCGCAGCGAGTCGCCGTCCAAGAGCGGCAGGTCCACCTCAACGTTGGCCGCGCCGATCACGCTCTTCAAGGTATCGCCCTTCTTGATCGGGATGCCCTTGAGTTCGTTGCGGTAACGCGCCGCGTCTTCACCACCTTCGCCAGTGTTGCTCTTGCCGCCGATGCGGTTCATGGCCACGGCCAGCGTGGCATGCGCCTCGGTGGAGATGGAGCCCAGCGACATCGCGCCGGTGGCGAAGCGCTTGACGATTTCCTTGGCAGGCTCGACCTCATCGATGGAGATGGCCTTGGAGGGGTCGATCTTGAACTCGAACAGGCCACGCAACGTGAGGTGGCGCTTGCTCTGGTCGTTGATGATCTGGGCGTATTCCTTGTACGTGTTCCAGTTGTTGGCGCGCGTGCTGTGCTGCAGCTTGGCAATCGCGTCAGGCGTCCACATGTGGTCTTCGCCCCGGGCGCGCCAGGCGTATTCGCCGCCGGCATCCAGCATGGTTTCCAGCACAGGGTCGTCACCAAACGCGGCCTTGTGCATGCGGATGGCTTCTTCGGCGATTTCAAACACGCCGATGCCCTCCACGCGGCTGGCGGTGCCGGTGAAATATTTGCCCACGGTTTCCGTGTTCAGGCCGATGGCCTCGAACAGCTGGGCGCCGCAGTAGCTCATGTAGGTGCTCACGCCCATCTTGGACATGATCTTGGACAGGCCCTTGCCGATCGCCTTCACGTAGTTGTAGATGGCCTTGTCGGCAGACAGGTCGCCGCCCAGGTCCTTGTGCATATCGGCCAGGGTTTCCATGGCCAGGTAGGGGTGCACGGCCTCGGCGCCGTAACCCGCCAGCACGGCGAAGTGGTGCACTTCGCGGGCGGTGCCCGTTTCGACCACGAGGCCCGCCGTGGTGCGCATGCCAGCGCCCACCAGGTGCTGGTGGATGGCCGACAGCGCCAGCAGCGCGGGAATGGCCACTTGCGTAGCGCTCACGGCGCGGTCGCTGATGATGAGGATGTTGGCACCGCCCTTGATGGCGTCCACAGCCTGCGCGCACAGCGACGCCAGCTTGGCTTCCACGCCCTCACGGCCCCAGCTCAGCGGGTAGGTGATGTCGATGGTGGCGCTCTTGAACTTGCCTTGGGTGTACTTCTCGATGTCGCGCAGCTTGGCCATGTCGGCAAAGTCGAGCACTGGTTGGCTCACTTCGAGCCGCATCGGTGGGTTGACCTGGTTGATGTCCAGCAGGTTGGGCTTGGGGCCGATGAAGCTGTTGAGCGACATCACGATGGCCTCGCGGATCGGATCGATCGGCGGGTTCGTCACCTGGGCGAACAGCTGCTTGAAGTAGTTGTACAGCGGCTTGTTCTTGCCCGAGAGCACGGCCAGCGGGCTGTCATTGCCCATGGAGCCGATGCCTTCTTCGCCGTTCTTGGCCATGGGCGCCATCAGGAACTTGATGTCTTCCTGGGTGTAGCCAAAAGCTTGCTGGCGGTCCAGCAGGGGCAGGTCAGCAACCTGGGGCGCAGCAGCCTGGGCACCAGCTTCGATGCTGTCGAGCTTGATGCGCAGGTTCTCGATCCACTGCTTGTAGGGCTTGGTGTTGACGATGTTGGCTTTCAGCTCGTCGTCGTCGATCATGCGGCCTTGTTCCAGGTCGATCAGGAACATCTTGCCGGGCTGCAGGCGCCACTTGCGCACAATCTTGTTCTCGGGGATGGGCAGCACGCCCGACTCCGAGCCCATGATGACCAGGTCGTCATCGGTGATGCAGTAGCGCGAAGGGCGCAGGCCGTTGCGGTCCAGCGTGGCGCCGATCTGGCGGCCATCGGTGAACACGATGGAAGCGGGGCCGTCCCAGGGCTCAAGCATGGCAGCGTGGTATTCATAGAAGGCGCGGCGGCGCTCGTCCATGGTGGTGTGCTGTTCCCACGGCTCGGGGATCATCATCATCACGGCCTGGCTGATGGGGTAGCCGGCCATGGTCAGCAGTTCGAGGCAGTTGTCGAACGTGGCGGTATCGGACTGGTCGGCAAAGCTGATGGGGTACAGCTTTTGCAGGTCGGCCGCGAGCACGGGCGAGGCCATCACGCCTTCGCGCGCCTTCATCCAGTTGTAGTTGCCCTTGACGGTGTTGATTTCACCGTTGTGCGCCACATAGCGGTACGGGTGGGCCAGCGGCCACTCGGGGAAGGTGTTGGTGGAGAAGCGCTGGTGCACCAGGCCGATGGCCGAGACGCAGCGCTCGTCGGACAAGTCCTTGTAGTACACGCCCACCTGGTCGGCCAGCAGCAGGCCCTTGTAGACCACGGTGCGGCTGGACATGGACGGAACGTAGTATTCCTTGCTGTGCTTGAGCTTGAGCGCCTGGATGTTAGCGCTGGCCGTCTTGCGGATCACGTACAGCTTGCGCTCCAGCGCGTCCTGCACGATCACGTCGTTGCCACGGCCGATGAACACCTGGCGCAGGATGGGCTCCTTCTTGCGCACGGTGGGCGACATGGGCATGTCCACATTCACCGGCACATCGCGCCAGCCCAGCAGCACCTGGCCTTCGGCCTTGATGGCGCGCTCCATCTCCTGCTCACAGGCCAGGCGGGAGGCATGCTCCTTGGGCAGGAAGATCATGCCCACGCCGTATTCACCGGCGGCGGGCAGCGTGATGCCTTGCTTGGCCATCTCTTCGCGGTACAGCGCGTCGGGGATCTGGATCAGGATGCCCGCGCCGTCGCCCATCAGGGGGTCAGCCCCCACGGCACCACGGTGGTCGATGTTTTCCAGGATCTTCAGGGCCTGCGTCACGATGTCGTGGCGCTTCACACCCTTGATATGGGCCACAAACCCGAGGCCGCAGGCGTCGTGTTCGTTACCCGATGAATACAAACCGTGTTGTTGCAGATGCTGGATCTCGGCAGCCGTGGTCATGGCGCACTCCTCATATTTTTCGCAGGGAGTGGGAGATTAGTGCATTGCAACATGATTTGGCAAGCACATTAATTGGGGTCAGATTCCTTTTAATAACCCAGTATCTCAGTTTGATATTTTATTAGGGACATATCAAATTAAATAGCAATAAAGCCAATACAGAAGCGCGAAGAAGCCTATTTTTCCTCTGATTTCTTCACGCTCTTTGGCCGTCCGGCCTGCCCCGCCACCACCCGGCGGGGTGTCTGTTTTTGCAACCCCTCGATGAAATCTGCGTCGCCAAGGGCCCATCCGCTCAGGGCCGAAGCCGTGAGAGCCGCCTGCTCCTGCGACCCGATTCCCGTCTGCACCAATGCGGCATAGGCGGCCTCGCGGGCAAACGGCGTGTTGCCCAGCGCCCAGTACAAGGCATGGGGCGTGAGCAGGCGGTCGTTGCGTACACCCCGCCAGTGGGCGTGGCTGGACCAGAGGTAGTCCGCCGCATTCGCAACCAGCCCCGCCCTCACCGGATTGAGGTCCAGGTACACCATGCAGGGCAGCAGGTACTTATCGGGCTGCAGCACGGTGGACCGGTAGCGCCCTTCCCACAAGGTGCCGGTGCGCGCATGGCGGCGGTTGAAATACTGCACATAGCGCCGCCCCACCGCCTGCATCATTTGGGGCAGCGCCTCAGCCAACGAGGGGGTGACCAGCAAATGGAAGTGGTTGTCCATGAGCACATAGGCATGGACAGCCACCCCGTGCTGGAGCGCGCTGTCGGCCAGCAAGGCGAGCATGGTGTGGAAGTCTTCGCCGTCCTGAAATATGGGCTGGCGGTTGTTGCCACGCTGGATCACGTGGTGCAGGTGGCCTGGCAGGGCAAGGCGTGGAAGGCGTGCCATGGGTGAGGGTCGATGAAGGCAATGTGCGCCATCATAGACCCGTCCCCAATTTCAAAACCTCCGGCACGCTGCCGCGCCGCTGCGACACGGGTGACGCAATCAGCCCGCAGCAGCAGCCTCGGTCACGTCGGCAGCCACCGCCAACCCAAAACGGGGCCCCAAGGCGTTCTCCAGCCCGAACTCGACCAGGATGGCGCGCAGGCGCTCAGCCGCGCTGCGCTTTTTCTGCCCGGTGTAGCGGGCGATGATGAGTTCGTTCTTCATGCTGTGCTCCCAACCCACCAACTCGGTCACCGTCACCTGGTAACCGCTGGCCTCCAGGTACAGGCAGCGCAGCACATTGGTCACCTGGCTGCCCAGCTCACGGGTGTGCAGCGGGTGCCGCCACAGCTCGGCCAAGGGCGTGCGGGCCAGCTGCAAGGCCTTGCCCTGGCGCAGACAGGCGGCCATCTCGGCCTGGCAGCAAGGCACCAGCACCATGGCGCGGGCTTTCTTTTGCAGGCCAAAGGCAATGGCATCGTCGGTGGCCGTGTCGCAGGCATGCAGGGCCGTGACCACATCGATCTGCACAGGCAACTCGTCGGCCGCCGACGATTCGGCCACCGACAGGTTGAGGAAGGACATGCGGCCAAAACCCAGCCGCTGGGCAAGCAGGCGAGATTTTTCGACCAGCTCAGCCCGGGTCTCGACGCCATAGATATGGCCATGCCCCAGGGCCTTGAAATACAGGTCGTACAGAATGAAGCCCAGGTACGACTTGCCCGCGCCATGGTCTGCCAGGGTCGGCCCGCTGCCGTCGGCCGAAAGCTCCGACAGCAGCGGCTCAATGAAGTTGAACAGGTGGTACACCTGCTTGAGCTTGCGCCGCGAATCCTGGTTCAGCCGCCCTTCGCGCGTGAGGATGTGCAGCTCCTTGAGCAGCTCAATCGACTGCCCGGGCCGCAGCTCGGACATCTCTGCCGCCTGGGCATCGGCCTGAGATTCCTTCTTGCGGGTCGCCCCACCGGCTCCGCACGGCGAGGGGGATGGTTTCTTCTGCGTCATTGCGCACGCCCTCCCTCGGACTGCACCGCCCCAGGCCCCGCCGCGTGCGGCCCCACATCCAGCGCCAACCAACCCTCCATCCCCAAGCCCTCCAACACTTCCATGTTCCGCTCAAAGATGGCTTCCGCCTCAGGGAACACCTCCACGGCCCGGTCGATGCTGTCTTCACGCAGTAAATGCAGCGTGGGATAAGGCGCACGGTTGGTGCAATTGGTAACGTCGTCTACCTCGGTGCCCACAAACTGGAACTGCGGGTGAAAGCTGGCGATTTGCAGGGTGCCGTCCAACCCCAGCGCGTCCAGCAAATCCTCGGCCTCACCAAGAAAATCATTGAAAACCAGAAAATCCTGCAAACAGTGCGGCAGCACCAGCAGCGTCGTATCACGCACTTCGGCGGGCATGCCCTGCAGGGCCAGAAGCTCTTCACGCAACAACTCCAGCACAGCAGCGGGATTGTCGGTCAGTGCCACGGCGTAGTGGACCTGCCCCTTCACATGCACACCCTTGGCGAACGGGCACAGGTTCAGCCCGATCACGGCCTTCTCCAGCCAGCGCACGGTGTCATGGATGAACGGGGCTGCGGGATCGAGCGCGCCCATCGGGAAGATGGAGGAAGTGGATGTCATAGGCGCGCTGGCAGGCACAGTAAAAAGAGGCCTGATTTTACCGGCGCCTCGCCACGCCGCGCCGGGCGGCAGCGTCATCCGCCCAGCAGGCGCCGCCCCGTCAACCGTTCATGCTCCCGCGCAGCAAAGCGGTCCGTCATCCCGGCGATGAAATCAGCCACGGCACGCGCGCGCACCGCCGCATCCCCTGCCAGCGCCTGCTGCGCAAACGCCGCCTTCATCTCCTGGGGTGCGGCTACATAGGCCGCAAAAAGGTCTCGCACAATGTCCTGGGCCAGCCCCGTGGTCTCCATCACCTGTGGATGCCGATACAGGTGCCGGAACAGGAACTGCTTGAGCGCCTTGGAACGCTCGCGCATGCCATCGCTGAACAAAACCAGTGGAGGGCACTGGCGGACATCATCGGCACTGGCGGGCGCATGTTCACGCAAGGCCAACCGGGTGGCATCAATCACGTCGTACACCTGCGCACTGAGCATGCGGCGGATCGCTTCGAACAACAGTCGCCTTTGCAGCGATGGCTGCGCGAGATCCGGATGCTCGGCCAGCGCTGCAGCCCGGTACGCGTCAAACAGCGGAACATCGCGCAACTGCGCCAAAGTGATCAGGCCTGAACGCACACCATCGTCAATATCGTGCGCGTTGTAGGCAATCTCGTCGGCCAGGTTGCACAACTGGGCCTCCAGACTTGGTTGCTCCCGGCGCAGGAACCGCCCGCCCACACCACCGGGCTCGGCCGCCTCCAACTGTTCGGCATGCTGGCGCGAACAATGTTTGAGGATGCCCTCCCGCGTCTCGAAGGTGAGGTTGAGGCCGTCGTACTGGGGGTACCGCTCCTCCAGTTGATCCACCACACGCAGGCTTTGCAGGTTGTGCTCAAAACCGCCAAACCCGGACATGCAGCCATGCAGCGCATCCTGCCCCGCATGTCCAAACGGCGTGTGACCCAGATCGTGGGCCAGCGAAATCGCCTCGACCAGGTCCTCATTGATCTGCAGCGACCGCGCAATGGACCGCCCGAGCTGCGCCACCTCCAGCGAGTGGGTCAACCGGGTGCGAAACAGATCCCCCTCGTGGTTGAGGAACACCTGTGTCTTGTAAACCAGGCGCCGAAATGCCGTGGAATGCACGATCCGATCACGGTCCCGCTGGTACTCGGTGCGCGTAGGGGCGGGCTGCTCCGGGTAGCGCCTCCCCCGTGTCTGCGAGGGGAGTGAAGCGCAAGGCAAAAGATCAGAACTTTGAATCAAAATCGGGGCCTGCGCGCTTTGGACATACGTTACCAGCTACACATTAGATAGCAAATAGCAAACTACCCACGTCAACCACAACAGGCGTCAATGACCTCTCGCACCAAAGCATCGGGGGCAGCCCGCACCACAGCCTTGCCCGGCCCATCAATCAGCACAAACCGGATCTCCCCGCCTTCCGATTTCTTGTCGATGCGCATCAACTCCAGATAGCGGCCCGCGTTGTCCGCCTCATCCAGCACAGGCCCCTTCGTCGGCAAACCCGCCCGCGCAATCAGCGCAGTGAGCCGCTCCACAAACGCAGCGTCCACGAGCCCCAGTCGGCGGGACAACTCGGCCGCCATCACCATGCCAGCGGCCACCCCCTCCCCATGCAACCAGACGCCATACCCCATGCCCGCTTCGATCGCGTGGCCAAAGGTGTGCCCGAAATTGAGGATGGCCCGCAGGCCGGTTTCCTTTTCGTCTTGGCTAACGACCCATGCTTTGATTTCGCAGCTGCGTTGGACTGCATGCGCCAAGGCAGTACGGTCGCGGGCCAGCAAATCTTCGATAGAGGACTCCAGCCAATCCAAAAAATCGACATCGGCAATCGGCCCATATTTGATGACTTCCGCCAATCCGGCGCTGAGTTCTCGTAAAGGCAAAGTATCCAGCACAGCGAGATCGCACACCACTAGCTGTGGCTGGTAAAACGCTCCGATCATGTTCTTCCCGAGAGGATGATTTATGGCCGTTTTCCCCCCGACAGAAGAGTCTACTTGCGCCAAGAGCGTCGTTGGTACTTGTACAAAGGGTACGCCGCGCATATAACTTGCAGCAGCAAAACCTGTCATATCCCCGATCACCCCCCCACCCAGAGCAAAAAGTACAGTTTTCCGGTCACACTTATTGGTCAAAAGACTATCGAAAATTAACTGCAACACCTGCCAATTTTTGTGCTCTTCACCATCAGGAAGCAGTACTTGATGCACTACAGAAAATTTTCTCTGTAAGACACTACATAGTTGTTGCGCATAAAGAGGGGCGACCGTTGTGTTGGATACAACAATTGCCGCCCCCGAGAAATTCAAATCCGAATAAGTGACTTCAGCGAAGGACGAGCCGTCGCCAATCGCAATATTGTAACTACGACCACCCAAATCAATCGCAACCTGCGCAAAACCAACCTTCAACATTGCGCATGCACTCTCATACACAAAAAATCATGCATACAAAACCTTACAAATTCTTGCCCAAAAGGTCGAAAAATCAACCTGCGCACAGATCTAGCGAATTGGAAAAATTGAATTTCTCAAGCATCACAGACCCGTGTCAAAAAAAAGACGACTACACCGAATCCAATCAGCTCGAATACACCGCACTCGCAAGAATTAATTTTCAGAAATTTTAGCGCAGTTATTTAACGACTCTAGAAACCAAAAAATACCACACGTAGATCGAAAGCGAGCACTACACAGGGCACAATCAAAATCTAAAAAATAAGACAACATCACCATATTGAAAAGGAGCTGCCTAACGCCTCTCTATTTCATATCTACATAAAACACCTTCTCAGACAGTCCGCGCATCAAAAATAGAATACCCGGACTGTCTGAGGCCCCGAATCAAGGGCAAGTAACTGGAGGGACCGCAGTGGCATCACCAACGACTTCAATCGATACCTGACGTGTTACTACACTGGTACCACGTTTAGCCGTAACCAGGAATGCATTCACTCCACACGCCGGAGGCGTTCCATTGACAAAGCCCGTATTACCAGTAGTAGCCGATGTAAGCCAAGCTGGCAAAAGCTGGAAGTCCCAAGTAATGGCTTGTGTAAGATCACCCCCGCTACCAGAGAATGCATAGAGATATGAACTGCCCTTGATAGCATTTGGAAGCACACAAGCAGTATTTACGTTTGCAGAGCATCCATTGATGGTAAACACGAATGGATCCAGCGGCAAAGCCCCCGTAACAGTCAATGTCACAGTGCGCGATACTTGGCTCCCTATCGCATCCGTAACAGTCGCGACAACTGTGTAAACACCTGGTGCGGCCAAAGGAGTGCCACTGATAACTCCTGAACTATTTAGCGTCAAGCCAGGTGGCAGTGTACCGACCAACGACCAGCTGTAAGGCGCGATTCCACCGGTCGCTTGCAATACAGTCGCAAACGGGAGGGTATTAGGCACCGTCAAAGCCGTTGCAGTAAACGTAAGTGGAGTTGTCGCTACACCGTCCAGAACGCTGACCGCAACCAGCGAGGAAACAGCGTCTTGAATACCATTAGTGACATTGTTATCAAAACGATCTGTAGTCAATTCCAAAAGAATAACACCGCTTGCCGCCCCACTGGACAGAGAAAAGGTCCCAACTCCGCCCAATGTGCCAACTTGCAAAACACTACCCGACTGATTGCCAGATATCAGCTTAGCACCCGCATAGGCGCCAAATGGGCGAATACTCACTTGCAAATTGGAAGCGGAAGGATTGGACACCGGCTGATTTGCATCATCCATCAAAAAAGCCTGGATACCAACGCTATTGCGCAAATTACCAGTATTATCTCGAGACCCTAAGAATCCGGGCACCTGAGCCGTGGCCCGGACGCTGGCCGGTTTTCCACCGCCCCCACCACCTACGGCGATATCAACGCTTGCGGTGCGCACTTGTCCATCACGCGGATCCGTGACAGAACATGTCACTCGAGCAGTGCCGATTTGATTTCCCGCATGAAAATGAAACGAAGCCCCACCGGCATTTGCACCCAGTGTCACAGATCGATAGGCAAGCGGATTTTTATTTTCATCTTGATGCTCTGATTTTCCATCCAAGTAGTAAAGCGCGCCCGAGTCGAGCCCTGCCGTTAAATTGCAGCCAAAAACATCTTCCCCCCCAGGAATCGGGCTAGCCCCCTTTCGGGCATCAACATAGAGTGTCGTAGTGTATGCACCAAATGCGCCAATTACTGCCGGTTGATTTCCAACATTGAGAGGCAACTGGCTTTTCGTAGAACGCAACGAAATGCTGTATGGTTCATTGGTGCTACCAGAACTACCACCACCGCCACCACACGCTGCAAGAACTCCTATCATGGCAAGGATTGAAGCTTTAAGAAATTTACGCATTTGATTACATCCTCAATTCATTCAACGTGCAGAAACACGATCCGATATTACCTTAGGGGTAATAAAAACTAACATCTCCCGCTTAGTTGATTCTTTAGTTCTATTCTTGAACAAGTTACCAACAACTGGCACATCCCCGATCAAAGGAATTTTATTCTCTTGATTAGTTTCTTCCATTTCAAAAATCCCACCAATCACAACCGTCCCGCCATTCTCGATAAGGATTTGAGTTTTAACATGTTTTGTGTCAATTGCCACACCCTGAGTTGTCGTTTCACCGCGACTATCCTTGTTCACATCCAGATCTAAAATAATATTTCCTTCTGGAGTTATCTGCGGAGTAACCTCTAATTTTAGAACGGCTTTCTTGAATGCCAAAGTGGTTGCACCATTGGGGGCAGTTACTGAGTACGGATACTCAGTGCCTTGTTCAATTAAAGCTTTCGTTTGGTCGGCAGTAATAATTCTTGGACTTGATACTATTCTCCCTTTACCATCTGCCTCCATAGCAGACAACTCAAGCGTGAGAAATCGATTGGCGGCCGAATTAAATATCGAAAGTGCAAAACTCCCAACACCACTCACGCTAGAAAGACTAGCAGGAAGATTTACAAAATTCCCGTTTGTATTAGTAGACCCTCCGGCGCCACTCGAGGCAACTGCGTCACTGTACGAAGAGCCAAACGCTACTCGATTGTTTCCACCAATACTGTAGCCCCCATCCCCCCCCCGGTTAGCCCTCAGATCCGTTCCGCCAAGACGCACTCCCAATGAGCGACCAAAAGAATCTCGCGCCTCGACAATACGCGCCTCAATCAGAACTTGCCGAACAGCCACATCTAGACTAGCGAGCAAAAGCCGAACCTCTTCCAACTTGCTCGACGTGTCCGTCACAAACAACTGGTTGGTCCGCGGCTCTGATATTGCACTGCCCCGCTCCGACAAGAAACGCCCCCCCCCGCCGCCGCCACCGCCACCAGTTGCAGAGGTCGTTAGCTGAAGAAGGATATCCCCAGCCTTGGCATAGTTTAGTTGATAGGCTTGAGTTTTCAGCGGTTCCAATTTCTGTATTGCCAGAGCCGCTTCAAAATCTTTTTTCGTACGTGCATCGATCTCATCCTTCGGAGCAATCCAAAGAACGGATCCTGTCTTCTTCATGCCGAGGCCTTTTGCATCCATGATAATTTGGAGTGCTTGATCCCAAGGCACATCTTTGAGCCTCAGCGTAAGGGCCCCCGTTACGGTATCAGAAGTTACGATATTAAAGTTTGTGAAATCAGCAATTACCTGAAGCAGCGATCTGACTTCAATATTCTGAAAATTGAGTGAAAGCTTTTCTCCAGAATACCCGGGACCTTGAGTAAGCTTACTCAGATCGATCTTTTTCTGCCGAATTTCCACAACGAATTGACTGTCGCTTTGATAAGCACTGTGCTCCCAATCACCCGCAGACTCAATCAGCATACGCACACGCTCACCCACCTGAGTCGTCGTTACAGTTTGCACGGGAGTTCCAAAATCCGTAACATCAAGGCGCCGCCTAAGGCCCTCAGGTAGTGAAGAGCGCATGAACTCAACTACGATACCTTTCGCTTGTTGCTGGAGATCAACCCCCACCTGGCTGCTTGTCAAGTTAACAACAACTCGTCCGGAACCATCCGTGCCACGGCGAAAATCGACATCTTTCAATGGCAAAACATCACTGTTTTGGCCATCCGAAAAATGCACAACAGAGGATGCGGGATTTGAAGTCGCTCCTGCAACAGGATCAAGCGACAATATTAATGTTCTACCTTGAATATCAGTTCGATAAGAGGTTGCTGATTTCAGATTCAAGACAACGCGAGACCGCTCTCCTGCCTGAACCACATTGACTGACTTCAAATTACCTAAATTTACTTCATAGACTGACTTTCCAGAGGCGTTTCCCACACCTTGAAAATCAAGAGCAACGCGCGCTGGCGATTGCGTAGAAAAACCAGTCGGAGTTGAAGCAAGAGGCCCATCAAAATCTATTTTCAGTACCTCAACACCGCCCTGAATACTTGCAGCAATCGCACTGATAGCTCCCTGGGCCGCCACCCCCAAAGAAACAACTGCAATAGAAACGCCTACAGCAGCATTACGGCAAAAACTCACAAAGGAGCCACTATGATGTTTCATTTTTTACCCTCTTGCAGATCTAGCGACACTGGGCGCTCTATCCAGTCTCCAGTTGCATCCTGCGCGATTTCGCGCAATTGAATTGAAGTCTCCGTTACCCCAATGATCTTCCCATAATTTTGACCCAAATAATTCCCGACCTTCACTTGGTAAATTAGATTATCAACCTTCAATAACGCGGTAGGCGTTCCCGTTTTATTCAGACTCCCAACCATTGCCATCGCGTCCAATGGAAACGCCTCAAGAGGCTCTTTGCGTCGCGTCATCTCCGGGGCAATCAATGCCGCATTAGAGGCAATCTGCGCAGAATCTCGCCGTAATGCCTGGGTGAGCTTCACTTGATTGAAAGGTTCAAGCGCTCCAGCCTGAGAATATGACTCTGGAATAAATTTTTTCGGCTCCGTCAATGGAGTTACGTTAGGCCTCGTATTAGCTCTCTGATCAGCAATCCAAAGGCGTAGCTCATCCTCTCCTGATGGCAAACATCCTGCAAGAGAAAAAGTTGAGAAGAGAATTAGCGCACCCTTTACTGCTCCCCTCATTTAGCACCTCCAGCCTTTTTCTGCGCCTGTATTTCCTCAGGATCTAAATATCTGAAAGTACGTGCAGTCGCATCCATAATCAACCCATCGCGAGCGCCAGGCATGATTGATATATTATTCAGTGTCACAATGCGCGAAAGATGGGCGACATCCGACGCGAAAGCACCTAAATCATGATATTTCCCTGTCACTCGAATAGATATAGGAAGCTCTGCATAATAATCTTTGACGACTACCTGCCCAGGCTTGAAGAGTTCAAACTGCAGACTCCGCCCAAGCCCTGCCTGGTTGATATCAGACAAAAGAGCAGCCATCTCAGCTTTACTAGGCAGCTGCTTCTCGAGCTGAATAACATACTGCTGAATCTGCTCCCTTTGCTTTTTCAACGCATCCAAACTCACGGCCTTGACCAGCTTTTTCTGGTAGTCGGCCCGCAGGGCAACCTCTTTACTTCGCTCACCCTCCAGCTCTGCCTCATAGTCCTTCAAAAATGCGAACCACGAAACCGTGGCTACAGCTCCTGCGATAAAAAGACACAGCAGCGCCTTGGGAAAAACTGGCCATAGCGATGGATCTTTGGTGTCCAGATTCTTGAATTGCCGTTGAACTACATCCATCTGTTCGGCAAAGCTAATAGATTTTTCCTTTTTATTAGCCATGTCACTTGCCTCCCGATGCTGATGCAGCAGCACTGGCCGCCGCCATCGTCTTCTGGGCTTCACTTGCACGCACCAGCTGGAATTTCAGATTAAACGAGGACACTCTACGCTGATCCCGTTGACTCAAAGAAACCGTACTGGCTGTAATTTCACTCAACTCGGGCTTGTCTAGCCACGGGGTGTTAGCGGACAAGTTACGCAGCAACTCAGAAACTCGCTCATTCGATTGGGCCATGCCTTGCATGGTGATCGTTTGTCCGGTTTGACCAATCGCAGTGATATACACCCCATCTGGCAGCTGCTTGACCAGCTCCGTCAAAAGATGGACTGGAAGATTTCGGTCAGATTGAAGATCTTCGACAGCCTTCTGGCGTGCGCGCAGAGCAGCAATCTCATCTTCGATGGACGCGATTTCTTTGATCTGCTCTTCGAGCACTTTAATTTCCTGTTGCAGGAAATTGTTCTTGGCCTGCTGATCGGTGATCATCATCTGAAACCACCAATAGATGGCACCAGCTATCACCAAACCAAGGAGGAACGACGCAAACATGGTGGCCTGAAAAGCCTCCTTGCGACGCTTCCGCGCCTCCTCTCGGTGAGGGAGTAAGTTAATCAGAATCACTGCAAGAACCTCCGCATAGCCAGGCCGCAAGAGGTCAAATAGGATGGCGCTTCGCGCACCATCTTTTTGAGCCGGACGGAACTTCCAATCTCCATCCCGTCAAATGGATTGACCGCGCTGCAGGCAAACCCCGTCTGCTGAGTAACGGCCTCGGTGAGGCCTGGCAAAGGCGCCGACCCCCCCGCAAGCATGATGTGATCAACACGGTTGTGTGGCGTGCTGGTGAAGAAGAACTGCAATGCACGGCCAATTTCTTGGGCCATGCTATCGACGAAAGGACGAAGAACTGCAGCCTGGTAGTCTTCAGGAAGATCGCCGTTGCGTTTTTTGCCTTCTGCCTCTTCCACCGAAAAGCCATATTGACGCACGATCAATTGCGTCAGTTGAGCGCCACCAAACGCCTGGTCACGGTCATACAGGACTTCTTCGTTTCGAATGACCTGCATGCTGGTGGTAAGCGCACCCACCTCGAACAAGGCCACCATGGCATCAACGCCTTTGTTGGGGAGCGCCTCAATCAAACGTCCCGCCGCCAAGCGCGATGCATGGGATTCGATATCAACCACCACAGGCTTCAAGCCTGCAGCCTCTGCCAAGCCTTGTCTGTCCTGGACTTTTTCGCGCCGTGAGGCGGCGATGAGCACATCCACATCACCGGGCGCATTCTTGCTGGGCCCGATCACGCAAAAATCCAGACTTACCTCGTCGAGCGAGAAAGGAATGTATTGATTGGCTTCGGACTCGACCTGGACCTCAAGCTCCTGCTCCGTCATACCACCCGGGAGGGTGATCTTTTTGGTAATGACAGCAGAGGGTGGCAACGCAAGAGCGACATTTTTTGTCCTCGTTCCGCTCTTCTTCACGAGTCGGCGCAGAGCGTCCGCGACCTCGTCGAATTTTTCGATGTTGCCGTCCGTGATCCAGCCGCGCTCCAGCGGCTCGATGGCGCAACGCTCCAGAACCAGACCGCCTGCCTTATCACGCCCCAACTCCACCAGCTTGACACTGGAGGAACTGATGTCGATTCCCAGCAGCGGAGCAGACTGGCGACTGAACAAAGACCCCATTGAGATCAAGATTGGTCCCCTGTAACTTGCCAAAATGAGGCAACAAAACTTAACACTTCACATGAATGCTATCAGTAAGATAGTTCTCCAGCAAAGATTTTTCCCGTTGTAACGCCTGCGGAGCGTTGCCAAAAGCAGACGAAATTTCGGCGCTCGGCAATACCGTTCGACAAGGATCACGTGCCTTTCGGCGGCACCGGAATGGCCCGTATTTAGGATTCCAGAGAAGTCTGGACAGACATTTTTATAATGGGCGGCCTTACCCTTTCGGAGCGATATGCCGCCCTCCCCCTCGAAGTCGTCCGACAAGTCGGACACATCCTCCGCCCGCCCCCGCTCCACCTGGCTTCGCTGGCTTCTTCGCATCACGCTGTGGATGGCCGGGTTGGCGACGGCTGCGGCGGTCGGACTGGCGCTGGTCATCGCGGTGGCGCTCGCCGTGGCCTACCCCAACCTTCCCGATATCTCAGACCTGGCCGACTACCGGCCCAAGCTGCCGTTGCGCGTCTACTCCGCTGAAGGGGCCTTGCTGGGTGAGTTTGGCGAGGAGCGCAGAAACCTCACGCCGATCGAAGACATCCCGAAGGTGATGAAGGATGCTGTTCTGGCCATTGAGGATGCTCGCTTCTTCCAGCATGGCGGCGTGGACTACAAAGGCGTGGTGCGCGCAGGCCTTGCCAATTTGGGCCGTGTGAAAAGCCAAGGGGCATCGACTATCACAATGCAGGTGGCTCGCAATGTTTATCTGTCGTCAGAAAAAACATTTACCCGCAAGATTTACGAAATCTTACTGACATTCAAACTGGAGCACTTACTGACCAAAGATCAGATTCTTGAGATTTACATGAATCAGATTTTCTTGGGCAATCGGGCTTATGGTTTTGCCGCAGCCTCCGAGGCCTATTTTGGCAAACCGCTGAAATCTCTGTCCATTGCAGAAGCCGCGATGTTGGCGGGATTGCCCAAGGCCCCGTCGGCCTACAACCCCATCAGCAATCCCAAACGTGCCCGAGTCCGCCAGCAGTACATCATTGAGCGGATGGAAGAGAACGGCTTCATCACCGCGCAACAGGCGGCCGACGCCAAGAAGGAAGAGCTGAAGATCCGCACCGGTCCCGACAACACACGAGTGCATGCGGAGTACGTGGCCGAAATGGCCCGCCAACTGATCTTCACGCAGTACGGCAACGAAGCCTACACGCGCGGCCTGAACGTGTACACCACCCTGAATGCGGCGGAACAGGAAGCCGCGTACAGCGCCTTGCGCAGAGGGATCATGGACTATGAGCGACGCCAGCAGTACCGGGGCCCCGAGAAGTTCGTGACCTTGCCCACGGCGCCACAGGAAGTCGAGGATGCGATTGATGACGCCCTCGCCAACCACCCAGACAATGGCGACGTGCTTTCGGCCGTGGTGCTGGAGGCAACGCCGCGCAAAATCGTTGCAGCGCGTGCCAATGGCGACACACTGGAGATCGCCGGAGATGGCCTCAAGCCCGCGCAGTCAGGGCTGAGCGACAAGGCCCCGCCCAACATCAAGATCCGCCGGGGTGCGGTGATACGCGTGGTCAAGACGCCCAAAGGCGCCTCGGAGATCACGCAACTGCCTGAAGTCGAAGGCGCCTTTGTGGCCCTGGACCCTCGCAACGGCTCCATCCGCGCCCTGGTGGGAGGCTTCGACTTCGACAAGAACAAGTTCAACCACGCCGCACAGGCGTGGCGCCAGCCGGGCTCCAGCTTCAAGCCGTTCATCTACTCTGCCGCACTTGAAAAGGGCTTCACTCCGGCCACCGTCATCAACGACGCGCCGCTGTTCTTTGATGCCGGTGTGACCGGTGGCCAGCCCTGGGAGCCCAAGAACTACGACGGCAAGTACGACGGCCCCATGAGCATGCGCACGGGCCTGGCCAAATCCAAGAACATGATCTCGATCCGCATCCTGCAGGCCGTAGGCCCCAAGACGGCGCAGGAGTGGGTGGGACGTTTTGGCTTTGATCCTGAAAAGCACCCTGCCTACTTGACCATGGCGCTAGGGGCAGGCTCCGTCACGCCGCTGCAGATGGCGGCCGCCTACTCGGTGTTTGCCAATGGGGGCTATCGCGTGAACCCCTGGCTGATCACCAAGGTCACGGACCACAAGGGCCGGGTGATTTCCGAGACCACACCGCCAGTGACCAGCGAACAACCTCGGGCCATCGAGGCCCGCAACGCTTTTCTGATGAACAGTCTGCTGCAGGAAGTCACCCGTTCCGGGACGGCGGCCCGTGCGCAAGCCACCCTCAAACGCCCCGACCTGTACGGCAAGACCGGCACCACCAACGACTCGGTGGACGCCTGGTTTGCCGGCTACCAGCCCACCATCGCAGCCGTCACCTGGATCGGCTACGACACGCCCCGCAACCTGGGCAGCCGCGAAACCGGGGGCGGACTCAGTTTGCCCGTGTGGATCAGCTTCATGGAGCGCGCACTCAAGGGCGTCCCCGTGATGGAGCCCACGGTGCCTGCTGGGGTGGTCAATGTGGGTGGCGAGTGGTTCTATGACGAGTACGCCCGCAGTGCAGGCGTGTCGAGTGTGGGGCTGGAAGACCAACGCTCCACTTCACCGGCGGTCACACCCCAGGCGCCACCGCCTTCTGAAGAGCGCAGCCGCATCCTCGACCTGTTCCGCAACTAGCGGAGCAACGCTTGCACACAGCGCTGCACGGATGCGGTGGGACGCGGCACGCATCCGCCAGAGCAAGGAGAACAGGGGGCGGGAGCTTGCCCAGCCCGCTCCCGGCGCACAACGAAGCGCCGATTGCTTGACTGGGCGGCAGTCTAAAGGGCAGCAAACTGCAAAGGCAGCCCTGATTGCTGGGTGGCATCGCGGCTCAGACACGCGAAAAACTCTCCAGCCCCCTTTGTGTCCTGCCATGCGCTGCCGTCAAACCGGTAGTGGTAGCCCCCCGAGCGAGCCGCCAGCCAGACCTCGTGCAGAGGTTTTTGCAGGTTGATGACGATCTGGCTGCGGTTGGGAAAGGTCAGTGTCACCATGCCGCCTGACCTCTGGGCGTCCACATCGGCATCCGTGGTGTCGTTGATGCGATCACAGCTGCGCTCGACGGCAAGCAGCAGTTGTTCGGCGTGGTCCATGAATTCGAGGTCGGTCATTACAATTTGCGCATGTTGAAAGCTCCCCAAATTCTAGTCAGGACACTTGTCCTTGCTGCCAGTGCGGCGGCCCTGCTTGGCTGTGGACAGCGGGGGCCCTTGTACCTGCCGACGGGGCCTGCTGCGGGCCAGCGCGCCACTCTGCCAGAAACACTCACGCCCAGCAGCGGCGCGGGCGCAGCGCAGGCGCCTGCTGCCGCAGCCTCTACCCCCCGCTGACGCCGCTGGGACAACGTCCCGCCATGGGGCACCAATGCAGCACCGCTTGATTTCGATCAAGCACAAACCCTAGGGGCACTCGTACAGTCTGCGCTTTATTGCACCGCAGGATGGCCATGGCCCTGGAACTCTACCGCGACAAAAATCACGCTTGCCTGATGTTCACCGACCTCATCGAGGAGGACGGCCAAGCCGTGCAAGCCAACCAGTTTTTGATCGTTGACGACGACACGGGCGCCATCATCGACCCGGGCGGCAACCTCGCGTTCAACGAGCTCTTCATGGGAATGACCAAACATTTCCCGCCCCACAAGCTCTCGTACCTGATCGCCTCGCACGCCGATCCGGACATCATTGCCTCGCTCGACCGCTGGATGACGAGCACCAAGGCCAACCTGGTGATCTCGCGCGTGTGGGAGCGATTTGCACCCCACTTCACCAAGGTGGGAAAAACAGAAAACCGCGTGATTGGTGTGCCCGACGGCGGTGGCCACCTGCCCCTGGGCCGCCACGAGCTGGTGCTGCTGCCTGCGCACTTCATGCATTCCGAAGGCAACTTCCACTTCTACGACCCGGTCAGCCGCATCCTGTTCACGGGCGACCTGGGCGTGTCGATGATGTCGGGCGCCGAAGCCCGTGTGCCGGTGACCGACCTCAAGGCGCACATCCCGCGCATGGAGGGCTTCCACCGTCGATACATGGTGTCCAACAAGATCCTGCGCCTGTGGGTGCGCATGGTGCGGCAGCTTGATATCTCCATGCTGGTGCCGCAGCACGGCGCCCCCATCAAGGGCAAAGAAGCCATCAACGACTTCTTTGAATGGATCGAGAACCTGATGTGTGGCATTGACCTGTTTGATGACCGGGCCTACCAGATCCCCACGGCCTACATCGACCCCGTGACCCGGCAGATGCGCCCGGCACTGCGGGCCGTCAATGCGTAAAACTGAGCCATCACAAGGAAAAATGGCCGCCTCCGCGCATTAGGCAAGTAAAGTTTGCTATTAAATATATAGCAATTATCTCCCAACGCTAAGGCAAGCCCGCCGGCGTGCTACGCCCGCGCTGGGTGGCGGCCCGGCCAGGCTGCGGCCTGTACCAGCGGTGCCAGGCACGCCAGCCCAGCAGCACCGCCAGGATGGCGGCGTACAGCGCCACTTCCGCAAAATCGTTCTTACCGGCACGCATCCAGAAGAAGTGCAGGATGCCCAAACCCGCCACCGCGTAGACCGCGCGGTGCAGCGCCTGCCAGCGCTTGCCCCCCAGCGCCTTGATGGCCCGGTTGAACGAGGTGCCCGCCAGCAGCGCCAGCAGCAGCAGTGCCAGCGACCCGACCAGGATGAACGGCCGCTTGGCGATGTCGCGCAGGATGTCTGCCAGGTCAAAACCCATGTCGAACCAGGCATAGCTCAACAGGTGCAACACCCCATAAAAAAACACGAACAGGCCCAGCATGCGCCGAAACCGCGCCAGCTGCGGCGTGGCCGAAAGCACGCGCAGTGGGGTGACGGCCAGCACCAGGCACAGCGCCCGCAGCGTCCAGTCGCCCGTGGCGCGGATCAGGGCCTCTGCGGGGTTGGCGCCCAGCTGGTTGGTGGCTGCGGCCACCACCAGCCAGACCAGGGGCAGCAGGCACAGCACAAACACCAGCGGTTTGGCGGCGGGATGGAGCAGAAGTTTGCGCATGGGGATCGGTACCCTTCCTGGCAGCCGCAGCCCCCACGCGGAAGGCCGGGCAAAAAGACAGGGCCCAGAGAAGGTCAGGCGGTCGCCAGGGGTCAGTAGAACTTCTTGAGGTCCATGCCCGCATAGAGCTGGCCGACCTGGGCTTCGTAGCCGTTGAACATCAGAGTCTTGCGCTTCTTGGCGAACAGGCCGTCTTCACCAATGCGCCGCTCGGTGGCCTGGCTCCAGCGCGGGTGGTCCACCTCGGGGTTCACGTTCGAGTAGAAGCCATATTCCTGCTTGGCCGCCTTGTTCCAGGCGGTGCCCGGCTCCTTCTCGACGAAGCGGATCTTGACGATGCTCTTGGCGCTCTTGAAGCCGTACTTCCAGGGCACCACCAGGCGCACGGGTGCGCCGTTCTGGTTGGGCAGCACCTCGCCATACATGCCAAACGCGAGCAGGGTCAGCGGGTGCATGGCCTCGTCCAGGCGCAGGCCTTCCACATAGGGCCAGTCGAGCACCCGCGAACCGACGAAAGGCATGGTCGCCTTGTCGGCCAGGGTCACAAATTCCACATACTTGGCGCTGCCCTGCGGCTCCACGCGCTTGATCAGCTCGGCCAGCGAATAACCCACCCAGGGGATGACCATGGACCAGCCTTCAACGCAGCGCAGCCGGTAGATGCGCTCTTCCTGCGGGCTGAGCTTGATCAGGTCTTCGATGCCGTATTTGCCGGGCTTCTTGACCAGCCCTTCCACTTCCACCGTCCAGGGGTTGGCCTTGAGTGTGTGGGCATTGCGCGCCGGGTCGGCCTTGTCGGTGCCGAATTCGTAGAAGTTGTTGTAGGTGCTCGCGTCTTTGTAGTCGGTGAGCTTTTCCATCGTGACCGCGCCCGCCACAGTGGACTTGGCACCCGCCAGCGCAGCCAGCTTGTTGGGCCGCACCACCTGCGCCTGCTGCGCCAGCGCCTCGCGGCCTGCCCAGGCCGCCATCGCGGCACCTGCCGCGCCGCCCGCCATGAGCTTGAGCATCTGGCGGCGGTCTTCGTAGACCGCGCGGGGCGTGATTTCGGAGGGGTGGGGGTGGTTGAAGCCCGAATCGCGCGGGGGGATCAGCATGGGGAGACTCCGGTCATGGTCTGGTGGAAACAGCTGCAGCGGTAGAGCAACACTACTGCTAGTTCGTTCCCTGGACTGTGCAGGTTACACCGACGACGCAATAGTTGCCGCCGCCTGCGCCAATGCCCGACCGGGCCCTCTCCCTTGAACCCATCACAACGTGCCGTAGCTGTGCAGGCCGCTCAGGAACATGTTCACGCCCAGGAATGCGAACGTGGTGACCGCCAGCCCCACCAGCGCCCACCAGGCGGACACCGTGCCGCGCAGCCCCTTCATCAGGCGCATGTGCAGCCAGGCCGCGTAGTTGAGCCAGACGATCAGCGCCCAGGTCTCCTTCGGATCCCAGCTCCAGTAGCCACCCCAGGCCTCGGCCGCCCACAGCGCGCCCAGCACGGTGGCAATGGTGAAGAACGCAAATCCCACGGCGATGGACTTGTACATCACGTCGTCCAAGATCTCGAACGAGGGCAGGCGCGCCGCGATGCGCTTGCGGCCCAGCAGGATGCCCGCGACGATGAGTGCGGAGATGCCGAAGTACACCATCCAGTAGCTGCCGCCGTTCTCGGTGGCGCCCTGGCGGAACACGATGGGCTCAAAACACAGCACCACGCCCAGCAGCCACAGGGGCGCCAGCTTGTACCAGCGGGTTTCGGTGGCCTGCTGCTTGATCAGGTAGGCAAAGGCCACCATGGCGGCCAGCGCAAAGGTGCCGTAGCCGATGAAGTTGGCGGGCACATGCAGCTTCATCCACCAGCTCTTGAGGGCAGGCACCAGCGGCTGGATCTCATGCGCCTCGCGCACCACGGTGTACCAGAGCAGGAAGCCCACGGCGGCACTCACCACCAGCATGACAAAACCGCCCAGGGCACGCGTGTCGTACTGCTCTTCGTAGTACAGGTAGAACGCCGCCGTCATCCAGCAGAACAGCACGAACACCTCGTACAAATTGCTCACCGGGATGTGGCCGATGTCCGGGCCGATGAGGTAGCTTTCGTACCAGCGCACCAGCGTGCCAATGAGCGCCATGGCCACGGCCACCCAGGCAATGCGCGAGCCCAGCATGCTCATGGTGCGCCCCTCGCCGCGCGAAAACATGCCGATCCAGTAGAACGCGGTGCTGATGAAAAACAGCATGCTCATCCACAGGATGGCGGACTGGCTGGAGAGGAAGTATTTGAGCCCGAACACCGTGTCGGCCCGGGCCAGGCTGCCCGCCCCGTCCTGCTGGTACAACCCGATCGCCATCAGGGCCACGGCGGCCACGATGAGCAGCAGCACCCGCAGCGGGCGCCAGAACCAGCACAGCCAGATCGTGCAGGGAATGGTCCCGAGCAGGATGCCTTTTTCGTACCCGTCCATGAAGCTGCCATACCGCTGCAGCGCGTAAAGACCGCCCACGGTCACGATGGCGGCAAACAGCCAGTCCAGCCAGTTGCGACGGGCAAAGAAGCCCTCGTTCAGGGTGATCGTGGTGGTGTTCGAAGAAGAGGTCGCGGTGTTCATGCAGTACCTTCGCGGGGCGAGGCCCCGATCAGTTTGTGTGCGAGCTGTGCAAACTCCTGGTCACTGTCCAGCGTCTTGCGGTTGGTGGACAGCGCCATCGTGGCGTGGGTACGCCCTTCCTGGGGAGCCACCCACACCCATACGCGCCGCTCCCGCACGTACAGCATGGCAAAAATGCCCAGGATCAGCAAGGCGCAGCCCAGATAGACAATGTTCTTGCCAGGGGCGCGGGCCACCTGGAACACGCTGGCCTGCACCTGGGTGAAGTCCTTGAGTTCGAACGCCAGCGGCGCGGGGTAGATCTGCGCGTCCGACAGCGAGAGCACGGCCTGCGTCATGAAGCCCTGGGTGCGGTCATCGTGCTGCAGCGGCGCCTGGCCCGCCTGCTTGCGCGCAAGCTGGGCCAGCTCGAACAGCGTGCCATTGAGGATGCGCACCAGCACCTCGCCCGCCCGCGCGCGCTCGGCCTCGGGCACGTTGGCCTCCATGAAGTCCGACACCGCCTGCAGGCCGCCCGTGGGCTTGCCACCTACCATGCCTTCGCCCGCAAACAGCGCCAAAGCGCGGGATGCCGAGAGGCGCAGCTGCTCGGCTAGCTCGGGTCGCGACGAATCCATGGCCTGCGTCACATAGCGGCGCACGGCCTGATCGCGCGCATCGGGGTCTGCCAACAGGGCCTTCATGCGCAGAAAACCGTCCATGCTGCCGTTGTCGTCTGCAGGCACGCGCAGGTAGCGGAAGGGGTCGGCAGGCGACTCGCGCACGCCCAGCAGAAACACCGGCACGCCGTCACCCGTGTCCACGGGCAGCATGTAGTTGTGGAACTCGCGCGCCTGGCCTGCAGCGTCGCGCAGCTTGTAGCTCACGCTCGGGCCCACGTTGCGCAGCTCTTTTTTGGTCACGGTCTTGTTGGCGGCCCCCAGGCGCGACTCCACCGATTCGCGCAGGTCCACCTTGCGCACATCGGCACCGCTGCCACCGGGGCCTGCGCCGCCAAAGTTCTCGACGTTGATGGTTCGCAGGGCCGTGAACTCCAGCGTCAGCGTCTCGCTGCCCGGACCGCCCCCCTTGCTAGAGAGCTGGGTAGAGCCGCCCACCACACCTTCCACATCAAACGGTTTGGCGCCCGCCACCATGGGCGCGGCGCGCAGCTTGAGGTGCGATCCGCCGTCGTCAAAGCTCGACTGGTAGATCTCGATGCCTTTGTAGCTGGCCGGGTGGTTCACCTCCACACGCGCCGGAATCTTCTCGCCCGTGGCCTTGTCGTGGATCACGATCTCGCTGGCGAACAGCTTGGGCATGCCCGTGGAGTAGTGCTCCACGATGAATTTCTTGAGTTCGATGGCGAACGGCAGGTCCTGCAGCAGCACGCCGTCGGACTGGTTCAGGATGGCGGTGCTGGACTGCGTGCCCTCGGCCACCAGCAGGTTGCCCCGGAAGGTGGGGTTGCGCTCGGACAACCGGTGCTCGGGCTTCACATCGGCAATCAGACCGCCGCCCTGGTAGGGCGTCTTGCCCCCCAGCAGCATCTGGGCGCGCACGATGAGGTCGCCGTCCAGCAGGCCGCCCACACACACCAGCACGATGGCGCTGTGCGCCGCGATGTAGCCGATCTTGTTGGCCGCGCCCGCCTTGGCCGCCACCATCCAGCCGGTGCCAGGGCCCGCAGCGGTGTCGCGCTGCTGCAGGCGCACCTTCCAGCCACCACCGGCCAGCAGGGTGCCTATGCGGCGGGCCTCGGCCTCGGCCGCCTCGGGCAGGTCGGCCTGCGCCTTGTGGTGGAAGGCCTTGAGGCTCTGTTCGCGGATGTTTTCCTTGTAGGCCTTGAGGTCCACCAGAATCTTGGGCGTGTTGCGGGCGATGCACAGCGAGGTGCTGATCACCAGAAACGCCAGGATCAGCAGGAACCACCAGGCGCTGTACACCGCGTTGAGCTGGATGGCGCCAAACAGTTCGGCCCAGAACGGCCCGAACTGGTTGACGTAGTTGACTGCGGGCTCATGCTGCTTGAGCACCGTGCCGATCACCGAGGCAATGCAGATCACCGTCAGCAGCGAGATGGCAAACCGCATGGAGGACAGCAGTTCGATCCCGGCGCGCCAGGCCTGGGAACCAGACTGGATGCGAAGGCCTTGGGTGTTGTCGGACATGGATAAAACGGTGTCTGCGAAGCGCGAAAGAAAAAGGGCGGGGCCATCTGTGTGATGGACCCGCCCTTTTTGGGGTTGTTATTGGCGGTAGGTTCCGTGCGGCCCGGTTCAAAAAACCTCAAGGGGCCACGGTTTGACGAAAATCAATCAGCGCAGACCGGCGATGTAGTCCGAGACGGCCTTGATTTCCTTGTCGTTGAGCTTGGCAGCCACCTGGGTCATCTGGATGCTGTTGGCGCGCGAGCCATCGCGGAACATGTTCAGCTGCGAAACCGTGTAGTCGGCATGCTGGCCCGCCAGACGGGGGTATTGAGCCGGGATGCCTGCGCCGTTGGGGCTGTGGCAGCCTGCGCAGGCGGCGATGTTGCGGTCGGCAATGCCACCGCGGTAAATGCGCTCGCCCAGGGCCACCAGGTCCTTGTCCTTCGCAAAACCAGCCTTGGCAGGCTTGGAGGCCACCCAGTAGGAAATGTTGCGCATGTCGTCGTCCGACAGAGCGGCCGCAAAGCCCTTCATGACGGCGTTGTTGCGCTTGCCCGATTTGAATTCCTGCAATTGCTTGACCAGGTATTCAGGGTGCTGCTGCGACAGCTTGGGGTTGGCCGCGATGGCCGAATTGCCGTCGGCGTTGTGGCAGGCCGCGCACACTGCGGTGAAGCTGGCCTCGCCCTTGACGAGATCCGGCTTGGCCACTTTGGGGGCGTCGCCCGCCGCGTAGGCCGAGAAAACAGGTGCTGCCAGTGCGGCAGCCGTCAGCAAGGAGGCGAGCAACTTCATATCGAGGGTGTATGTTTATGTGCGCAAAACCGCGCGATTCTACAATGAGGCTTCCTTGTATCCCAATTCCCCATGACGACTTCCTCTATCGCGCCAGCTGCTGGCTCCCTTCCGCCCGCACCCGACGCCAAGATCGCCATGGGCTGGATGCACACGGCCAGGTTCCTGACCACGGCTGCGCAGCTGCACCACCTGCCGCCCATCGATGTGCCCGAGATCGCCTTTGTGGGCCGTTCCAACGCCGGCAAATCCACCTGCATCAACACGCTCACGCAGCAAAAGCAGCTGGCGTTTGCCTCCAAAAAACCCGGCCGTACGCAGCACATCAACCTGTTCTCGCTGGGCAAACAGGGCGTGACCGACGCCGTGCTGGCCGACCTGCCCGGCTACGGCTATGCCGCAGTGTCGCGCTCGGACAAAGTGCGCTGGCAGCAGGTGATGGTGAACTACCTGGTCAGCCGCACCAGCCTCACCGGCATCGTGCTGCTGTGCGACCCGCGCCTGGGCCTGACGGAGCTGGACGAAGCCCTGCTTGAAGTCGTGCGCCCCCGCGTCGAAGAGGGCCTGAAGTTCCTCGTGGTGCTGACCAAGGCCGACAAGCTCACCCGCGCCGAACAGGCCAAGGTGCTGTCGATTACGCGACTGCACGCGGGCGGCGGCGAGGTGAAGATGTTCTCGGCCCTCAAGAAACAAGGGGTGGACGACGTGGCCCAGCTGCTGTGGCAGTGGGCCCACCCGGTGCGCCCTGCGGCAGCGCCTGAAGCCGCCGATGCCGATGCACCGCCTGCCGGGGCAGATACCGCCCCTGAAAATTCAGACAAAAACAGCCTCTAGCGCGCGACCATCATGCGCTAGTAGCTATTTAATTAATAGCAATAGCGCCATGATCCAGCAAAACGCCGTTCCCCTTCCCCATGGCATCACCCTGCACTGTCGCACCAGCGGCGTGGCGGGGCGCCCTGTGCTGCTGTTCCTGCATGGGTTTCCCGAGGGGGCCTTCATCTGGGACGAGCTGCTGCTGCATTTCTCCCGCCCCGAGAACGGCGGCTACCGCTGCGTGGCGCCCTACCTGCGCGGGTTTGGCCCATCCAGCAGCCCGGCCGGGGTGGATGCCTACCGCGCCAAACACCTGGTGCAGGACCTGGTCGCGCTGATCGCCCACGAATGCCCCGGGGGCGCGCTGGAATGCCTGGTGGCGCATGACTGGGGCGGTGCCGTGGCCTGGAACCTGGCCAACCAGCAGCCGCAGCTGATGAAGCGCCTGGCGATCATCAACTCCCCCCATCCCGGCGCCTTTGTGCGCGAGCTGGCGCACAACCCGGCCCAGCAGGCGGGCAGCCAGTACATGCACTTCCTGTGCCGCCCGGATGCCGAGGCGCTGCTGGCAGACAACGACTTCCGCCGCCTGTTCGGCTTTTTCGACGACCCGCAGGGCATTGCGCCCGCCTGGCTCACCGACAGCGTGCGCGCGCAGTACAGGTCGCTGTGGCAGCAAGGCCTGACCGGTGCATGCAACTACTACCGCGCCAGCCCCATCCGCCCGCCACGGGATGGCGACCCCGGCGCGCAGGCCATCACCCTGCCCGAATCGATGCTGACGGTGGAGGTGCCCACCCTGGTGCTGTGGGGCATGGACGACCCGGCCTTGCTACCCGGGCTGCTTGATGGCCTGCCGGGCTGGGTGCCGCAGCTGCAACTGCAACAGGTAGAAGCCGCTTCGCACTGGATCGTGCACGAACACCCGGAGCGCGTGGCCCTGGAATTGCAGCGCTTTTTTCATCAAAAAGCATAGCTACCAAGGCTTTCTGGACGCGCGGAAGCGGCCATTTTTGCCAAGAAATTGAGGCCTCACAACGGGCCGAAGCCATACCGCCTGGGCGGAGCCCCACCGCCAGAGATCAGTACACCGAGTCCTCACCCTCGGGCCGGGTCTTGAAGCGCTTGTGCACCCAGTAGTACTGCTCGGGCATGGTGTCGATCACGGCCTGCAGCTCGCGGTTCATGCGCACAGTGTCGGCCTCGGCGTCGTCGGTGGGGTAATCAGCCCAGGCGGGCGAGACCTCGGCCACATAGCCCGTGGGCGTCATGCGCGAATACACACCCACCACCTTGGCCCGCCCCAGCCGCGCAAAACGCGACAACGACGGGATGGTGGCCGCCGTCACGCCGTAGAACGGCACAAACACCGAGTCGTTGCGGCCATAGTCCATGTCGGGCAGCAGGTACAGCAGGCCGCCCTTGCGCAGGCTGGAGATGATGGGCTTGACACCGTCGGCACGGTTGAGCATGCGCACATCGCCAAACCGCTGGCGCCCGGCCATGAACCAGGCGTCTACCGCCGGGTCCGGGTGGGTGGCAAAAATCGAGGTGAAGGCGCGGCCGGTGTTCAGCGGCAGCGCCAGCCCGCCTGCGTCCATGCCATAGAAATGCGGCGCGAACAGGATGGTGGGCGTGTCGCCCTCCAGTTCGTGCACGGCGCCCGTGAGGCGCACGCGCTGCTCGACCACGGCACGCGGCGCGGCCCAGAGCCAGCTGCGGTCCAGCCAGGCCTGGCAGAACGCCACAAAGTTGGCCCGCGCCACGGCCCGGCGGCGCGCCTCGGTCCAGTCGGGGAAACACAGCGCCAGGTTGCGCAGCGCCACCTTGCGCCGCCGCACCACCAGCACATAGGCCACCTGCCCCAGCGCCCAGCCCATGCCGCGCAACACAGGCAGGGGCAGCAGCGCCAGCACGCTCATGAACCACACGCCCAGGCGGCCGGTCATGCGGCACCCCCGGCAGCAGATTCAGCCGGTGCGGCATCCCCGCGCGGCTGCTTGTAGCGGCCATAACCCCACAGATATTGCTCGGGGCATTGGCGAATCAGGTGTTCCATGGCCTGGTTGACCTGCAGCACGGCCGCGTCCATCTGGTCGGACAGCGGCTGCGCCAGGGGTTCGAAATGCGTGAAATAGCCCCGTCCCCAGGACAGGCGCTCGCAGCGCACCAACACCACGGCCGCACCGGTCTGCTGCGCCAGGCGCACGGCCAGGGTCATGGTGTAGGCATCGCGGCCAAAAAACGGCGCCCACTGCCCCTGCCCCTCGGGCGGCACCTGGTCGGGCAGCAGGCCCACAGCCTCGCCCCGGCGCAGGGCCTTGATCATCTGGCGCACACCCGCCAGCGTGGTGGGCACGGCCAGCATGCCGGGGCGGTTGCGCGCGGTTTCCATCACCTTGGCCAGCCAAGCCTGGCGCGCGGGGCGGTACAGCACGGTGATGGGGCCCCGCTCGGCGCTCCAGCGCCGAGCGACCGCCTGGGCCGACAGCTCAAAACACCCCTGGTGCGGGGTCAAAAACACAACGCCCCGCCCGACAGCGTAGGCCTGCTCTACACAGGCCTCGCCCGTGATGGCGCAGGGCATCGTGGCGCCCAGCCACAGGCGCGGCAGCTCGGCCACCATGCGCCCGGCATGGGCCACCGCAGCCCGCACAGCACCAAACGAATAGCCCGCCAGCGCCGAATTGGCGAGAAAGCGGCGCCGGTAGGTGGGCGACGCACAAAACGCCACCCAGCCCATTGCTGCACCCATGGCATGCAGCAACCACAGTGGAAACGCGGAAAAGAATCGGAAGACGACTGGCATTAAAATAGAGGGGTCGCTGAGTTAAATGAGCAACTTGCAGGGCGACGTTAAAAAAATCTGCTAAAGCGTTCGCCAGATCTCCTTCGGGGTGAGGGCAACGCCCCAAATGCCGGAACACAGGAGTTTATTCAAATGGCGAACGACTTTCTCTTTACCTCGGAATCCGTCTCCGAAGGCCACCCCGACAAGGTGGCTGACCAGATCTCGGACGCGATTCTCGATGCCATCTTCAAGCAAGACCCCCGCAGCCGCGTCGCCGCCGAAACGCTGACCAACACCGGCCTGGTGGTGCTGGCGGGCGAGATCACCACCAACGCCCACGTGGACTACATCCAGGTAGCGCGCGACACCATCAAGCGCATCGGCTACGACAACACCGACTACGGCATCGACTACAAGGGCTGCGCCGTGCTGGTGGCCTACGACAAACAGTCCAACGACATCGCGCAGGGCGTGGACCACGCGAGCGACGACCACCTGAACACCGGCGCCGGCGACCAGGGTCTGATGTTCGGCTACGCCTGCGACGAAACGCCCGAACTGATGCCCGCGCCCATCTACTACGCGCACCGCCTGGTGGAGCGCCAGGCCCAGCTGCGCAAGGACGGCCGCCTGCCCTTCCTGCGCCCTGATGCCAAGAGCCAAGTGACGATGCGCTACGTGGACGGCAAGCCCCACAGCATCGACACCGTGGTGCTCTCCACCCAGCACCACCCCGACCAGAGCGAAACGCAAACCAAGATGAAGGCCAGCTTCACTGAAGCCGTCATCGAAGAGATCATCAAGCCCGTGCTGCCCAAGGAATGGCTGCAGAACACGCGCTACCTGATCAACCCCACCGGCCGCTTTGTCATCGGTGGCCCGCAGGGCGACTGTGGCCTCACCGGCCGCAAGATCATCGTGGACACCTACGGCGGTGCCTGCCCCCACGGCGGCGGCGCCTTCAGCGGCAAGGACCCAACGAAGGTGGACCGCTCGGCCGCCTACGCCGCCCGCTACGTAGCCAAGAACATCGTGGCTGCGGGCCTGGCACGCCAGTGCCAGATCCAGGTGGCGTACGCCATTGGTGTGGCCGAGCCGATGAACATCACGGTGTACACCGAAGGTACGGGCGTGGTGCCGGACGACCGTCTGGCCGCACTGGTGCGCGAACATTTCGATCTGCGCCCCAAGGGCATCATCCAGATGCTGGACCTGCTGCGCCCGATCTACGAAAAGACCGCCGCCTACGGCCACTTCGGCCGCGAAGAACCCGAGTTCAGCTGGGAACGTACGGACAAGGCTGCCGCACTGCGTGCGGCAGCAGGGCTGTAAGCCCTCCGCGCATCGCGCGGCTTTCCGTACGTGGACGAAGCTCATATCGCGCAGCGATGTGAGCGTAGGCCAGAAGACCGATAAAGCTGCTGCGCTTCGCGCTGCAGCCGGGCTTTAAAGCCCGCCGCGCGATAGCGCGGTTTTCGGTCTTCGGGCGCAGTTCATATCGCGCAAGCGATGTGAACGCAGACCCAAGAACTAAAAAGGCCGCAACGCCCCGCGCGTTGCGGCCTTTTTCTTTTTGCCGCGCGCCCCCTGTGCGGCACTCTCCTACACCCACGCCCAGCCGCTGCTGACGGCGGCGCCGGCGGCCAGTCCGTATTGTTTCTGCTCGCCCTGTCGCAGCCCGCGCGGCGCAACAGCCCACAGAGCAGATACGGACAACCCACCATGCCCGACACCACGATCTTTGAAGCCTTGCGCGAAAGCCACGAACGCCAGCGCGCGCTGTCCACCGCGCTCACCGACACCAGCGGAGACAGCCCCGAGCGGCGCGCGCTGTTTGACGAACTCAAGACCGAACTGGCCGCCCACGCGCTGGCCGAGGACCGCCATTTTTATGTGCCGCTGATGGCACACGACGCAGGCATCGACGTGTCGCGCCACGCGATCGCGGAGCACCACGAGATCGACGAACTGGTGGAGTCACTCGAAGAAACCGAGCTCTCCAGCCCCGCCTGGTTACCGCTGGCCAAGAAGCTGACCGACAAGGTGGAACACCATCTGCAGGAGGAAGAACACCGCTTCTTCCAGATGGTGGGCAAGCTGCTGACAGAAAAGCAGAAAACCGCATTGGCGGCGAGCTACCGGGATGACTACGAGGACGCCAAAGCCGCCCCGGCCTGACGGCTTTCCTCTCGAAAGCTCAGACCGCCTCTTCCGCTTGCACCACGCAGTTGCGACCGCTGGACTTGGCCTTGTACAGCGCTGTGTCCGCGCGCTTGATGAGCGCATGGCTGTCTTCCTTATGGTCCCAGGTAGCTACGCCGAAGCTAGCGCTTACATGGCCCACGGCTTCGAACGGCGCGCCCGCGATGCGGGCCCGTACGGCCTCGGCCACGGCCATGGCGGCATCCACAGGGGTTTCCTTGAGCAGGATGATGAACTCCTCACCGCCAAAGCGGGCCGCGCAGTCTGACGAACGCAGCAGCTCGCGCACGCGCAGGGCCGTGTGCTTGAGCACCACATCGCCCGAATCGTGCCCGAAAGTGTCGTTGATGCGCTTGAAGAAGTCGATGTCGAACATCACCACCGACAGCTGGCTCTTCTTGACCCGGGTCTCTGCCATGCCGGCCTCTAGCCGCTCGAAGAAGCGGCGGCGGTTGACCAAGTCGGTCAGGAAGTCCTTGGTCGCCAGGTCTTCCAGCTTCGCATTGAGCCGCGCCATCGGCTCGATCACCAGCGACGACAGCGAGAGGTTGAGCACCACAAACAACAGCGCAAAGCTGGTCACCAGCGCCGCCATCACGGTGTTGAAGGTCTGGCGCGCCTTCTCCAGCGGGAAGTACATGGGCACCTTCACCACCTGGATGCCCACCGTCTCGTTTATGCCCCAGCCAAAGCCGTTCTTGTCGCCATAGACCTTGAGCATGGTGGGCGGCGCCACGGCCGGTGTGCTGTGGCAGGCCATGCACTGGGCCTGCTTGATGGTGATGGGCCGGGCCACGTACATTGCGCGGTGCATGCCCTCGCCCACCTCACCGGTCACCTCTTTCTTCAGGTCGGTCCGGCCTTCACGGAAGTCGCTGATGATGCGCTCCTCCCAGTCATTGGCCCGGTCGCGCAGGTTGGTGGGGTTGAGCACCGCCTCCTTGTATTCGTAGCCCGGGAAGCGGCTTTGCAGGCGGCGCAGCGTCTCCGTCGCTGCGTAGGCCGGTACGGTCTGCGGCAGAAATTTTTCGGCCAGGGTCACGTCCAGGTGCGGCTTGACCAGCTCAGTGGTGTAGTCGCGGATGGCCATGGCGGCATGCATCATGATCTGCGATTTGTGCTGCACCTCTTCGATGGCCACCTGCTGCAGAAAGCGGTGCACATAGGCGCCCGCGCCCAGCACCGCCAGCAGCAACACCGCCGCCAGCACCAGATTGAATTTGAGCCGCAAAGACATGGATCTCCCTCAGGTCCGGCGGGCAGCCGGCGGTTTGGTGGCACTGGCGCCGGAGAGCCCGACTGCGCGCAACCATTGTTCGTGGGACACAAAGTTTGCGTTTGTGCCAGATTTGCGCGCGGCGGTCCAATGCTTTGTGCACCACGGGGGCCGGAGCCAAGGGCAGATTACACAACCCAGCGCAGTAAGTTCTGGCCAGGCGCCGCGTCACAGGCAGTACGGGTAGTACGACAAGACGCAGCAACGACGCCAGAGGGGTTGTGTGATCCGCGCTACAAACCCCGGGCGCTCAGCGACAAAGTCCGCCGGTAGGCCGGGCGCACCCGGTACAGCTGCGCGGGGCGGTGTGCGCCCCCGGTCTGCAGAGCGCCCACCACGGGCTCCAGCATGTCCAGCTCGTCCATCTTGCGGCGAAAGCTCACCTTGTTGACCGGCTCGCCCAGCACGGCCTCGTACACCGCCTGCAGCTGCGGCAGCGTGAAGGGCTCGGCGCACAGGTGCACGGGCAGCGACGAATACTGGCTCTTGCTGCGCACGCGCAACACGGCGGTGTCAATGATCTGGCGGTGGTCAAAGGGCAGCGGCGGCAGCGCATCCACTGCCACCAGCTCCACCCGCCCCGCAGCCTGCGCCAGCACGGCAGAAGGCACCAGGGCGCAATAGGCCACGGCCACCGACCAGCCACGCGGGTCGCGCACCGCCCCCGTGAAGGTGGCCAGTTGCTCCAGGTAAGGGCTTTCCAGCCCAGCCTTGTCACGCAGCACCCGCACGGCGCTGGCCTGGGCGTCCACATCGTCCTGGGCATGGATGTAACCGCCGGGCAGCGCCAGGGCCTGGGCAAAAGGCTCGTGCTCGCGGCGCACCAGGGCCACCTTCAGCGTGGCCTGCTCCAGGGTCAGCAGCACCAAGTCCACGGTGCAGATCACGGCGGGAATGCTGTCGGTGGTCATGCGGTGAGGTAGTTCATTGCAAAGTTGAACGAACAAGGCTACCACCAGGACAGATTGCGGCAAAGCATTCCGAGACTACGGACGCCCTGCAGCCCCGAAACATCCGCTTGCAAACTACTTAGTTGCGAATTTAACCTAACAAAACTACACTGCCCCCACAGCGAAGGAGAAAGACCATGGCCACACGCACCACCCAGCTTCTGGTGATCGACCCCCAAAACGATTTCTGCGACCTGCCCGCCACCCGCTGCCCCGCAGGCAGCGCGCCCAGCCTGCCCGTGGCGGGCGCCCATGCCGACATGCTGCGCCTGGCGGCCTTCATCCGGGCCCAGGCCGGTCAGCTCGACGCCATCACGGTCACGCTCGACTCGCACCAGCGCTTCGACATCGCCCACCCCGGCTTCTGGCAACAGGCAGGCGGCGGTGCGGTGGCGCCCTTCACCCCCATCACCGCCGCCCAGGTGCGCGCAGGAGACTTTGCACCGCGCGATGCCACCGCCCTGCCGCGCACGCTGGCGTACCTGGACACGCTCGAAGCCCAGGGCCGCTACAGCCTCATGGTCTGGCCCGTGCACTGCGAGGTCGGCAGCTGGGGCCACGGCGTGCACGCCGATGTGCTGGCAGCCTGCGGCGACTGGCAGTTGCTGCGCCAGCGTGCCGTGCGCAATGTGTTCAAGGGCACCAACCCCTGGACGGAACACTACAGCGCCATAGAGGCCGAGGTGCCCGACGCGGACGACGCCAGCACCGCGCTCAACACCGCCCTGCTGCAGTCGCTGGGCCAGGCTGATCGGCTGCTGATTGCAGGCGAGGCCAGCAGCCACTGCGTGCGCTCGACCACCGAGCACATCGTGCAGCACCTGCCACGCCTGGTGCCGGGCTGGCACACAAGCCGCATCGTGCTGCTGACCGATGGCATGAGCCCCGTGGGTGGCTTCGAGGCACAGCACCAGGCGTTCATGGATGCGATGCACGCGGCAGGCGTGCAGCTGAAAAATATGAATGAAATTGGCCTCTAGCGCCTGACCATCTTCCCCTGATAGCTATAAGTTCAGGAGCAAATCATGCAACCCGTCATCACCAGTCTGCTCGACACCGACCTCTACAAGTTCACCATGTGGCAGGCCCTGCTGCACCGCCATCCACAGACGCAGAGCGAGTACCGCTTCGTCTGTCGCAACCAGCCCCTGTACCCGCTGCCCGAATTGCTGCCCGAGGTGAATGCCGCGCTCGACCACCTGTGCAGCCTGCGCTTCACGGCAGACGAACTCAGCTACCTGTCCGGGCTGCGCTTCATCAAAAGCGATTTCATCGACTTTCTGCGCATCTTCCAGTTCCAGCGCAGCTTCATTGAAGCGCGGGCCGAGGGCGACACGCTCCACATCGTGGCGCGCGGCCCGCAGGTGCATGTGATGGGCTTCGAGATCTTCGTGCTGGCCATCGTCAACGAGCTGTACTTTCGCCGCTTCGATGCGACCCTCGCCCTCACCAGCGGCCGCGAGCGCCTGGCGGTCAAGGTGCAGCAGCTGCAGGACCTGGCCCGGCAGGCCACGTTGCGCCATCCCTTCGAGCTGTTCGACTTCGGCCTGCGCCGCCGCTACAGCGGCGCCTGGCAGCGCGAGGTGGTGCAGATCTTTGCCACGCAGGCGCCGCAGTGGTTCAAGGGCACCAGCAACGTGCTGCTGGCGCGCGACCTGGGCCTGGTGCCCATCGGCACCATGGCGCACGAATACCTGCAAAGCTACCAGGCGCTGGGCGTGCGGCTGCGCGACTTCCAGAAGGCGGCGCTCGAAGACTGGGTGCAGGAGTACCGGGGCGACCTGGGCATTGCGCTGACCGACACCGTGGGCATGGATGCCTTCCTGGCCGACTTTGACCTGTACTTCGCCAAGCTGTTTGACGGCCTGCGGCACGACTCGGGCGACCCGGTGGCCTGGGGCGAAAAGGCGCTGGCGCACTATGCGAAGCTGCGCATTGACGCGCACACCAAGCGGCTGGTGTTCTCCGACGGCCTCACGCTCACCAAGGCGCTGGCGCTGTACCGGCATTTTGGCGACCGCACGCAGCTGGGTTTTGGCATCGGCACCCACCTCACTAACGACATGGGGGATGCGCCGGAGATGAAACCGCTCAACATCGTGATGAAACTCACCCGCGCCAACGGCCAGGCGGTGGCGAAGCTGTCGGACACGCCGGGCAAGACGCTGTGCGACGATGAAACCTACTTAGCCTACCTCCGCCAAGTCTTCAACGTTGCATAAGAAGCCACCCTGAGTCGCTTCGCGCCTTCCCCCCAGGGGGACGACGCCCTCACTGCGGGGCGGCCCTTGCTCGGCGTCCCTGGCATAGGCAGCGCCAGTGTCGGCGGCCACCGATGAAATCGAACCTTAGGATGAATGACACTATGCTCCGTATCACCATCGCCCAATTGAATTTCACCGTTGGCGACATCGAAGGCAATGTCACTCGCATGGTGGCCGCTGCCCGCCAGGCTGCGGCCGACCGGTCCGATATCGTCGTTTTCAGCGAACTCGCGCTGTGTGGCTACTACCCCGGCGACATGCTGGACGAGCCGCCCTTCCTGCAGCGCGTGCAGGACGGCCTGGCCGCGCTGCAGCAGGCGTCGGCCGAGCTGCCCGCGCTGCACTGGGTGATGGGCGCCCCCACACCCGCCACGGGCCCCGGCAAGCGCCTGCACAACAGCCTGCTGGTGCTGCAGGGCGGCGCCGTGCGCCTGCAGTACGCCAAGCAGCTGCTGCCCACCTACAACATCTTCGACGAGCGCCGCCACTTCGAACCCGGCCCCGACGTGGCCAAGGTGCTGCGCATTGGTGGCACGCAGGTGGGACTGCTGGTGTGCGAGGACGGCTGGAACGACCACGGCGCCGACTACGCCACCAACCCCTTCGAGCGCCTGCGCGACGCCGCGCCGGACCTGGTGATCAGCATCAACGCCAGCCCCAGCCATGTGGGCAAGCGCGAGCAGCGCCACCAGATCTTTGGCGGCGCGTCGCGCCGCCATGGCCTGCCCATCCTGTACGTGAACCAGGTCGGCGGACACGACCAGGTGGTGTACGACGGCGCATCGTTTGCGGCCGAACCCTCTGCGGGCGTCGTGTTCGAGGCGCCACGTTTTGTGGAGGACCTGCGCACGCTGCAGTTCGACAACGGCCACTTCCTCACGGCCGAGGGCCGGGCCCCGGCACCGGTACCGGTACCGGTACCTGCAGAGGGCCTGCCCACCATGGAGTTCTACCGCCAGCAGATCCTGCTGGGCCTCAAGGACTACGCGCGCCGCTGCGGCTTCCGGCAGGTGATGGTGGGCAGCTCGGGCGGCATCGACAGCGCGCTCACGCTGGCCCTCGCCGCGCAGGCGCTGGGGCCCGAAAACGTGGTGGGCATCACCATGCCTTCGCGCTACTCCAGCAGCGGCTCGGTCGATGACTCGGTGGCGCTGTGCCAAAACCTGGGCGTCAAACTGCTGACCCACCCGATTGCCGACCTGGTGGCGGGCTATGCGCGGCAATACGAAGCCAGCTTCGGCCAGGCGCTGGCGGGCCTGCCGCTCGAAAACCTGCAGGCGCGCATCCGGGGCACAGTGCTGATGGAGTACTCCAACGCCTTTGGCCACCTGCTGCTCACCACGGGCAACAAGAGCGAGATCTCGGTGGGCTACTGCACGCTGTATGGCGACACCAACGGCGGGCTGGGCTTGATTGGCGACTTGTACAAGACCGAGGTGTTTGCCCTGTCGCGCCATGTCAACGAACAAGCGGGGCGCGAGCTGATCCCGCAGGCCATCATCGACAAGGAACCCTCTGCCGAACTGGCCCCCGGCCAGCGCGACGTGGACAGCCTGCCGCCCTACCCCGTGCTGGACGAAGTGCTCAAGCTGCTCCTCGAGGGCGAGCGCCTGTCGCCCGCCGAACACCTGGCCGCGCAGGCCTTTGTGGCCCAACTGCAGGCCGACGACGCCGGGCGTGCCCTGGTGCAGCGCGTGCGCATGATGGTGGCGCGCAACGAGTACAAACGCCGCCAGGCCCCGCCCATCCTGCGGGTGCGGCCCCGGGCGTTCGGCAGCGGGCGCCAGATGCCCATCGCTGCGCGGTATGTGTGAGCCGTGGGCCCTTCGGTAGAATTACTATAAAAACAATAGCTACTTGGGCATGATGGACGCGCGCAAGCGGCCAAAAAACCTCAAAATTTCGGAGACCCATGTACGACACCGCCCTCCTCATCGGCCGCTTTGAGCCCGTGCACAGCGGCCACCTGGCCCTGCTGCACGAGGCACTGCGCGTGGCGCCCCAGGTCATCGTGGTGGTGGGCTCGGCCTGGCAGGCCCGCTCGCCCAAGAACCCCTTCACCTGGCAAGAGCGCGAGGCCATGCTGCGCGATGCGCTGCCCCCGGCCGACCGCAGCCGCATGCAGGTGCTGCCCGTGCGCGACTACTACAACGAGGCCGTGTGGGTGCAGGCCGTGCGCCAGGGTGTGGCGCAGCACACGCAGCACACGCAGCCCGGTGCCCGCATCGCGCTGGTGGGCCACTTCAAGGACGCGACCAGCAGCTACCTGCGCGCCTTCCCGGGCTGGGCACTGATCGACCTGCCGCGCCAGGGCAGCATGGACGCCACCACCATCCGCGACGCCTACTTTGGCGCCACGGCCGCCACGGTGGACGAAGCCCTGGCGCCGCTGGCTGCGCAGATCCCGCCCAGCACGCTGCGCCAGCTGCAGGCCTTTGCCCACACGCCGCACTACGCCGCGCTGCAGGAGGAGTGGCGCATGCTGCGCGGCTACCGCCAGGCCTGGTCCGCAGCGCCGTACCCGCCCGTGTTCGTGACGGTGGACGCCGTGCTGCGCTGCCAGGACCATGTGCTGCTCATCCGCCGCGCCCACGCGCCCGGTAAGGGCCAGCTGGCCGTGCCCGGCGGCTTCATCGAGCAGCGCGAGACGGTGTGGCAGTCCTGCCTGCGCGAGCTGGTGGAAGAAACCCACTGCCACCTGCCCGAAGCCCACATGCGTGCCGCGCTGCAGTCGGTGGCCGTGTTCGACCACCCCGACCGCAGCCAGCGCGGCCGCACCATCACGCATGCGCACTACTTCGACCTGGGCGATGCGCCCTTCCCGGTGGTGCAGGCCGACGACGACGCGATGCTGGTGCAGTGGACACACATCGATGCATTGGCGGGGATGGAAGAAGAGTTCTTTGAAGACCACTTCCACATGCTGGACCACTTCCTGACGATCACCGGGGCGCCGCTGCGAGGCTGACAGTCCGCCCCGCGAGCCCGCCGATCAACGCGGCGGTGGGAGCTTGCGCAGCCAGTCTGTGAGGGCCTGCACCGGCATCGGCCGCGCGTACAGGTAGCCCTGGTACTGCGCGATGCCGCGCTTCGCCACCCAGTCCAGCTGCTCCTGCGTTTCCACGCCTTCGGCCACGGCGGTGAGCTTCATCAGTGTGGAGAGCGAAACAATGAGCTCAGCCAGCGAGCGGTTGGCGTCCGTGTCCTGGATGAAGGTCTTGTCTATCTTGAGCGTGTGAATAGGGAAACGCTGCAGGTAGGCCAGGTTGGAGTAGCCCGTGCCAAAGTCATCCAGCGCCATGGTCAGCCCCAGCGCCGACAACTCGCGCATCACGCCCAGCACATGCTGGTCTTCGCCCAGCAGCATGGATTCGGTGATCTCCAGCTCCATGCGCGCGGGGTTCACCCCGGCCTGGCGCAGCACACCGGTGATGTCGTGCAACAGGTCGGGCGATGCAAACTGGCGCGGCGACAGGTTGACCGACACCACCAGATCCCAGCCCTGCGCCGCCCACGCCACCTGCTGGTGTGCGGCCTGCGCCAGCACCCACAGGCCCAGCTGGCCGATCAGGCCCATGCTTTCGCACGCAGGGATGAACTGGGCGGGCAGCACCACGCCCAGGCGCGGGTGGTTCCAGCGCACCAGCGCCTCGACCGCGCGCAGGATGTTGGTGGCCACGTCCACGCGGGGCTGGTAGTAGACCTCGAACTCGTCGCGCTCCAGCGCCTGGCGCAATTCCTTTTCCAGCTCGGTGCGGCTGCGTGCCATCTCGGCCAGGCCGCTGTCAAAGTAGACCAGCGTGTTGCGACCGCGCTCCTTGGCGGCATACATCGCCAGGCCCGCGTTGCGCAGCAGGATCTCGATGGTGTCGCCGTCCTGCGGGTACAGCGCCACGCCCATGCTGGAAGTGACGCACAGTGGCGTGCCCGCCACCGACAGCGGCGCGGCCAGCGCCACCGAGATGCGCTCGTGCAACGCGTCGAGATCGGCGCGGATGCGCGGCGATGTGAGCAGCACCAGAAACTCGTCACCGCCCCAGCGGGCCAGCACCTCGGTGCCATGCCGCGTGTGGCGCAAGCGCTGCGACAGCGCCACCAGCAGCTCGTCGCCCGCCGCGTGGCCCAGGGTGTCGTTCACGTCCTTGAAGCGGTCCAGGTTGATGAGCAGCAGCGCCGCCTCCAGCGACTGGGCGCGGGCTTCTTCCATCGCGCGCGCAAAGCGCTGGGTGAAGTGCGCGCGGTTGGGCAGGCCGGTGAGCACGTCGTGCAGCGACTGGAAGTTGGCGCGCTCCTCGGTGTGTTTGATATCACTGATGTCGGCCTCGCTCACCAGCACGGCGTCCTGGCCGGTGATGGCGTCGCTGCAGCGGCGTGCCGACAGCTCGTGCCAGCGGTCGCCCTGGGGCGTGCGCACGGCCAGGGTGAGCGTGGCCACACCCTGCTGCTCCAGGCTGCGCGACAGGGCGGCAAACGCAGCCGGGTTGCCTATGCGGTCCTGCAGCCGCTCGCCGGGGCTGAGCACCACAGCGCGTGCGGCCGGGTTGCGGTACAGCGCTACGCCGTTCTGGCCATAGAGAGTGATCATCACCGCCGTGTGCAGCAAGGCCTCCACAGAGCGCAGCGACTCGGGCGGTACCACGCCCACGGGCTCGCCTTCGCAGAGCATGCTCATGCGGCCATCGGGCAGCCTGTGCCCACTGAAGCGCACATTGAGCGACACCGGCACGCCGCCGGGATAAATGGTCCATTGCTCATTGAAGCTGGTGTTGCCCCGCAGCACAAAGTCGCTCTGGTACTGCGCCAGGCGCAGCGCCACCGATTCGGACATGTCGTGCCCCATGTCGCGCCCACACAGATCGGCCAGCGTGGAGGCGTTCCACACCGCCAGCGCGGGGGTGTTGGCCCAGTGCACGCATTGACCATCGATGTCGAACACCCAGACGGGGCGGGACAGCCACTCCAGCGCGGCGTAGCGGGCAGTGCGGTCGACCAACTCGGTGGCTGGGGGCTGGCGGTCCACTGGCAGGCGCGCTGCCGGAGTGTGTGCCGACACGTTCATGCCCCCCCGCAGCCCGGCGCCAGTCCGAGGGCAAGTGCACACAAAAGGGCCAGCGACAACCGGGCGGACATGGGTGGCAGGAATGTGGGGGAAAAACGCAAGAGAGGTTTGCGTCAGAAGCAACTACCGATTGCATCTTCGCACACTCCCATGGCTTGTCCAGCCCACTTTGGCAGGGGCTCTTCCGGCAATCTGCCCAGCCCCCTCCGGGGTCAGGCCACGCGGAACTGCCCCACAGTTTGCGACAACGCCACCGCCTGCTGGCTGAGCGACTGGGCGGCCGCCAGGGCTTCCTCCACCAGCGCTGCGTTCTGCTGCGTGCTCTGGTCCATCTGCGAAATCGCCTGGTTGACCTGGGCAATGCCCGCGCTTTGTTCGCCGCTGGCGGCGCTGATCTCGGCGACCATGGAGGTCACGCTTTTCACGCCTGCCACCACTTCGCCCATGGTGGCACCCGCCTGCTCCACGAGTTGTGTGCCCACGCCCACCTTGGCCACAGAGTCGTCGATCAGGCCCTTGATCTCCTTGGCCGCCGCCGCACTGCGCTGGGCCAGGCTGCGCACCTCGCTCGCCACCACCGCAAAGCCCCGCCCCTGTTCGCCCGCACGCGCAGCTTCCACCGCCGCATTCAGCGCGAGGATATTGGTCTGGAACGCAATGCCGTCGATCACGCTGATGATGTCCACGATCTTGCGCGAGGACTGGTCGATGGAGCCCATGGTGCCCACCACCTGCTGCACCACGTCGCCCCCGCGCACGGCCATGTCCGAGGCCGCGCGGGCCAGCTCGTCGGCCCGCTTGGCGTTGGCGGCGTTCTGCTGCACGGTGGAGGTGAGCTGCTCCATCGAGGCTGCGGTCTCCTGCAGCGCGCTGGCCTGCGACTCGGTGCGGGCCGACAGGTCGCCATTGCCTGCAGCAATCTCGGAGGACGCGGTGTTGATGGAATCGGTGCTGTCGCGCACCTGCTTCACCAGATGCGAGAGGTTGTCGCGCATGGCGCGGATGGCATGCAGGATGCTGGTGGTGTCGCCAGGCAGGGTTTGCACGTCCACGGCCAGGTTGCCTTCGGCGATCTGGGTCACCACATCGGCCGCGTACTGCGGCTCACCACCGAGCTGGTGCACCAGGCTGCGCAGCATCTGCCAGGCCATCAGCGCGACGATGAGCATCAGCACTGCGCCGATGGACAGCAGGATGGCGGTGTTGCGCCAGAAGGTGTTCTCGATGTCGTCCACATAGTCGCCAAAACCAATGATCCAGTCCCAGGGCTCGAACTTGATGATGGCGTAGAGCTTGTCCACCGGCTCCTTGGCGCCGGGGCGTGTGCCAGGGGCCGTCACTGTGCCCACGGTTACGCCCTGCAGCGCGGCGCGGTAGCGCACACCCGCTTCTTTGCCGCCCTTTTCATCGACGATGCCGATGCGCTTGGGGTTGGGGTGCACGTAGTTCACATCGTTGGTGAAGCCCCGGACAAAAAAATATTTGTCCTTGTCAACAAAGCTGCCGATGGTCTGGGTGGCTTCCTTGATGGCGTCTTCGCGCGAGAGCGCCCCGCTTTTTTCTTTTTCGTGCGACTTCTGGGCCGCCGCGTGGGCCAGCACCACCAGGTTGGAGAGCTGCGCCGTGCGCTCTTTCATCATCGACTGGTAGAGCGTGGTGAGCGCCATGGCTGACAGAACGACCAGGCCCAGGAGCGTGGCGGCGCACAGCCACAGGATGCGGGTTTTGAGTTTCATGGGCCTCTCCTCTTCTCAAGATAAGGGGTTAATGGTAACCAGAAGATACAACGAGGCCCACATCCTGTGGGAATGCGGCCCTAAGCCGCTGCGTAGGGCGCCCCGCCTGCCCGCTCCAGCATGGCATGCAGCAGCACATTGCATCCTGCCTCAACGTGCTCAGGTTTCGCGTCCTCGATCTCGTTGTGGCTGATACCGTCTTTGCAGGGGATGAAGATCATTCCACTGGGTACCAGCCTGGCCATGTAAACCGCATCATGCCCCGCGCCCGACACGGCGGGCATGTGGCTGTAGCCCAGCTTGGCCGCAGCGCGGCCCACGGCGTCCACGCATTCGGGTTGGAAGAGTTGCGCGGGGTAGCTGGACACCATTTCGATGTGCACCTGCACGCCGTGCTCTTGGGCTACCTGGTCGGCAAAGGCCTTGACCTCGGCGGCCATGGCATCGACCAGCGCATCGGTGCTGTTGCGCAGGTCGATGCTGAACTTGACCCGGCCCGGGATCACGTTGCGGCTGTTGGGGAACACCTGCACCATGCCCACCGTGCCGCGCCCGTGCGGCGGGTGGCGGTGGGCGGCAGCGACTACGTCTTGCATGATGCGTGTGGCGGCCAGCATCGCGTCCTTGCGCAGGGCCATGGGCGTGGGGCCTGCGTGGGCTTCCATGCCGGTGACGGTGCAGTCAAACCAGCGGATGCCCAGCACGCCGCTGACCACACCGATGGTCTTGTCGTTGTCTTCCAGCACGGGGCCTTGTTCGATGTGGGTTTCAAAGTAGGCGCCGATGGGGTGGTCGCCGGGCTCCTGGTCTCCGATGTAACCGATGCGCTCCAGCTCACCCTTCACCGTCTTGCCTTCGGTGTCGGTGGCTGCGTAGGCGTGCTCCAGCGTGAAGGCTTTGGCAAACACGCCCGAGCCCATCATGACGGGCACGAAGCGGCTGCCTTCTTCGTTGGTCCAGAAGGCCACTTCGATGGGGGCCTCGGTTTCGATGCCGTGGTCGTTGAGCGTGCGCACCACTTCGATGCCGGCGAGCACGCCGTAGTTGCCGTCGAACTTGCCGCCGGTGGGCTGGGTGTCGATGTGGCTGCCGGTCATGATGGGTGGCAGGCTGTTGTTGCGCCCGGGGCGGCGCATGAATCCGTTGCCGATCTTGTCGATGGTGACCGTCATGCCCGCTTCGCGCGCCCAGCGGGTGACGAGGTCACGGCCCTGTTTGTCCAGGTCGGTGAGGGTGAGGCGGCACACGCCGCCCTTGGGTGTGGCGCCGATCTGCGCCAGCTCCATGAGCGAATCCCACAGGCGCTGGCCGTTGATGCGGAGGTTTTCGATGTTGGGTTTGACTTTGGTGTCCATGGTGTTGTTCTCCGTCGGTTCAGCGGGCAACCGCTGTGGGGGCCAGGTCCTGCGCCCGTTTCTGCACGGCCTGGAAGTTGGCGCCAAACGCCGGGCGCTTGATGTAGCGGCCCCTGCCTTGCTCGGCCTGCAGGTCGCCGTTGGCGTACACCACGCGGCCCTGGCTCACGGTGTGGCTGGGGATGCCGCGCACGGTGCGGCCTTCAAAGATGTTGAAGTCGCCCTTGCTGAACTGGGTCTTGGCGGAGAAGGTCTTGGTGCCTTGCGGGTCCCACAGCACCAGATCGGCATCGGCGCCTTCGCCGATGTAGCCCTTGCGCGGATAGATGTTGAACAGCTTGGCCGCGTTGGCCGAGGTGATGGCCACAAACTCGCTGGGCGTGAGGCGCCCGGTGTTCACGCCGCCATCCCACAGCGCGGCCATGCGCTCTTCCACGCCACCCGTGCCGTTGGGGATCTTGGCAAAGTTCTCCTTGCCCATGGCCTTTTGCGCGGCGCAGAAGGTGCAGTGGTCCGTGGCCGTGGTGTGCAGCTGGCCCGACTGCAGGCCGCGCCACAGCGCCTCCTGGTGGCCCTCGGGGCGGAAGGGCGGGCTCATCACATAGGCGGCGGCCTTGGCAAAGTCGGGGTCGCGGTAGACGCTGTCGTCCACCAGCAGGTGGCCCGCCAGCACCTCGCCGTACACGCGCTGGCCGCGCGCACGGGCGCGGGCAATCGCGTCGGCCGACTCCATGCAGCTCACATGCACCACGTAGATGGGAACGCCCAGCACGTCGGCAATCGCGATGGCGCGGTTGGCGGCCTCGGCCTCCACCATGGGTGGGCGCGACAGTGGGTGGCCCTCGGGGCCGGTGATGCCCATCTTGGCGACCTCCTGCTGCAGCAGGTACACCAGCTCGCCGTTTTCGGCATGCACCGTGGGCATGGCGCCCAGCTCCAGCGCGCGCTTGAAGCTGTTCACCAGGGTTTCGTCATCGCACATGATGGCGTTCTTGTAGGCCATGAAGTGCTTGAAGCTGTTCACACCCTCGTCCTGCACCAGCGTGCCCATGTCGGCGCGCACCTGCTCGCTCCACCAGGTGATGGCGACGTGGAAGGAATAGTCGGCGGCCGACTTCTCCGCCCAGCCGCGCCACTTGCGATAAGCATCCAGGATGGGTTCTTGCGGATCGGGGATCACGAAGTCGATGATGCTCGTGGTGCCACCGGCCAGCGCAGCCGCCGTGCCGGTGAAGAAATCGTCCATGGTGACGGTGCCCATGAACGGCAATTGCATGTGCGTGTGCGGATCGATGCCGCCGGGCAGCACGTACTGGCCGCTGGCGTCCAGCACCTGCGCGCCCGCAGGCGCCTGGGCCGCAGCCCCATCCCCCACGGCCGCGATGCGGCCATCGACGCACAACACATCGGCGCGCTGTTCACGGTCGGCGTTGACCACGGTGCCACCGCGGATCACAAGGGCTTGGCTCATGGGGGTCTCCTTCAGGGATGCGGATCAGATCAAAAAAGGCCCTGCACTGGCACCAGGCCCAGGCAGGGCCAAGGGGTCACTTCTTCTTGGCAGTCAGGTAGTAGTAGGTGCCGGCCACGGCCAGGCTGAAGAACCAGCCAGAGTCGAACAGCGTGAGCCAGATGGCGGGCATGCCCGCCTTGTCCACCACGCCCGACACCGCCAGATAGCCTGGCAGGCAAGGCAGCACGCCCAGTGCAAAGGCGATGAGCGCGTGCAGGTTCCAGCCATTGCTGTACTCATACTCGCCGCCCCGGCGGTACAGGTCTTCCACCTTCAGCTCGCTCTTGCGCACCAGGTAGTAGTCCACCAGCAAAATGCCTGCAATGGCGCCCAGCAGCGTGCCGTAGCCGCCCAGCCAGGTGAAGAGGTAGCCGCCCGATGTGGCCAGGATCTTCCAGGGCATGAACACCAAGCCGATCAGCGCAGCAATCACGCCGCCCATGCGGAAGCTGATCTTGGAGGGCGCGACCTGGCTGAAGTCATACGAAGGCGACACCAGGTTGGCGGCCACGTTGGTCGTCAGGTTGGCCAGAAGGATCACCAGCAGGCCCAGGCCCGCGGCCACGCTGCCCATCTGGGTCAGCAAGCCATCAGGGAACAGCTGGGCCTTGCCATACAGGATGGCCGACGCCGAGAAACCGATGACCCCGACCATGGAGAACAGCGCCATGGGCAGCGGAAGGCCAATGGCCTGGCCCACGACCTGGTCCTTCTGCGACTTGGCGAAGCGCGTGAAGTCCGGGATATTGAGCGCCAGCGTGGCCCAGAAGCCCACCAGCCCCGTGAGTGCCGCCCAGGTCTTGGGCCCGCCTTCCACCACCTTGGCGGGCAGATTGAAGAGCTGGCCCGATGGCACCTTCATCATCAGAACCACAACGAACAGCACCGAAGCGCCGATCATCAGCGGCGCGGCGATCACTTCCAGCAGGCGGATGGACTCCGGCCCCTTCCAGATGAAGTAGATGTGCACCGCCCAGAACGCGAGGAAACACATGAACTGCGAGGTGCTGATGGTCTCCCCAGCGGCTGGCCCTGCGAGGTTCATGCCCACGATGTTCAAGAAGCCATGCAGCGCGAGTGCGCCGAAGTAGCAGTTGATGGAAAACCAGCCACAGGCCACCAAGCCCCGCAGCACAGCGGGCAGGTTGGCGCCCTTCACACCAAACGATGCACGCGCCAGCACCGGAAACGGCACACCGTACTTGGGCCCCACGCGCCCTATGAGCACCATGGGAATGAGCACGATGCAGTTGGCCAGGAACACCAGCCACACCGCCATCTGCCAGGTGAAGCCCTGGTCGAGCATGGAGCTGGCCATGGTGTAGGTGGGCACACACACCACCATGCCCACCCAGAGTGCCGCGAAGTCTTTCCAGGTCCAGTGTCGCTGCGCGGCGGTGGTGGGGAGCAGATCTTCATTGGCGAGCGTGTTGGAGGCTCCGCCGGGCATTAGCCCCGCCACATGGGCCGCGCTGCCGGTACTGTTGGTCATGCCTGTACTCCTGTCAAAGACTTCGTTGGGGTTGCACACAACCCGCCGTCTGTTTCAGCGCCCTCACGCTGGCAGATGGCGGGCAAAGGGAAGCGAGCGATGCTAGAGATCACGCAAGAACTGCACCAGATGCAGTGCAGCATGCGTTGCAAATCGGCACCACAACGGGTGCTGTCACAACGCTTTGCAGGGTCTGTGGCACACGCACGCAGGGGCCGCTTATCAAGCCGCTGCAGACACGCGCTGGGGGTTATTGGGGTGCGTGGTCCAGTTGGCGTATTCGCCCGTCACTTTCTTGCCCGTTCGCACATCAACTTCGCCCGACTCCAGCGCGCGCATGGTGATGCACTCGGGCACGGGGCAGATCGACACACACAGGTTGCAGCCCACGCATTCGGCCTCGTTGATCTCGAACTTGCGCACGCCACCCTCTTTGGTGAAGGTGATGGCCTGGTGCGAGGTGTCTTCGCACACCACATGGCAGCGGCCGCACTGGATGCAGGCATCCTGGTTGATGACGGCCTTTTCGATGTGGTTGAGGTTGAGGTTCTTCCAGTCCTTGACCGTGGGCACGGCCTGACCCTTGAAGTCATCCAAGGTGGCGTAGCCGTGCTCGTCCATGAAGTTGGACAGGCCGTCACACATGTCCTGCACGATCTTGAAGCCATACACCATGGCCGCCGTGCACACCTGCACTGTGCCGCAGCCCAGCGCAATGTATTCAGCCGCGTCGCGCCAGGTGGTGATGCCGCCGATGCCGCTGATGGGCAGGCCGGCGGTCTGCGCGTCGCGTGCGATCTCGGCCACCATGTTGAGCGCGATGGGCTTGACGGCCGGTCCGCAGTAGCCGCCGTGCGAGCCCCAGCCGTCAGTGCTCGGGCTCATCACCATGCGGTCCAGGTCCACGCCCATGATGGAGTTGATGGTGTTGATGAGCGACACCGCATCTGCCCCGCCCGCCTTGGCGGCGCGTGCGGGCTGGCGCACGTCGGTGATGTTGGGCGTGAGCTTCACGATCACGGGCAGCTTGCTGTAATGCTTGCACCAGGCCGTCACCATCTGGATGTACTCGGGCACCTGGCCGACGGCCGCGCCCATGCCACGCTCGCTCATGCCGTGGGGGCAGCCGAAGTTGAGTTCAATGCCGTCGGCGCCGGTGTCTTCCACGAGCGGCAGGATGGCCTTCCAGCTCTGCTCCTCGCAGGGCACCATCAGTGAGACGATCATGGCGCGGTCGGGCCAGTTGCGTTTGACGCGCTTGATCTCTTCGAGGTTGGTGTGCAGCGGCCGGTCGGTGATCAGCTCGATGTTGTTCAGGCCGATCACGCGGCGGTCCTGTGACATCAATGTGGAGTAGCGCGGGCCGTTGACGTTGACCACGGCCGGGTCTTCGCCCAGCGTCTTCCACACCACGCCGCCCCAGCCCGCCTCAAAGGCGCGGGTGACGTTGATCTCTTTGTCGGTGGGCGGTGCGGACGCGAGCCAGAAGGGGTTGGGGCTCTGGATGCCCAGGAAATTGCTGCGAATGTCTGCCATGGGGTGCTCCCGTGAAAACTGGGGTGAAGGGGTTCAAGCCATCAATGCGGCGTGGATGGAGACAGCGGCCACCTTGCCGTGCTCCACCGCCTCCACCGTGAGGTCGCGGCCGCCCACACGGCAGTCGCCACCGGCCCACACGCGCGCCAGGCTGGTCTGGCCTTCGGCATCGGTGACGATGCGCCCGCCTTCCAGCGCAATGCGGTTGCCCACCGGCTCGGCCACAAAGGTCTGGCCAATGGCCTTGAGCACCATGTCGGCATCGAGCGTGAAGGTTTCACCGGTTTCCACCAGCTTGCCGCCGCTCAGTGCCGTGGCGGCAAAGCGCACGCCCTGGACAGCGCCGCCTTCGCTCAGCACCTCTTTCGGTGCGGCCCAGTGGCGGATGGTCACGCCATTCGTCTGCGCCCATTGTTGTTCCACGGCCGATGCCGACATGGCCTCGGCGCCCCGGCGGTAGACGATGGTCACTTCTTCAGCGCCCAGCTTGCGCGACTGCACGGCAGCATCCACCGCCGTCATGCCGCCACCAATCACCACCACACGGCGGCCCACGGGCAGGGTGGAGAGGTCGGTGCTCTGGCGCAGCTCGGCAATGAAATCCACGGCATTGCGCAAGCCTGTGGCCGTGGGTTCGGCCACGCCCAGCGCGTTCACGCCCTGCAGGCCCAGGCCCAGGAACACCGCGTCGTAAGCGCCCAGCAGGCTGTCGAGCGTGATGACACGGCCCAGCTGCTGGCCCGTGCGCACCTCGATGCCGCCGATGGACAGCAGCCACTCCACCTCCTTCTGAGCGAAGTTGTTGGTGGTCTTGTAGCTGGCGAGGCCATATTCATTGAGGCCACCGAGCTTGGGGCGCGCCTCGAACAGCACCACATCATGGCCGCGCACAGCCAGGCCATGCGCGCAGGCCAGGCCCGCCGGCCCTGCGCCCACCACGGCCACGCGCTTGCCGGTGGCGGCTGCGCGCTGGAACAGGGGTGCACCGGGCTTTTCAAAAAACGCGTCAGTTGCATAGCGCTGCAACGAGCCGATCTCCACCGGCTTGTCCTCGTTGGTATTGCGCACGCAGGCCTGTTCGCACAGCACCTCGGTGGGGCACACGCGGGCGCACATGCCGCCCAGCGGGTTGGCCTCCAGGATGGCACGGGCAGCACCCCGGTTGTTGTCCTGCGCAATGCGGTGGATGAACGATGGGATGTCGATGCCCGTGGGACAGGCGGTGGCGCAGGGCGCATCGTGGCAGTAGTAGCAGCGCTCGGCCTCGATCAGGGCCTGGGGTTTGGTGAGCGGCGGGTGCGCATCACTGAAGTTGGCAGCGTAGTCGGCCAGGTTCAGGCGTGCGGCATGAATGCCGCAGGCACGGCTTGCGGGTGTGTCCATCAGGTTTCCTCCGAGAGGGTCAGGGTGGGGGTCTGGGCGCAGTCCATGCAGGCGCTCCAACGCGCCCGTGCCACGCTGCGCTGGCTGCGCATGCGGCTGGGGCCAGCCAATGCAGCGCAGGCGCAGGCGCCTGTGCTTGCAAACTTCGGAGGTTTCATCGTGGTCCTCGCTGTGGGGTGCAGGTGCCCGCTGCTTTGGTGCAGCGGTGCCCTGCGTTGTGGGTCAATTTACCAACGTGTAAAAATTTACCAATTGGTAAAATCCCTAGAGCAAACCGCGTGCCAGCGCCACGCCAGCGATTTGCCAGTTTTTGGGCCCTGGCTTGTTCCACAATGGTGCAATGACTGCTGCCGCCTCCCGCCCGCCCAAAGCTCCTTCCGCCCCCCGCTCCCCCAAGGTGCCACGCACCGCCTCTGGCGACACCGTGGTGCCCCGCGCGCCCAAGGCCTCGCGCCTGGCCAAGGAGCAGGGCATCCTCACCGAGGCCGAGAACCACTTTGCGCAGTTCGGCTTCGAGGGCGCCTCGCTGGAGAACATTGCCGCCGCTGCGGGCATCAGCCGCCACAACCTGCTGTACTACTTCCCGAGCAAGGAGGCGCTGTACCAGCGGGTGCTGGACGATGTGCTCACCCAGTGGCTGGCGGGCATGGAAGATCTGTCGCACAGCGACGACCCCCAGCAGGCGCTGCGGCGCTACATCCGCGCCAAGCTGCACTACTCGCGCACGCGCCCGCAGGGCGCCAAGGTGTTCACCAAAGAGGTGATTGCGGGTGCACCACGCTATGGCCAAGCCATCACCGAGCGGGTGGCGCCGCTGCTCAAGACCGAGGTGCGCACCTTCGAGCGCTGGGCGCGCGAGGGCCGCATTGCCAAGGTCAACTTCACGCACCTGATGTTCATCATCTGGTCGGTCACGCAGGCGTATGCGGAGCAGGAAGCGCAGTTCGCCCTCCTGCTGGGCAAGCCCGCCTTGACCGAGCGTGACTACGAAAAGGCCGAGGAGCTGATCGTGCGCATGGTGCTGAGCGCACTGGCGCCTGATGCGGTGGCTTGAGCGGGTGGCGATGCATGCAGCCCGGGCGCGTCCGCATCTCAAATACTACATATTTGATAGCATAAAAACCAATATGGTCGCGCGCAAACGGCCTATTCTTCTCATAATTTAGCCCACTCCCTCCACCGGCAACGCCTTGAGCCGCCGGTACAGCGACCGCTCGCTGATGCCCAGTTGCCGCGCCAGCGCCGCGCGGCTGCCCTGGTGGCGGGCCAGCGCCTGGCGCAGGGTGGCGTCGTCCAGCAGGGCGCGGGGCGGCTGGGGCGCCTGCAGCACAGGGTGCCCCGCATCCTCCGGGGGCGGCAGGCCACAGGCCAGGGCCTGGTGCATGTGGCCCGCGTCAATCTCCAGGTGGTCGCACAGCACGGCGGCGCGCTCCAGCAGGTTGCGCAGCTCGCGCACGTTGCCCGGGTAGGGCTGCGCCTGCAGCACGGCCACCGCCGCATCCGACAGGCGCAGCGCGCGGTGGGCGGGGGCCAGGCGGTCGAGCAGCGCCTGCGCCAGCAGGGCGATGTCCTCTGGCCGCTCGCGCAGGGGCGGCAGGTGGATGGGGAAGGTGCCCAGGCGGTAGTACAGGTCTTCGCGAAATCGCCCCTCGGCCACCAGACGCGGCAGGTGGCGGTGGGTGGCCGACACCACGCGCAGGTCGGCATGCCGCAGCTCGGTGCTGCCCACGCGGCGGTAGGTGCCTGTCTCCAGCAGGCGCAGCAGCTTGATCTGCTGGGGCAGCGGGATGTCGCCCACCTCGTCCAGAAACAGCGTGCCGCCGTCGGCCACCTCCACCAGCCCTGCCCGGGCCTGCGCCGCGCCGGTGAAAGCGCCCTTCTCGTGTCCGAACAGCTCGGCCTCGAACAGGCTCTCGGACAGGCTGGCGCAGTCCACGGGCACCAGGGCGCGCGTGGCCCGGGGGCTGCCCCGGTGCAGCGCCTGGGCCACCAGCTCCTTGCCGGTGCCCGACTCGCCCAATAGCAACACGGCGGCCCGCGTGGGCGCCACGCGCGCCACCAGCCCCAGCATCTGCTGGAAGGCGGGCGAGCGCCCGACCAGGCCCGGCACGCCGGGCAGGGTGCGGGCCGCCAGGGGCAGCGGCACCATCTTCTCGACGAAGAAGGCGGCCTGCCCGTCCGCCCCCTGGATGGGGGTCAGCTCGATCTGCACGTATTCCTCGCCCTGCGGCGTGTGGTGCAGGTGCAGCACATGTTCGCGCTGGCCCGACTGGCGCGCCTGCGCCAGGGGGCAGGACTCGCCCGCCTGGTCGCAAGGGACGCGGGCATGGTGCGACACAGCATGGCAGTGGCGGCCCACCACGGGGACCCCGCCGCCAAACTGCTGGCGGTAGGCCACATTGGCCGCCAGGATGCGGTAGGCACCGTCCAGCAGGATGTGGGGGTCGGGCAGGCCTTCAAGGAAGGCCACCAGCTCGGGCGGCGGGAGGTGAGGGCTGGCCATGGCGGGATGTGAAGAGGGATGGAGCACAAGGCAAAACGCCGAAGGCCCCACGGTGCCCGAGTTCTGGCTCCCGGGCTTTGATCTATGCCATGGCGTCTGCACATGGCAGTCAGTTGGCAGTTATCTGGCAGCGCTTCGGCAGTGGTTCGCGCCCCTCGACAGGCGAAAAGCTCCGGTACTCCGTTGATTCACAAAGGTTTTTCTCCTGACGCCTCCATGGCACGCCATTTGCCAAGAGAGACCCAGACCGGGCAAGCCGCCGGACAGTTCTTCATCTCCCATTTGTCGCACCCGCGCTTGCCCCACGCCCACCACCACCGGAACTCCGCCATGCCCTACACGCTCTCGCCCTCCCCCACCGCTCTCGCCCCCTCCCAGGAAAGCCCGGACAACACCGAACGCCGCCAGATGGTGCTGCTCGCCGCAGCCACAGGCGGCCTGGCTGCCGCCGGGGTGGCGATCCCCCTGGTGTCCAGCCTCGCGCCCAGCGAGCGTGCACGGGCCCTGGGCGCCAGTGTGGAGGTGGACGTCGGCGACCTGCCCCCGGGTGGACTGGCCACCGTGGAGTGGCGTGGCAAACCCGTGTGGATCTTGCGGCGCACGCCCGACATGCTGGCCGCCCTGCCCCGGCTGGACCCGAGTCTGGCCGATCCGGCATCCCGCAAGGACCAGCAGCCCGACTACGCCCGCAACCCCGGGCGCTCCATCCGCCCCGAGCTGCTGGTTGCCGTGGGCATCTGCACCCACCTGGGGTGCTCGCCGAGCACCATCCCCGCAGGCACGGCCCACCCCAGCGTGGGGCCCGACTGGCAAGGGGGTTTCTTCTGCCCCTGCCACGGCTCCACCTTCGACCTGGCGGGCCGCGTATTCAAGAACAAACCCGCCCCCGTCAACCTGGAAGTGCCGCCCCATCACTATGTGTCGGACACCCGCTTGCGGATCGGCGAGGACGCAGCCTGAGCAACCTGCTGCGCATCAGCCCTGCTTCTGCTGCCACAACACATCCAGCACATGCTGGGTGGCGCGCTCCACGCCGCCTTCGCGGTGGGCAACGCCCAGCGGCCGCCACAGCGGGCGCTGCAGGGGCAGCATGCGGATGCGCGGGTCCAGAGGCGCAGCGGTGGCAGCCTCATGGGGCAGCAGCGTGGCGCCATAACCGGCGGCCACCAGGCTTTTGATGGCGTCGTTGTAATTGAGCTGGATGCGCGCCCGGGGGTGCTCGCCCGCCTGCGCAAACCATTCCTTGCACAGTCGTGACAGGCTGGTGCCCTCGTCGTTCAGGATCAGTGGCTGGCCCGCCAGCCAGCGGGGTGTAGCGCGGCGGGGCGATGCCCAAGCCGACGGCACAAAGGCCATGACCGGATCACGCCGCCAGGGCAGCACCACCACCCCGCGCACGGCGGGCTGCGGCAGGGCCACCAGGCCAATGTCCAGTGCCCCGCTGGCCAGGCGCTCCATGGTCTCTGGCGAAGTCAGCACCGCCACCTGCACGTCCACACCCGGGTGGTGCTGGCCCAGCACCTCCAGCGCCTGCGGCAACAGGTGCGCAATGGCGCCAGTGGAGGCGCCCAGGCGCACCCGCCCGGACAGCCCTTGCACCTGGCGCTGCACCAGGTCCAGGGTTTCGTCCGCATCGGCCAGCAGGCGCCGCGCACGTTCGACAAGCGCCTCGCCCACGCCCGAGGGCCGCACCTCGCCCCGCTTGCGCACCAGCAGGGGCGCGCCGATGTGGGCTTCCAGGTCGGCGATGTGCAGGCTCACCGTGGGCGGCGCCAGGTGCAGCACGCGCGCGGCTTCGGCAAAGGAGCCAAGGTCGGCAATCGTGACCAGGGTGCGCAGCCGGTCGAGGTTGAGTTCGCGCATGACGTTCAGTAAACCTGATGCTGATGTTTGTGAAATTCAACTTTTCAAAGTTTAGACCGGCGCCGAAGATTGCGCATCCCCTTTCCGAAACCCATTCGACATCCATCCACTTCGGCATCCGCCCCTCCGCCCAGGGATGCCAGTTTGACCACCGGAGCCCCAACTCATGACTGCATCTCCCCTTGTTTTTATCGACGGCGACCAGGGCACCACCGGCCTGCAGATCCACGAGCGCCTGCGCGGCCGCACCGACCTGCGCCTGCTGACCCTGCCCGAGGCCGAACGCAAAAACGCAACCCGCCGCGCCGAAGCCATCAACAGCTGCGACATCGCCATCCTGTGCCTGCCCGATGCGGCTGCGCGCGAGGCCGTGGCCGCCATTACCAACCCGGCCGTGCAGGTGATCGACGCCAGCTCAGCGCACCGCACCGATCCGCAGTGGGTCTATGGTTTTCCTGAAATGGATGCCGCACAGCCCGCGCGCATCGCCAGCGCCCAGCGGGTGAGCAACCCCGGCTGCTACCCCACGGGCGCCGTGGCCCTGTTGCACCCCCTGGTGCAGGCAGGCCTGCTGGGCCGCGAGCATGCGGTCACGGTGCATGCGGTGTCGGGTTACTCGGGCGGCGGGCGGGCCCGCGTGGAAGAGCATGAGGGCCCCCACGCCACGCAGGCACCCGGCTTTCAGCTCTACGGCTTGAAGCTGGAGCACAAGCACACGCCCGAAATTGCACGCTACGCGGGCCTGGCCCAGCGCCCCTTTTTTGTGCCCGCCTACGGCGCGTTCCGCCAGGGCATCGTGCTGAGCATTCCCCTGTTTGTGCACCAGCTGCCTGCGGGTGCCAGCGGCGAGCGGCTGCACGCCTGTCTGCAGCAGCACTACGCAGGTGCAGCCCATGTCGAGGTCATGCCCCTGGCGCAGGCCGAAGCCGCCGAGCACCTCGACCCGCAGGCCCTCAATGGCACCAACCAGCTGCGGCTGGGGGTGTTCGCCAACGCAAAGCATGGGCAGGTGCTGCTCACGGCCGTGTTCGACAACCTGGGCAAGGGCGCCTCGGGCGCGGCGGTGCAGAACCTGGACCTGATGCTGGCGCACCGGGCCGCATGATGGCCCGCCCCGTGCCGTGACTGAGCAGCGCGGCGCGAACCCCAAGACAAGACACCAACAAAAAGGGCTCCCAAAAGGAGCCCCGTTTGCTTGGCCAGTGCGGGTGTCTTCAAAACACCTCCCATGGCAGCAGCACCCGCACCGCGCGAAGTGCCACCACCATGGGAAGTCCCGCAACTGTGTCAATCGGCCAACCGTTTACATGGCGCTGAATTCGCCCGAAGGGATCTGGCCGGTGCGCAGGGCATCAGCAGCCAGGGCACGCACAGCAGCGCGGTCAGTGGTGGACTTGTAGGTCACCACACGCGAACCAGCGGGTTCGATGCTGCGGGTCTGGGCCACGGTCGCGGCTTCAGCAGCCACTTCAGCACGGGTGCGGTTCGTGTCGAACTTCAGGGCGAACTGCGAGCCATCGGCTTCGTCAGCGTGTGCGCCGAAGGCAGAGAAAGCAGCCACAGCGGCGATGGAGATGATGCGAGCGGTCTTGTTCATGGTGAAACTCCGGTGAAATTCAAAAAAGAGGGATGTACTGGGCAATACGAAACAGAAAGGGCGGTGGATTCAGCGAATCAGGCGCTGAAGAATCAACCACGCTCACCGTAAGAAATCTGGCCGGTGCGCACAGCGTCAGCAGCCTGGGCACGCACAGCAGCGCGGTCGGCGGTGCTCTTGTAAGTCACCACACGCGAACCAGCGGGTTCGATGCTGCGGGTCTGGGCCACGGTGGCGGCTTCGGCGGCCACTTCAGCGCGGGTGCGGTTGGTTTCGAACTTGGTGGCGAACTGCGAAGCATCGGCTTCGTCAGCGTGGGCGCCAAAGGAGGCGAAAGCAGCGACAGCGGCGATGGAGAGGAAACGTGCGGTGTTGTTCATGATGAAAATCCTTGAAGTTAAAAAAGCGTCTCAAAAAAACCGGGTCAAAAACCAATCCTGAACCGGGTTCGGTGAGTCGCCTTGCGGGTTCGGCTCATCGATGGGTTGAACTGTACGCCGATGGTGTTCAGAGAAAAACCATCTAGTCGCGAACTGACTGTTCCAGTATTTGAAACAATGCCGCGTGGCATGGACAGGCAGAAAAAAAGCCCGTGGCTCCTTTCAGAACCACGGGCAGGGCGGGCGCAAATCCTCAAGGGCGGAATTTTTGGCTGCTCGCAAGAGCGGCGCGCAAATGCCGCGGTCTTCACCTCTCAGTACAGATACACCGCGCCCGCGTTGGTGCGGCTTTCGTCGGCCTGGTTGCCGCCAATTCCGTTCGATCCACCGTCTTCCGTCGAAGCCCCAACCGCCAGCGTGTTGCCGTCGCCCGACAGCGCCACCCGGCCGCCAAAGCGGTCGCCACTGCCGGTGTTCGGCGCCTTCACGTAGGCTTGCTGCGCCCAGGTGCCTGCGGTGCGGCGAAACACCAGCACGGCGCCTGCATCGGCAGCCGTGGTGTCGGCCTGGTTGCCGTTGAAGCCCGTGGCCGCGCTGTTGTCGCGGTACGAGGGCACCACCAGCGTGTTGCCGTCGCTGGACATGGCGAGGTTGTTGCCGAAGCGGTGGGGCGTGCGGGTGTTGGATGCCTTCAGGTAGGCCTGCGGCTGCCAGGTGCCGCCTGCGCGGGTGTAGACAAACACGGCCCCTGAGTTGAGCGCCAGGCTGTTGCTGGCAGGGGGCACCACATACACGCCCGTGTGATCGCTGCTGTCCCCGTCCATGCCCACAGCCAGCGTGTTGCCGTCCCCCGACAGCATGACCGCCACGCCAAAACGGTCCAGCGCCAGAGGGCTGGGGGCCTTGAGGTAGGCCTGCTGCGCCCAGACCCCAGCCGTGCGCTGGAACACATAGGCAGCCCCCGCGTCCTGCAAGGAATCATCGGCCGGAGTGGCTGCCGAGGCGCTGCGCTCAAAAAACGCGCCCACCGCCAGCGTGTCGCCGCTGCCAGACAGGCTGAGGTAGATCCCGAAAAAATCCCCCGCCCCTGCGTTGGCGGCTTTGATGTAGCCCTGCTGCGCCCAGCTGGTGCCGGTGCGGCTGAACACATAGGCCGCGCCTGACGACGCGAACGCCGCATTGCCATGGGCGCCAGTCAGGTCGCCGCTCTCGTAGTAGGCGCCCACAGCCAGGGTGTTGCCATCGGCCGAGAGCGCAACAAACGAGCCGAACAGGTCGAAGGCAAAGGTGTTGTTGGCCTTGATGAAGGCCTGCTGCGACCAGGTGCTGCCCGAGCGGGAGTACACGTACACCGCGCCGGAACTGCTGGCGAGGTTGTTGCTGGGAGGCATCACCGCAAAGGTTCCTGACTGGTCGCCGCTTTCGCCGTCCGCGCCAATGGCCAGGGTGTTGCCGTCGGCCGACAGGGCTACGGCGTTGCCAAAGTAGTCGTTGGCCTCGCCCCCCGGAGCAGTGATCCGCGCCTGTTGTGACCAGGTGCTGCCAGTGCGGGTAAAGACATACACCGCCCCCGTGTTGCCAGCTTCGCCATAGGCCCCGACGGCCAGCGTGGTGCCGTTGGCGGACAGGGCCACCCGATTCCCAAACCGCGCTTCGGCTGCGGTGCTGGAGGCTTTGAAATAGCCAATGGCCTGCACCATGTCTGCCGCCACCGGGGCCGACGGGACGCTGCACCCGCTGATGTTGCAGGCCCGCACCGTGTAGGTGGCGTTCAGCCGCTGGTGCAGCAACACCGGCACCGCATGCGCCAGCGCGGTGGTGGCGGTGGAGCCGATCTGCGCGGCCGCCAGCGGGCCCGCACCATCGGGGTCTTCGTGCACGGTGTAGCTGGTGGCATGGGTGGCCGGTAGCCATGAGAAGTTCAACGCCTTTGCCCCGTAGGTGATGCCCAGGCCCAGGGGGGCGGCGGCGATGGGTGGAGGCGGCGGAGGCGGTGGGGGCACATCGATCGTGCGGCAGGTCACCCGCACCTGCGTCACCGGTGCCAAGGCCACACCGGTGGCGCTGTTGGCCTCGCAGAACTGGTCCAGGGGCTGCACCTGCACGGCCACCGAATAGGTGCTGCCATGGGGCACGGCCAGGGCAAAGCGGAATGACCCGTCAGTGGTCAGCGCGAGGTCGGACATGCCATTGAGCCGCAAAGTCAGCGCCCCCGCCAGGCCCACCACCGTCCCGCCCACTGCATAGGTGTTGGCAGTGCAGCGGACCTGCACATTGGTGACCGGCCCTGCCACCACGCCCGTACCGTTCTCCACCAGGCAGGTCTGCCCGATGGGCTGGGTGCGCACCACAATGTCGTAGGCTTCGCCATGCGCCACCTGGGTGGCGTAGCTGCCGCTGGCGGTGATGGTCAACTCCCCGCGTGTGCCATTGGCAAGCACCAGCACGCCCGCAAGCCCGGACACCTGACCGCCCACCGGGTGCAGCACTGCGGCAGGCGGCGGGGCGGGCACGGCGTCGCCGCCTCCCCCACCACAAGCGGCCAGCACACCAGCGGCCACCCCCACCAGCCAGCGGGCCGCCCAGCGGCGGATGCCCGCCAGTGCCCCGGGCTGCCCCCCCGGGTGTGGCAACCCATGGAGCCAAACCCACGCGCCCTTTCGGCGCTGCGGGCAGGGGGTTTCGGTGTGAAGGGGGGCAGATCGAGGCATCAAAGGTTCTCCGCGCACAGGACAGGGACGGTGGCCCGGCAGGCCACCAGGCACTCTAGTTTTTGCAGCCCCATACACCCACCCCACCGAAGCGGGGTTGACAGGCGGGACTGCGCCCTGCCCCTTTCGCCTTTCCCTTTCAGTTCTGCGGCCCGCTGCCGATAAACCCTGGATAAAACCAACGAGAAAAGACCACCCATGAGTGTTGTCGGCCTGTCCAGCCTTTCCCCCGCGCTGGCAACGGCGTGGAGCCCCACAGTAACCCCCGCCCCATCGGCAGCAACGCGCCCGGTAGCGGCGCAGCCAGCGCCGGTCACCCCACAAAAACCCAGCGCACCCAGCAGCAGTACCAGCAACATCGCCAGCGCCGCCGTGCAGGGCAACCAACGCTTCTTGCACATCACGCAGATGCCAGGCAGCCTGGAGACGGCCCCCGCCACCTACGAAGCACTGCTGGACATGCAGGCCCGGGGCGGGCGCATGCAGGTGTGGGAACAAGCCCCTGACAACGCCCTGGCCGAGGTGATGGGCCGCAACGCCAGTGGCACCACACAGCAGGGCCGCCTGGCGGGCCTGGGCTCTGCGCTGCTGGGGCAGGTGGCCAGCACGGGCGTGGGCTACCGGCAAACCGTGGTGGACATGGCTGCCGTCGCTTCGCCCGACCGGGTCCAGGGCAAGGCCACGGATGCGCTCTGGTCCTTCAAGAGCCGCCCCAGTGGCAGTGTGGAACTCTCCATCGAGACGCGGTCTGGCGCCCGGGTCCGCCTGTCCATCCACGACCAGCGCGAGCCCAGCGCCTCCGGCGCGGGCATGTCGGTCGAGATCGTGGTGGAGGGAGAACTCAGCATGCAGGAGCGTGAAGCACTCCAGGCCCTGGCCAGCGGGTTCGACAAGGCGGTGCAGGGGCTGTCGGGTGACGACCCGAAGCTGGATGTGGAAGAGCTGCTCCGGTTCGACAGCAAGGCATTCACCCGGCTGGAACTCCAGACGGAGATGTATGGCAAGGACAGAGATGGCAACCGGGTGTTGACGCTGGGCGCGCAGATTCAGGTCGATGGAGACCGGCGCGCGGTGCAGCTGCGAAGCCGTGACGGCGTGGTGAAGATGGCGACCGACCTGCGCCAGCCCGCGCAGTGGGGCACAGATGCGCAAAGGGCCAACGCTGTCGAGCACTGCCTGGGCCGCATCGACAAGGCGGCAGAACGCGGCCAGGCCCGGCAGGCCCTGGTGGACCTGTTCAAGTCCAGCTTTGCCGCCATGCACAGCCGCTACGGCGCCCCCCACACAGGCGGCGGCCTGAAACCCGGCACCGCGCTGCACACCCTGCCCGGTACCTTCGGCGAAGAAGACCAGGGCCTGTTGACCGGCCTGGCGGACTTTGACGCCAGCATCACGGCCACCACGCGGGCCACCAACCCGCGCCGCACGCAGGAACTCGACACCTTCCACTACACGCTGAACCAGTCCACCCACATCACGGGCAGCTCCAGCCGCAACCGGGCTGTCAGCCAGACCCAGACCGCGCAGCTCGTCGCCGCCTACCACCAGTCCCTGCTGGTGTCGGCAGCACCCCGGCTGGACACCACCTCGGCGTCACAGAACTACCTCTACAACAAGGTGGAGGACAGCAGCAGCACGGAGGCGCACCTGGCCTATGACAACGGCGAGGCCATCCGCGCCACACTCACCCAGGCCGCGTCCCGCTCGCTGCACACGCTCAGGGTGCAAAACAACCAGGTCACGGGCAACAGCACCAGTGCACCCGGGCCACAGTCCCGGCACACCGACCTGCTCCCCCTGCTCAAGCAACTGCAGCTGCAGCGCCAGCAAGACGCCCAGGAAGCCGACGACACCGCGCGCCGCGAGCGGCAGGAAACCCTGCAGGCCTGGCACACCCAGGTTTTGCAGGGCCTGTGACGGCCGCCCCGGCAACCCGCCCAACGCCTGTCACCCGGCACCTTCGCCCTCTGCCCCCACCCGGGCGGCGGCGTTCAGCAGGCCTTCACCCCTTTTTTTGCCTCCCAAACCCCCAGGCGTCTGCAGGGAGTGTCTTGAAACGGCCATAAATGCCCCTATCATTAGCACTCACCTCAGACGAGTGCTAACACCACCTCGCCTGTCGGAAGTTTGGGAGTGCCTGGATGCCCAGGCACTGAGTACGTCAGCTTTTTTACTGAAAACAGGAGCATTGCAATGAACCTTCGCCCTCTGCACGATCGCGTGATCGTCAAGCGTATCGAAAGCGAAACCACGACCGCCTCCGGCATCGTGATCCCTGACAACGCTGCTGAAAAGCCTGATCAAGGTGAAGTGCTGGCCGTGGGCCCTGGCAAGAAAAACGACAAGGGCGAAGTGCTCGCCCTGAACGTGAAGGTCGGCGACCGCGTTCTGTTCGGCAAGTACTCGGGCCAGACCGTCAAGGTCAATGGCGACGAGTTGCTGGTCATGAAAGAAGACGACCTGTTCGCAGTTGTCGAGAAGTAACTCCTTCTCGGTCGTTTACTCACTTTTTCATAGCTGCAAGCGCTTACTGGATAGGCGCAGGCAGCGAATTTGAATCCAACTTTAGGAGCCAAAAATGGCAGCAAAAGACGTAGTTTTCGGCGGCGAAGCCCGCGCTCGCATGGTTGAAGGCGTGAACATCCTGGCCAACGCGGTCAAGGTCACGCTGGGCCCCAAGGGCCGTAACGTGGTGCTGGAGCGCTCGTTCGGCGCCCCCACCGTGACCAAGGACGGTGTGTCCGTGGCCAAGGAAATCGAACTCAAGGACAAGCTGCAGAACATGGGCGCCCAGCTCGTGAAGGAAGTGGCCTCCAAGACCAGCGACAACGCTGGTGATGGCACCACCACCGCCACCGTGCTGGCACAAGCCATCGTGCGCGAAGGCTTCAAGTACGTGGCTGCTGGCATCAACCCGATGGACCTGAAGCGCGGTATCGACAAGGCTGTCGCCGCCCTGGTGATCGAGCTGAAGAAGGCTTCCAAGCCCACCACCACCTCCAAGGAAATCGCCCAAGTGGGTTCGATCTCCGCCAACTCCGACGAAACCATCGGCAAGCTGATCGCTGACGCCATGGACAAGGTCGGCAAGGAAGGCGTGATCACCGTGGAAGACGGCAAGTCGCTGGAAAGCGAACTGGACGTCGTGGAAGGCATGCAGTTTGACCGCGGCTACCTGTCGCCCTACTTCATCAACAACCCAGAAAAGCAATCCGCCATTCTGGACAACCCCTTCGTGCTGCTGTTCGACAAGAAGATCAGCAACATCCGCGACCTGCTGCCTACGCTGGAACAAGTCGCCAAGGCTGGCCGTCCCCTGCTGATCATTGCCGAAGAAGTTGACGGGGAAGCCCTGGCTACGCTGGTGGTCAACACGATCCGCGGCATCCTGAAGGTTGTGGCTGTGAAGGCTCCTGGCTTCGGCGACCGCCGCAAGGCCATGCTGGAAGACATCGCCATCCTGACGGGCGGCAAGGTCATCGCTGAAGAAGTGGGCCTGACCCTGGAAAAGGTCACGCTGGCCGACCTGGGCCAAGCCAAGCGCATCGAAGTGGGCAAGGAAAACACCATCATCATCGACGGCGCTGGCGCTGCTGCTGACATCGAAGCCCGCGTCAAGCAAGTGCGCGTGCAGATCGAAGAAGCCACGTCCGACTACGACCGCGAAAAGCTGCAAGAGCGCGTGGCCAAGCTGGCTGGCGGCGTGGCCGTGATCAAGGTCGGCGCTGCCACCGAAGTCGAAATGAAGGAAAAGAAGGCCCGCGTGGAAGACGCACTGCACGCCACGCGTGCAGCTGTGGAAGAAGGCGTTGTGGCTGGCGGCGGCGTGGCTCTGCTGCGTGCCAAGCAAGCTGTGGGCGACTCGGTCAAGGGCGACAACGCCGACCAGGAAGCCGGTATCAAGCTGGTGCTCAAGGCCATCGAAGCCCCCCTGCGCGAAATCGTGAACAACGCCGGCGGCGAAGCCTCGGTGGTGGTGAACGCTGTGTTGGCCGGCAAGGGCAACTACGGCTTCAATGCATCGAACGACACGTACGGCGACATGCTCGAACTGGGCATTCTGGACCCCACGAAGGTCACCCGCACGGCTCTGCAAAACGCTGCCTCCGTGGCATCGCTGCTGCTGACGACCGAAGCCATGGTGGCTGAGGCTCCGAAGGACGAAGCCGGCGCTGGCGGCGGCATGCCCGACATGGGCGGCATGGGTGGCATGGGCGGCATGGGCATGTAATTGCCCGCCCCCCGCGCAGCCAGCAGCGTGCTGACTGACTGCGCAGGCAGCGCCCAACAAAAAACCCGCAGGCCTTCACGGCCTGCGGGTTTTTTTATGGCGTGGCGGGTTGCTTGTAAGGCCCCGCATCCCGCAAAAATCAGTCGCCGCTGGGCTGTACCCACCAGTAGATCAGCACCAGCGAACCGATCCCGGTCAGCGACAGCAGCTGCCACCAGCCCGATCGGCCAATGTCATGCAACCGGCGCGCACCCACGGCGATGGCGGGCAGCAGCAGGGCCAGCGCGGCAATGCCGTACAGCACCTCGCTCACAAAGCCGGTGACCACCAGCACCACCACCTGGAACAAGGCAAACCACCAGAACTCCGAGCGTGGCGCGCGGCCGGAGAAACCCGCGTACTGCGCGAAGCAGCTTTTGACAGCAGAAACAAAATCCACAGTGCACTCCCTCTCTTGGTTGAAAAGCAAACCAGCGATGTGGGGGACCAAGCCCCCGCGCCATGATAGGGGGGCTCTGCGTCAGACATGGGTGGAAATTGCTGGGCGCCGTCGCACGGTGTGGGTCGCACGCGGCACACAGGCAGCCGTTCACTATATTTTTTATAGCTACAAAGGCATATCCATCAGGCGGAAGCGGCCATTTTGACTGTATTTTCCTGCTTCAGCCCAGCTCAACCCGCCTTGCGCAGCGCCTGCGTGGCGCGTGCCAGCTCGGTGATGCGCGCCCAGTCGCCCGCGCGCACGGCGTCGGTGGGCGTAAGCCACGAGCCGCCCACGCAGCGCACATTGGGCAGCGCCAGATAGTTGGACGCAGTGGCGGGGGTGATGCCCCCCGTGGGGCAGAAGCTCACCTGCCCAAACGGGCTGGCCCAGGACTTGAGCAGTGGAATACCGCCCACGGCCTCGGCCGGGAAGAGCTTGAGGAACGAGAACCCATCGGCCAGCGCCGCCATGATCTCGCTCGACGTGGCCACGCCGGGCAGCAGCGGCAGGTTCAGGCCCTTGCAGGCGCTGCCCACGGCCGAGGTGTAGCCGGGGCTCACGGCAAACCGCGCACCGGCTTCGCTCGCGCGGCGCGCGTCATCGGCATTGAGCACCGTGCCCACGCCCACCACGGCCTCGGGCAGGTTGCGGGCGATGGTTTCGATGGCGGGCAAGCCTGCAGCGGTGCGCAGCGTCACCTCCAGCACCTTCACGCCACCGGCCAGCAGCGCTTCGGCCAGGGGCAGCGCGTCTTCCACGCGGTCGATCACGATGACGGGGATGACGGGGCCATGGCTGGCGATGTCGAGGGGATTCATAGGCGTGGAAGCAGGGGTTACAGCCATGTGCAGGCTCCTTGTTCGGCACCGCCCGCGTGGCGGCGAAAGTTGGTGAAGAGTTCGCGGCCGAAGCCGATTTGCGACGGGGCGTTGTAGGGCGCGGGGGAACGGGCCGCCCAGGTGGCGTCATCGACCAGCACATCGAGCGTGCCAGCCACCGCATCGACCCGCACGATGTCGCCATCGCGCACCTTGGCCAGCGGGCCACCGGCCAGTGCCTCGGGCGTGACGTGGATAGCGGCGGGCACCTTGCCCGATGCGCCGCTCATGCGGCCATCGGTCACCAGCGCCACCTTGAAGCCCTGGTTCTGCAGCACAGCCAGCGGGGGCGTGAGCTTGTGCAGCTCGGGCATGCCGTTGGCCTGTGGGCCCTGAAAGCGCACCACAGCCACCATGTCCTGGTTCACGTCGCCCGCGCTGAAGGCAGCGAGCAAAGCCTCTTGCGAATCGAACACGCGGGCAGGGGCTTCGACAATGTGGCGATCTTCCGGCACGGCCGAGACCTTGATCACTGCGCGGCCCAGACGGCCTTGCAGCAGGCGCAGGCCGCCGGTGGGCGAGAAAGGCGCGCTCACGGGCCGCAGCACCGAGGTGTCACCCGACACGGCGGGTGCGCTCTTGCCGCCATCGGCAATGCCACCCGCGTTCACGCTCAACACATCGGCGTGCATGAAGCCACCCGCCAGCAGCTCACGCAGGATCCAGGGCGGGCCGCCCGCAGCCTGGAACTGGTTCACATCGGCATCGCCATTGGGATACACGCGGGCCAGCAGCGGCACCACGGACGAGAGTTCGTCAAAGTCCGTCCAGTCGATCAGGATGCCCGCGCTGCGCGCAATCGCCACCCAGTGGATCAGGTGGTTGGTGGAGCCGCCCGTGGCCAGCAAGGCCACCATGGCGTTGACGATGCAGCGCTCGTCCACCAGCTTGCCGATGGGCGTGAAGCGGTTGCCGCGCTTGCCGATGTCGAGCACCGTGCGCACCGCCTGCCGCGTGAAGGCTTCGCGCGCCTCAGTGCCGGGCGACTCGAACGCCGCACCGGGCACATGCAGGCCCATGGCTTCGAGCAGCATCTGGTTGCTGTTGGCCGTGCCGTAAAACGTGCAGGTGCCGGGGCTATGGTACGCAGCCGATTCAGCCTTGAGCAGCTCGTCGCGGCCCACCAGGCCCTGCGCGTACTGCTCACGCACCTTCGACTTGTCCTTGTTCGAAAGACCTGTGCCCATGGGGCCTGCAGGCACAAACACGCAAGGCAAATGGCCGTAGTGCAGCGCGCCGATCAGCAGGCCGGGCACGATCTTGTCGCACACGCCCAGCAGCAGCGCGCCATCGAACACATCGTGGGATAGCGCTACCGCCGTGGCCATGGCAATGGCGTCGCGGGAGAACAGCGACAGCTCCATGCCGGGCGTGCCCTGCGTCACGCCGTCGCACATCGCAGGCACGCCACCGGCCACCTGCACCGTGGCGCCATGCTGGGCAGCCTCGTCGCGCAAAACGGAGGGGTAACTCTGGTAGGGCTGGTGGGCCGAGAGCATGTCGTTGTAGGCCGTGACGATGCCGATGTTGGGGGCCTTTTCGACGGTGACTTTGAACTTGTCAGAGCCCGGCAGCGCCGCATAGGCGTGGGCCAGGTTGGCGCAGCCCATGCGGTCTTGCGCGGGCTTGCGGGCGATCATGGCGTCAATGCCAGCAAGGTAGGCGCCGCGCGTGTCTGCGCTGCGCTGGACAATGCGCTCGGTCACGCGCGCTACAACTGGGTGCATGGAGGTCTCCATCGGTGGGTGGCTCGGCCCCAGGGCGTTACCCCTGGCGCCTGTTATCTGAGGCCCTAGAATGTAACTCGATAACCACCTCGATTCAACCCATGCCCCTGCAAACCTTGCCCTTGCCGCCGTCCGAACTGGGCGAATCCCCCTTCTGGCACCCCACGGAGAAATCCCTGTACTGGTGTGACATTCAGGGTCAAGCAATACACGCATGGCATCCCGAAAGCGGCCGCCACCGACAATGGCGCATGCCCAGTGAGCCCGGCTGCTGCGCGCCAGCAGCGGGTGGGAGATTGGTAATCGGGTTACGAAACGGTTTCTATCTTCTGGATACGGCGAAGGACAGCGCCAACCCCACCGCCCTCACCTGCCTGGCCCTGCTCCCACCTGAGCAGCACGACACCAGGGTGCTGCGCCTGAACGACGGCCGCTGCGACACCGCAGGCCGCTTCTGGGCGGGCTCGGTCATCACGCCCCGCACGGCACCCCATGCCGCGCTGTGGTGCTTGCAGGCCGATGCCACCAGCGCCACCGGCTACCGCGTGCGCCGCATGGCAGGCGACAACTTCACCGCCAACGGCCTGGCCTTCAGCTCCGACAACCACACGCTGTACTGGTCGAACACGCCGGAGCATCGCATCGACCAGTTCGACTTCGATGTGGCCACGGGCGAAATCACCAACCGCCGCCCTTGGGTGCAGTTCGATCGCAAGATGGAAGGCCAGCCCTACGGTGGGCGGCCCGATGGTGCGGCAGTGGATGTGGAAGGCAACTACTGGGTGGCGATGTACGAAGGGGCTTGCGTGTTGCAGCTTTCGCCAGCGGGTGAGGTGCTGCAGCGCACTACCGTGCCGGTGCAGTGCCCGACCATGGTGTGTTTTGGGGGGGAGGATTTGCGGACGTTGTTCATCACGTCGGCACGGGCGGGGCGGCCGGTGGAGGAGCAGGAGGCGGCGGTGCCGGCAGGGTCGCTGTTCAGCGTGCGGGTGGAGACTGCTGGGCTACCAGTGAACCTCTTCACGTATTAAGGACGCTGGGCGGTTCAAGGACCATTGCAGACGTTTGGCTTTCCCGAAGGTTGGCACCTACCACCTACGCCGACCCTCACGACAGAAGAACTAGGCTTCACTGAGGTAGCCCTTCTCAACTTGCTGCTTCTGATTCTCAAAAATGGCCATGGCAGTCTTCATTCGCAAGAAGCCAAACTTTCTATAGAAAGGCTCTTTGCCAGGAACTGCATACAAGATGATTTTCTTGTGTCCGCATGACATTTCCATCAACTTGCTGACAACCTGTTTGCCGAGGCCTGTACCTTGATGACCAGGCGATACCGCAATGTCGCAGATGTACGAGCAATCTGCACCATCTGCGAGCGCGCGCCCCACCGCTACGAGCTTCGCATTCTCGTAGACGAAACACTTGAACATGCTGTTTGAGAAGACCCTCTGCAGATGAAGCGGGCTCTTCTCGCCCAAAGGGGCGGCTCGATAAAGGGCAGAAAGTTCTTCCCAGTCGATCCCATCAGTAGAGAGTTTCCATTCGAGTGACACTTGTGACTCCCTTGCCCGAAATTGGCCGATAGCCATCATTCTTACTCACACCCCTCCCAGCGCCCCCAACACGTCATAACACGCCCCCATGTTGTGATAGTCCACCTTCCCCGCATTGCTCTTCTCGCGGGTGGTATTGCGGTTGTCGCGGTGCAGGATGCGAAACCACGCGCCATGTTCATGGTCCACAAAGTGGGCCCAGCAGTAGGCCCAGATGCGGTCGTACCACTGCCAGTAGCGCTCATCGCCCGTGCGCACAGCCAGCACCGCTGCAGCCGCCATGCTCTCGGCCTGCACCCAGTGGTATTTGCCGTCGTCGCAGATGCTGCCGTCGGGCGCCATGCCGTAGTACAGGCCGCCGTGTTCGGCATCCCAGCCGCGCTCCACAGCGGTATCGAACAGGCGCTGCGCACAGGGCACGTGCCAGTCGGCAGGCAGCAGCGCATCGAGTTGCAGCAGCAGCTTGGCCCATTCGGTCTGGTGGCCGACTTGATAGCCCCAGGGGCGAAAGATGTTGCTGCGATCGTGGCGGTTGTAGTCCCAGTCCACGGACCAGTCGGCGTGGAAATGTTCCCACACCCAACCTTCGGCAGCGGGGGCGCTGGCGACGGTGGACAGCGCTGCCTGCAGCTGGCAGATGCCTTGTGCGAGTTGCTCGGCACGCTCGATGTAGCGGCGCTCGCCCGTGGCGCGGAAGGCCGAGATCATGGCTTCGCAGGCATGCATGTTGGCGTTCTGGCCCCGGTAGCTGGTCAGCTGCCAATCAGGGCTGGCCTCGTCGGCATACAGGCCTGCGGCGGGTTGCCAGAAATGCAGTTCGGCGGTGTCAAATGCTTCAGCCAGCCACTGGCGGGCTTCGGGCACTCCCGCCTCATATGCGCGGGCGTAGGCCAGTATCACAAAGGCCATGCCATAGCAGTGGCGTGTGGCGTCTTGCACGGTGGTGCGGCCTTCATGCCAGTCGATCAGCCAGGCGTAGCCGCCCATCGCACGATCAACAGGGTCAAGGAACGCAGTGCGCAAAAACTCCAGCGCGTGCCGCATGCCCACCTGGTAGCGTGCCTCGCCCGTGGTGCGGTAGAGCATGGCGTGCGTGACCACAAAACGCGTGGCGCTGACGAGATGGCGGGTATGCGTGTTGTAGACCGTGCCGTCGTCCAGGAAGAAGTGGAACTGGCCGCCGCTCGCGTCCGTGGCCACGGGGGCGTAGAACGCCATGGTGTCACGCAGATGCTGGCGCAAAAAGGCTGCGGACCGGAAGTCTGGCAGGGGCGGGATCGCCATGGCGTGTGTCTCCTGATGTGTTGGCTGTGGGCCAGAAACCGCGCTGGTTTCTGGCAGTGGAGCACCCGGTCTGGCGCCGGAGCTACTCCGAGGACGGTGCGGTGCTGGGTCAAGTCGCGTTGCGCAACAGGCCCAGCAGGCCCGCCGTGGAGCCATCGAGCCCTGCCACATCACCGCTCTCCAGCCGCGCTTCCAAGTCCTTGGCCAGCACCTTGCCCAGTTCTACGCCCCACTGGTCAAAGCTGTTGATGCCCCACAGGCTGCCGCTCACAAACACGCGGTGCTCCTGCAGTGCAATCAGCGCGCCCAGCGATGTGGGGGTGAGTGATTCGAGCAGCATCAGGGTGCTGGGACGGTTGCCCGGAAAGTGCCGGTGGCCGTCGTCGCTGGCCTTGCCCACCATCAGCGCCTGCGTTTGCGCCAGGGCGTTTGCCAGCAGCTTTTGCTGGTGGCCGGGCAGCGGGTGCGAGTCCTTGCGCACGGCCACGATCTCCAGCGGCAGCACATCGGCGCCCTGGTGCAGCATCTGGAAGAACGCGTGCTGGCCGTTGGTGCCGGGCTCGCCCCAGAGCACGGGCGATGTGACGCAGGCCAGCGTGCTGCCGTCTTGCGCCACGCGCTTGCCGTTGCTCTCCATCTCCAGCTGCTGCAGGTAGGCCGAGTAACGGCCCAGCGCGGCGTGGTACGGCGCGATGCAGCGGCTGGTGAAGCCGTGGAAATTGCGGTACCAGACATCGAGCAGACCCAGGCGCACGGGCAGGTTCTGCGCCAGCGGCGCGGTGCGGAAATGCTCGTCCATGGCATGCGCACCCGCGAGGAAGTCGCGGAAGCCTTGGGCACCGATCGCGATGGCAATGGGCAGGCCAATGGCCGACCACAGCGAGTAGCGGCCGCCCACCCAGTCCCAGAAGCCGAAGGTGGTGGTGATGCCCAGGGCCGCTGCGGCTTCGATGTTGGTGGTGAGTGCCGCAAAGTGGCGCGCCACATCGCGCCCACCCTGGGCATCGAACCAGGCCAGCGCAGAGCGCGCATTGGTCATGGTCTCGGCCGTGGTGAAGGTCTTGGACGCCACCAGGAACAACGTGCTCTCGGGCCGCAGACCCTTGAGCACATGGTGCAACTCGTGCCCGTCCACGTTCGAGACAAAGTGAAAGCGCTTGCCCGGTGTGCGGAACTCTTCGAGCGCGCGCACGGCCATGTGCGGGCCCAAGTCCGATCCGCCGATGCCAATGTTCACCACGTCGGTGATGGCGGCATCGCTGCGCACCTGCTCGGCGTACTGCAGCATCGCATCGAGCGTGTGGTGCACATCGGCCAGACGCTGTGCGGTTTCGGGCACATCACCGGGCAGGGCCACGCCGGCCGGGCGGCGCAGCAGCGTGTGCAGCACGGCGCGGTTTTCGGTGGTGTTGACGGCCTCGCCCGCCAACATCGCATCGCGGTGCTGTTCCACCCCGCAGGCGCGGGCCAGATCCAGTAGCAGGGCTTCGGTCTCGCGGCTCCACAGGTTCTTGGAGAGGTCGGCAAACACGTGGGGCGCCTGCTGGCTGAAATGCGCAAAACGACCCGCGTCTTGCGCAAAGGCCTGGCGCATATCCAGGCTGCGGCCCTGGGCGTCAAAGTGGGCCGCCAGCAGGGGCCAAAGGGCAGTCTGGTCGCAACGGGTGGGCATGAGGGTCATGTCGTCTGGGGTTGGAAATGCGCCGGAATGGTAACTTGATTACAGAAATTCAACGAGTTTTACGGATTCTTTTGGGTTACAAGCAGCAGGAACATAGCAAAGAAGGCCACAAATTTATGTAACGTGATTACAATTCCACGCAGCAAAACGACACACCCACCACGGAGACACCATGAGTTTTGACCTCGTCCTGTTCGGCGGCACCGGCGACCTTGCCTGGCGCAAGCTCATGCCCGCATTGTTTCAGGCATTCCGCCATGGCACGCTGCCCGAGGGCGGGCGCATCATCGCCGTGGCGCGCGACGACCTGAGCGACGAACAATACCGCAGCCTGATCCAGTCGCGGTTCGACAGCGTGGAACTGGCCAAGCGCCCCACACCGGACGAGTTTGCGCGGTTTGCGGCCTTGCTGAATTACCTGCGCATGGACCTGTCCAAAACCCAGGACTACGAACGCCTGGCCGAGACGCTGAAGGCACGCGGCGCCGACTCGGTGGTGATGTACGTGGCCACCGCGCCCAGCCTGTTCACCAACGTGTGCGAGCAGATCGCCGCCGTGGGCCTGAACGGCCCCACCACCCGCGTGGTGCTGGAAAAGCCCCTGGGCCACGACCTGCAGTCCAACCGCGCCATCAACGACACCCTGCGCCGCGTGCTCAAGGAAGAGCAGGTCTTCCGCATCGACCACTATCTGGGCAAGCCCTCGGTGCAGAACCTGTTTGCGCTGCGATTTGGCAACGCGCTGTTCGAGCCCCTGTGGCGCCGCGAGACCATTGCCAACATCCAGATCACGATTGCTGAAGAGCTGGGCGTGGAATCGCGCGGCGCGTTCTACGACCAGACCGGTGCGATGCGCGACATGGTGCAGAACCACGCGCTGCAGCTCTTGTGCGCGATCGGCATGGAGCCGCCCATCAACTCCAGCGCCAACGCGATCCGCGACGAAAAGCTCAAGGTACTGCAGTCGCTCAAGCCCTGGACGCTGGAAACCATTGGCCAGCATGTGATCCGCGGCCAGTACGCGGCGGGCAACCACCAGGGCCAGCCCGTGCCCGGCTATGCACAAGAAAAAGGCGTGGCCCCCGGCAGCGCCACCGAGACCTTTGTGGCGCTGCGCACCGAAATCAGCAACTGGCGCTGGGCGGGTGTGCCGTTCTACATCCGCACCGGCAAGCGGCTGGCGGGGCGCGATGCGCACATCGTCATCAACTTCCGCCCCGTGCCCCACCCCATCTTCAAGACGCCTGCAGGCGCTGCCAACCGGCTGGTGATCAACCTGCAGCCCAAGGACGGGCTGGAACTGCACCTGATGGCCCAGGGCGCCGCCCAGCACCAGACGGAACCCGCACTGTCGCAGGTGCACCTGAACCTGGACTTTGACCAGCGCTTTGGCACCGAGCGCGTGGGCGCCTACGAGCGCCTGCTGCTCGACGTGATCGCTGGCCGCCTGAACCTGTTCGTGCGCAGCGACGAGCAGGAAGAAGCCTGGCGCTGGGTGGAACCCATCCTGCAATACTGGAAGAACGACCCGGCAGGCCCCCGCCCCTACCCTGCGGGCAGCTGGGGCCCGCGTGCGGCCAGCGCGATGATTGCGCGCGATGGGTATTGCTGGAGTGAAGAGATGTGACACGGAAAAAGGCCCACCAGGGCCTTTTCTTTTTTGGGTGAGTGCAATCAGCGCGGCATGGCGCTGGTCGCAGGCCCGACCAGCTCGATCGGCAACCCGTCCGGGTCGGCAAAAAACGTGAACAGTGCACCGGTGAACGGATCCACCCGCACCGGCTCCACGGCCACGCCATGCGCCACCAGCGCGGCCACGCTGGCCTCCATATCGGCTACGCGCAACGCCAGATGGCGCAGGCCACAGGCCTCGGGGTAGGACGGGCGCGGCGGCGGGTTTGGAAAGGAGAACAGCTCCACCTGCGTGCCATCGGGCAGTTGCAGGTCGAGCTTGTGCGACTGGCGTTCGGCGCGGTAGTGCTCATGCACCACCTGCAGACCCAGCACCTCGGTGTAGAAGTGGCGCGAGCGCGCGTAGTCGCTGGCGATGACGGCCACGTGGTGCACACCGGTGGGCCGGAGCATGGGCGGTGGTGCGCTGTCGCTACTCATGCGTCCGAGCCCGCAATGTCCAGCGCGCGCGATGCGCCGTGCAGCGCGGGCGTGGCACCGGGGTCGATGACCCAGCAGGGGATGCCCGCCAGGTAAGACTGGAACCGCCCCTTGGATTCAAACCGCGCGCGGAACGGGGACTGGTCGAACCAGGTGCCCAGGCGCGGCACCATGCCGCCGCCGATGAACACACCGCCGCGCGCGCCCAACGTGAGCGCCAGGTTGCCCGCCACGCTGCCCAGAAAGCCGCAGAACAGCTCCAGCGCCTCCAGCGCCAGCGGGTCGTTGGCCTGCAGTGCGAGTTCGGTCACCTGCGCAGCCGAGCTGATCTCTTTGCCACCACGCTGGGCCAGCCGGCGCAGCGCGTGGTACAGGTCCACCAGCCCGGCGCCACACACGGCGCGTTCGGCCGACACATGGCCGTAGCGCTCTTGCAGGATGCCCAGCACATCGAATTCGCGCTGGGTCTGCGCGGCCAGCGTGACATGGCCACCCTCGCCCGACAGCGGCACACCCAGACTGGAGCCCGGCGGAAACACCAGGCCTGACACCCCCAGGCCCGTGCCCGGGCCCAGTAGCGCAATCGCGGCGCCCGGCACGGCCGTGCCGCCGCCCACGGGGCGCAGTTGATCGGGCGTGAGCAGGGGCAGCGCCAACGCGAGTGCGGTGAAGTCGTTGATGACCACCAGCCGCTCAAAACCAAAGGCCTCGCGCACGGCGCGCTGCGAGAAGCTCCAGCTGTGGTTGGTCATGCGGATCGCGTCGCCCGTGACGGGGTTGGCAATGCCGAATGCGGCCTCGCGCGGGGTGGGCACGCCCACCTCTTGCAGGTAGGCGGCCAGTGCCGCGTCCACCGTGGGGAACTGCGCGCAGGGCAACACCCGCGTGTCGTTGAGCGGGCCCGTGGGCGATGCCTGCCAGGCCAGGCGGATGTTGGTGCCGCCAATGTCGGCAAGAAGGCGCTGCGGGTGCATAGATCGACGAAAAGAATCCCAAAGGGTTCGAAGAAAGGCAGGGCGGGCAGGATGTCACACCCGCCCGGCGGTGGGAGAGCCAGCGGCTGCGGCCTTCAATTGCTACATTATTAATAGCTCAAAAGGCATACCAGTCGCGCGCAGAAGCCTGTTTTTACTTCAAATCTTTGCCCTGACAAAGACCAAAGTCGGGTGGCGGCGTCTGCGCCGCAGGTTCACACCGTCCGGCCCAGAGGCTGAGAGTTTTTTAGCCAAGCCCGAAAGGCGCGCGAAAACGCCTCGGATCTAGGCGCAAAGCACAGCCATAGCTCGGGCTATGGCGAGCATTTGCAACGACGAGCCGGGGCTTTTTGGCGTGCAAGGCGGGCATGGCTAAAAGACTCTCAGCCTCTCAGGCGGCCAGCCGCTCTTCCGACTGTGCATCAAACCAGTGGGCATGCGCGGGCGCCAGGGCCAGGCCCACATGCTCGCCGGGCTGCACGCGGGTCTGGGCGTCGGTGCGCAGCGTGACGCTGCCCGCAGCGGTGTCCACCATCACATAGGTGTCCGGGCCCGTGGGCTCCACCACGCTGACCCGGCCGCGCCAGGGGGCGGTCTCCTGCATCACCAGGTGCTCGGGGCGCACGCCCAGCAGCACCTCGTTGGCACTGGATGGTGGAGGCGCCAGGTTCAACGCCGCACCCTGGATGCCAAACTGCCCGCCCGTGACCGCGCCGCGCAGCAGGTTCATGGTGGGGGAGCCGATGAAGGTGGCCACGTAGGTGTTGGCCGGGCGGTTGTAGATCTCGTCGGGGGTGCCCAGCTGCTGCACCACGCCGCCCTTCATCACCGCGATGCGCGAGCCCAGCGTCATGGCCTCGACCTGGTCGTGCGTCACGTACACGCTGGTGATGCCGCTGGCCTGGTGCAGGCGCTTGATCTCGGCGCGCATCTCCACGCGCAGCTTGGCGTCGAGGTTGGACAGCGGCTCGTCGAACAGGAACAGCTGCGGCTGGCGCGCGAGCGCCCGGCCCATGGCCACGCGCTGGCGCTGGCCGCCCGAGAGTTGGCTGGGGCGGCGGTCCAGCAGCTGGCTGATCTGCAGCATGGCGGCCACTTCGTCGATGCGCTTCTGGCGCTCGGCCTTGGGCATCTTGCGCATCTCCAGCGCAAAGCCGATGTTGTCGGCCACGGACAGCGTGGGGTACAGCGCGTAGCTCTGGAACACCATGGCGATGTCGCGGTCGCGCGGAGGCATGCCCACCACGTTGTTGCCGGCGATGCGGATCTCGCCCTCGGTGGGCTCGTCCAGGCCCGCAATGATGTTGAGCAGCGTCGACTTGCCGCAGCCCGAGGGGCCGACCAGGATCAGGAATTCGCCCGGTGCCACGTGGATGTCGATCTTGCGCAGCACTTCCACGCTCTTGTCGCCCTTGCCAAAGCGCTTGTTGATGCCCGCGATGTCCAATGAAGACGCCATGATTTTCCTTAACCTTTCACCGCGCCAGCCGTCAGGCCGCGCACAAAAAACTTGCCTGCGAGAACGTAGATCACCATGGTGGGCAAGCCTGCGATGATCGCGGCCGCCATGTCCACGTTGTAGGCCTTCACACTGCTGCTGGTGTTGGCCAGGTTGTTCAGGCCCACGGTCACGGGCTTCGAGTCGGTGCCCGAGAACACCACGCCAAACAGGAAGTCGTTCCAGATGTTGGTGAACTGCCAGATCAGCGTGACCATGATGATGGGCGTGGACAGCGGCAGCACGATGCGCCAGAAGATCTGGAAGAAGCTCGCGCCGTCCATGCGTGCGGCATTCACCAGCTCTTTCGGGATGGCCGCGTAGTAGTTGCGGAAGAACAGCGTGGTGCCCGCCAGCCCCGCCAGGCAGTGCACCAGCACCAGCCCGGTGATGGAGCTCGACAGCCCCAGCCAGCCGAGCACCTGGCTCATCGGCAGCAGCACCACCTGGAAGGGCATGAACACGCCGAACAGCAGCATGCCAAACAGCGCATCGCTGCCCCGGAACTTCCACAGGCTGAGTACATAGCCATTGAGCGCGCCCCACACGGTGGAGATCAGCACCGCAGGCACGGCCATGGCCACCGAGTTCATGAAGAACGGGCGCAGCCCATTGCAGTCCACGCCCGTGCAGGCGCTCTGCCAGGCAGTGCCCCAGGCCGACCAGTTCAGCGAACCCGGCAGCGCCAGCAGCGAGGTGCTGCGGATTTCCTCGGCGTCCTTGAACGACGTGACGAGCATCGCGTACAGCGGCAGCAGAAAGAAGACGGTGGCCAGGGCCAGCACCGCGTAGACCAGAAAGCGGCCCACAGAAGGGAGCAAGGAGGGCTTAGCGGTCATGGGCTTTGGTCCGCAGTTCGCTGTAAAGGTAAGGAATCACCAGGGCCGCCACGGTGGCCAGCATCATGGTGGCGCTGGCCGCGCCCAGGCCGATCTGGCCGCGCGAGAACGACATGGTGTACATGAAGGTGGCAGGCACATCGGTGGCAAAACCAGGGCCACCGGCGGTGAGTGCCATCACCAGGTCAAAGCTCTTGATCGCCAGGTGCGACAGCACCATGAGCGTGGAGAAGAACACCGGCCGCAGCGCGGGCAGCACGATGCGCCAGTAGATGCGCGGCAGCGAAGCGCCATCGACCTGCGCGGCCTTGATGATGCTGTCGTCGATGCCTCGCAGACCCGCCAGGAACAGCGCCATCGCAAAGCCTGCACTCTGCCAGATGCCCGCGATGACCACGCAGTAGATGGCCATCTCGGTGTCCACCAGCCAGCCAAATTCAAAGTTGGGAAAGCCCCAGTCGCGCACCATTTTCTCGATGCCCAGGCCCGGGTTGAGCAGCCACTTCCAGGCCGTGCCGGTCACCACAAACGACAGCGCCATGGGGTACAGGTAGATGGTGCGCAGCGCGCCCTCGGCGCGGATCTTCTGGTCCAGCAGCACGGCCAGCACCACGCCGATGGCGAGCGAGCCGCCCACGTAGCCCACGCCGAAGATGCCCAGGTTCTTGAGGGCCACCCACCAGCGGTCCATCTCCCACAGGCGCTCGTACTGCGCCAGGCCCGCCCATTCGTAGTTGGGCAGCATGCGCGAGACGGTGAGGCTGAGCACGCCGTTCCACACCATCAGGCCATAAATGAAGGCGAAGCCCAGCACAAAGGCAGGCGCTACGACCAGCTTGGGCAGCCATGTTTCAAAGGTGTTCTTGCTCATGGCCACGGTATGTGTTTGTCATCGTCCTGCATGGAAAAAAAGCGGGGGACACGCAGGAGTGCCCCCCAAACTGAACAAAGTAACCTCTGGATAACTCGCTATCTCACTACCTCCTCAACGGATCACCACCACACCTCGTACTGCACGCCCACCAGCGTGCGCGAGGTCTTGCCATTGGCGCCAAAGCTGCCCGCGTTGGCTGCGGCGGCGGCCTGGTTCCAGTTGGCCTTGGTCACGTACAGGCGCAGCTCGGGGCGCGACCAGAAGTCTTCCGACAGCGCCAGGGCACCTGCCAGCGTGGCCTTGGACAGGCGCTGGTCCGGGCCACTGCCCTTGCGGGTGGTGGTGGACAGTTCCACCAGGCCCTTGAAGTTCTTGCTGAACGCGTACGAGCCCCGGCCGCCCAGCGAGAAGTCCTTGGTCTCCACACCGGTCAGGTCGGCCTTGTTGGTCTGGTAGCCAATGAGGGCCTGGCCGCCAAAGGGGCCGCTTTGCCAATTGATGGAGTCGGCAATGCGCGTGGAGCGGCGGCCAGCGCGCGTGCCGTCGATGGCTTCAAACTCGCCGTCGATGCGGGCATGGCCGCGCGAGGTTTGCAGGTAGAAGGTGTTGCTGATGCTGGGCAGCAGGAATTCCTTTTGCGTGTGCATGAAGGAGATGCCCGAGCCCGAACCACCGTTGACCTGGCCCTTGCCGCCCACGGCCGTGAGCAACACCCGCAGCTTGCCGCCGGGGTTGGTGTTGATTTCGGACAGGTCGGCGTTGATACGGTGCGCCTTCACGTTGTTGGGCAGGTTGCCGTCGAACTTGTCGCCGGTGAACACACCCACACCCAGCTTCATGCCGCCCACGGGCACATCCGTCACACCAGCGCCGATGTTGTCGCCGTAGTTCAGCAGAAAGTAGTCAACGATGTGCACATCCTGGATGCGCAGGCGGCGCTGGCCGGCCCAGAACTTGGCTTCGGGGGCGAACGAGAAGCCGCTCATTTCTACAAACGCCTGCTCGGTGCTGATGTCGCCACTGCCCCACTTGGCGGGCATGTAGTTCACCTTCCACTTCACGCCACCAGCTTCGAAGGTGCGCGCAAAGTTGACTTCGATGCCGTTGTCGCCCTCGTTGCCCAGGCGGAACTTCTGCAGCTCGCCGCCGAGCGACAGGTTGCCCTTGACGCCGTCGGAGTGGTTGAACACCGGGCCACCGCGCGAGTAGCCGTTGAACTCAAAGCCTGCTACTTCCATTGCAAAGGCGCCATTCGCGCATGCGGCGGCCAAAGCCACCGCCGTGAGGCGGTTTCTTGTCTTCATGATGGGATCCCTCTGGGGTTGGTTTTAGTGCGTGTGTGCGCGTGTGTCTTGCACGGCTTACTTGGTTTTCGCGGCGGCCGCGATCTTCTTCATGGCATCGGCGACGCTGACCTTGTCGTCGTTCCAGAACTGGCTGACCACGTCCTTGATGGCGCCTTCGGTGGCCGGGGCAATCGCCATGCCGTGGGCCGCGCTGGGCACCAGGCCGCCGCTCTTGGCGGTGTCCACGAAGTCCTTGGCCGAGGCCTTGGCGCAGTCGTCAAACTTGTCCATCGGCTGGCCCGCACGCACGGGGATGGAGCCCTTATTCAGGTTGAACACTTCCTGGAAGGCCGGGCTCATGATGGAGCTGGCCAGGTCGCTCTGCGCCTTCTGTGCAGCGGCGTCCTTGAGCTTGAACAGGATGAACGAATCGACGTTGAAGGTGAACGCATTGGCTGAGCCTGGTGCCGCAGCACACAGGAAATCCTTGCCCGGTGCCTTGCCTGCGGCCAGGAACTCGCCCTTGGCCCAGTCACCCATCAGCTGGAAGCCCGCCTTGCCCTGGATCAGCATGGCCGTGGCCAGGTTCCAGTCGCGGCCGGGTGCGCCGGGGTCGGTGTAGCCCTTGATGCGGCGGAAGGTCTCGAGCGACTTCTTCATGGTGTCGCTGGTGAGTGCAGTGCTGTCGAGCTTGACCAGCGCGTCCTGGTAGAACTTGGCGCCGCCCACGCCCAGCACCACGGATTCAAAGGTGGTGAAGTCCTGCCAGTTCTGGCCGCCGTGGGCCACGGGCACCAGGCCTGCGGCCTTGAGCTTGTCGGCCGCCGCAAAGAACTCGTCCCAGGTCTTGGGCATGGCGGCAACGCCAGCCTTCTTCAGGGCCTCGGAGCTGCCCCACATCCAGTTGACACGGTGCACGTTGACCGGGGCGGCCACGTAGGCGCCCTTGTACTTCATCACATCGGCGACCACCTTGGGCAGCAGCTCGTCCCACTTCTCGGCCTTGGCCAGTGTGTCCATGTTGGCCAGCACGCCTTCCGAAGCCCATTCCTGGATAGCCGGGCCCTTGGTCTGCGCGGCCGAAGGCGGGTTGCCCGAGATCACGCGGCTCTTGAGCACGGTCATGGCGCTGTCGCCACCACCACCGGCCACGGCAAAGTCGCGCCAGGTGTGGCCCTTGCCCTGCATGATTTTCTTGAGTTCGGCCACCGACTTGGCCTCGCCGCCCGAAGTCCAGTAGTGCAGGACCTCGACCTCCCCCGCGCTGGCCGACATCGCTGCCGCCAGGCCCACCGCCACTGCGGCGATTTTTGTCATCTTCCACATACCCGTGTCTCCTCGATGTTTGAATCCGTTTGGTGCGCCGCAATTCGGTGCTGTTCAGCGCAGTTGGTACTTTAATTACAATAATTAATTTAATTCTCAGGGCTTTCCCTGAGAGTCGCAGCCGGGCCACAAAGGCTTGGCTGCGGGGGCCTTTGATATGCTCAATCCATGGCCACGCTACTCATTGTCGAAGACGACGCCCTCTTGCTCGACGCACTTTCCGGCCAACTCAAGCAACTCGATTACAGCGTCTGCACCGCCAGCAGCGTGCCGCAGGCCATGGCGCTTTTGCAGATGCAGGCAGTGGACGGGATCATCCTGGACCTGGGCCTGCCAGGCGCCGATGGCATTGAGCTGCTGACCTGGGCGCGCGCGCACATTGCGGGCCTGCCGGTGCTGATCCTCACCGCCCGTGACGGCGTGGAAGACCGCGTGCAGGGTCTCAACGCCGGGGCCGACGACTACCTCACCAAGCCCTTCAACATGCAGGAGCTGCAGGCCCGCCTGCAGGCCATGCTGCGCCGTGCGCGCCAGCCTGCCTTCACCCAAGCCAGCAGCACCCAGGGGCCGCAGCTCACCACCCTGGGCCCGCTGGTGCTGGACCACGCGGGCCAGGCCGCCGCGCTGAACGGCGACCCGCTGGACCTGACCCAGCGCGAGTGGGAACTGCTGGCCCTGCTGGCCCACCGCGTGGGCGAGGTGGTCACGCGCGACGACGTGCTGGCCGCCTGGCGCGCCAGTCCCACCGAACCCGGCCAGGCCGCAGCGCCATTGGCCTCGAATGCGCTGGAGGTGTATGTGCACCGCCTGCGCAAGAAGCTGGACACCTCGCCCCTGAACATCCGCAATATCCGGGGGTTGGGGTACATGCTGAACAGACCGTGACCATCCCCCTGAGCGGCTACGCCGCTTCCCCCTTCTCTCGCAGCGCTGCGCACTGCGGGAAGGGGGACTCCGCCAGCGCGGCGGGGCGGCCCTTGCGCGGCGGCCCTCGCATGGGCCGCGCCAGTATTTAACGCAGCGCCGCCCATTTTTGACTGCTGAAACATGCGCCATGTACCTGGGGTTTCTCTTCAACGCAAGCTGCTGCTGTGGCTGCTGCTGCCGCAGCTGGTGTTGTGGCTGTCGGGCGGATTTCTGGCCTGGCGCATTGCGCTGCAGAACGGCGAGAAGGGCATTGACCAGACGCTGACCCAGTCGGTGCGGGCGCTGGCGCGGCAGATCAAGCCGATTGGGGACGGGCTGCTGGTGGATTTTCCGAAGGCCGCGCAGGACATCCTGGAGCAGGACCCGGCCGACCGCATCACCTACATGGTGTCGTCGCCCCCCGGCCGGTTTCTGCTGGGCAACGCCCAGCTGCCGCCGCCGCCGCCCGTCGATGTGCGCGTGGGCGACCCCTACCTCTACCACGCGCGCGTGGACGACCGCCCCGTGCGCGTGGCGCTGCTGGACGTGGACTACGGCACCGCCTCCACCCGCCAGCGCCTGCGCGTGCAGGTGGCCCAGAGCCTCACGGTGCGCGAGCGCATTGCCCAGGAGCTGCTGGAGCAGATGGTGTTCCCCATGGGCCTGATGGGCCTGGCCCTGAGCGCCGTGGTGTACGCAGGCGTGCTGCGCGGCCTGCAGCCCCTCAAGCGCCTGGAGGCGCAGATCGAGCGCGCGGGCGCCCAGCCCACCACCGGCACGACACCACTGCTACCCATCGAGCTGACATCGGCCCCGCAAGAGGTGCATTCGCTGGCCAGCACCATCAACCGTCTGCTGGAAACCGTGGCCCGCGGCCAGCAAAAGGAAAAGCGTTTTCTCAACGACGCCGCCCACCAGCTGCGCACCCCGCTCGCAGGCCTGATCGGCCAGACCGAACTGGCCCTGCACGAAAGCCACGAACCGGCGGTGCAGGCCCGCCTGCAGAAGGTGCTCTCGGCCGCCCAGCGCAGCGCCCACCTGGTGCACCAGCTGCTGCAGCTGGCGCGCTCCGAGTCGAACGTGGAGATGCAGCCCATCGACCTGGCGGCCCTGGCCCGCGAGGTGGCCCGCGAATGGGCCGCCCGCGCCCTGGCCCAGGGCATGGACCTGGGCTACGAGGGCGACGACAGCCTGCCCGTGCAGGGCCACCCGCTGCTGCTGCGCGAGGCGCTCAACAACCTCATCGACAACGCTCTGCACTACGCCGGCCCCGGCGCCACCGTGACAGTGCGCGTAGGCCACGAGGAGCCCGGCCGCTGGGCATTGCTGCTGGTGGAGGACGACGGTCCGGGTGTACCGGCCGAGCACCTGGGCGATCTGTTTGCGCGGTTCTGGCGCGGGTCCGACAAGGCGGGCGGCTGTGGGCTGGGCCTGTCGATCGTGGAGGAGATTGCGCTGCGGCATGGCGGCCGGACAGTGGGCGAGGGGGTGGTGCCGAAGGGGTTGCGGGTGGGGATGCGTGTGCCTGCGGGGTGATTTTTTTGAGATTTTTTGGGCTTTACCGCGCTCTGGAAAAGCCTTTATAGCTATTATTTTTATAGCATAAGTAGATCAAAGGGCGGGATTTTTCATAGTCTGGATGCGCCTCAACCGTTCGGGCTGAGCATGTCGAAGCCTTGGCGTGCAGATTTGAAAAACATGCTCGGTTTGAGGACGGAGGCCGGGGTGTGCGCCCGGCGGCGCAGTGGCTTTCTTTTGCTTCGCCAAAAGAAAGTCACCAAAGAAAAGGCGACCCTGCTGTCTGCGACCCCTTCGCTGCGCTGCGGGGCAACCTGGGGTGCTCGGTCACGGGGTGCACCGCAGAACTCGCTGCGCGCCTGCGGCGCTCTGCTCGGACAACTGCGGTGAATCAGTTCACGAAGCATGCGCGCTCCGACGCGCATGCCACCCCGCGCCCTGCGCGCCCCAGGCGCATACAGAAGGGAACCCACCGGGATCGGACATCCATTCGGGCCATCGCTGCGCTCGGCCCCATCTCGCGCTGCGCAGGCAGGGCCGAGCGCAGCGATGGCCCGTGGGGCTGTTCAGCTGTTTGGGTGTTCGGTTCCCCACCCCCTGCTGGCTGCGCCTGCGGCGGGGTGGTTGCGGGGTGGCATGGGCGTCGAAGCGCCCATGCTTCGTGAACTGACTCGCCGCAGTTGTCCGAACGGAGCTGCGAAGCAGCGCAGTGAGTTCTGCGGCGCACCCCGCAACCGCCCCGCCGCAGGTTTGCCCCGTAGCGAAGCGCAGGGGTCGCAGACTGGGGGTCGCCCTTTCTTTGGTGACTTTCTTTCGGCGACGCTGTATGGACCGGACACATGGGAAACAGGTGTGCGGGGACATGGGTAACACCTCCTCAATTGGAAGCCGTCAGGGCGTTCATGTCCAGACGCATGAATCGCTGGTGACAGAAGTACAGGTCAAAGCACCCGTCGTGCAGATCGTCCGGGCGCAAGGCGACCGGCAGTCTGTGCAGTGCACTGGATAACCGTAGCTTGTGTCCCCGGAACTTCACAAAGCCATTCCAGCCCACCGTGAGCACATGGTCGCGCTCGGCGTACTCGATGGGCGCCAGGGTCGTTGGCATGGGCCGGGCACTCATGCGGTAGTGCTGCACCG